>NZ_JAMYMO010000066.1:0-15797 GCF_040318575.1 Mesorhizobium sp. M1088 | reverse complement strand
GGAAAAACCGTCCGGTAATTGATCGGAATGCTGTCCGGCTTCAAATCGGAATGCCGTCCGGATTTTGATCGGAATCCCGTCCGGTCATTCCCTGGAATCCGCACCTATATCGTCACGGCGGACGGAACGATCGTCACACGGGATCTTTCCACCGACATTCTGCAAGGCATTACGCGCGAAGCCGTGCTGCTATGCGCTGGTAATCTTCAGCTCCGGATAGAGGAGCGGCCGTTTACGGTCGAGGAGATCGAGAACGCCGCGGAAGCCTTTTCCACATCCGCGTCCGGTCTCGTCAACCCCGTCGTGAATATCAATGGCAAGCCGATCGGAGCCGGTAAACCGGGCTCGATTACGGCGCATCTGCGGCAAATTTACGTCGAGCGGAGCCGGGCTTCGGCGATCTAGGAATTCGGCGAGACCACATACGAAAGACTTGAGGAAACGGTCCAGATGTCGCTTGATGGCAGAAAGAACCGGCGTCGAGTAGCATGAAACCGAGCGTTTCAAGATCGCAGCGACAGTGTTGCTGCTGATGCCGATATCGCGGGCGATCCACGGTAACTACGGCCTTCAGCTTTAAGCGCGAGGACTTTCGGAGCGAGCCGGTCTGACTTCGGCCGCTGTGCTCTTTGCCTACCAAGTTTCTTTCCCCGCGCCTTTGCCGCAGCGAGGCCAGATTTGACACGCTCGCTGATGAGGTCGCGTTCAAATTCTGCAATGCCGGAAGCATCCGGCCGTGCGGCGAGGACAGATCGAATGCCATGCCGCTCATGGCGATCACCGAGACCTTCCAGCTTTCCAGCTCGCGCAATGTGTTGAGGAGGTCGACGGTCGAGCGCCCCAAGCGAGACAGCTCTGTGACGAGGATCGCGTTGATCTGCCGCGCTTGAGCAAGCGCCATGACTTTCCTGCGTTCGGCACGGTCGAGCTTCGCACCCGAACCCGTCTCCTTGAATGTTGCCACCACTTGTAACCGACACGGGCTGCAAAAGCCGTCAGGTCACGCTCCTGCCGTTCGCAAGATTGGTCGGCAGTCGAAACACGGCAGTAGAGGGCGCGACGGGCTATCCCAATTGAACCCTCGTGGATTTGGTGCCGGAAGGCCTTGATTTACATGGGCCGATTGTTGTCCACAACAGAGTATACTTCAATAGGGACAACGCCGCATGCCAAGCTCCGGGGGGATGATTCCGAACGCCGTTCTTTCGTTTATCGGAGCTCAGCTCGGCATTTCCGCCGATGCTCTCCTTACTTATGCGACCCGCCGTCAGACACGTCAGCAGCACATGGAGGCTTTGCGTCAGACCTACGGCTACAAGACTTTCGCGGGCCGCGGAGCTCGTGATCTGCGGGACTCGCTTTTCGATCAGGCTGAAGAGGCCCGCTCGAACGAGGATCTTGCGCAGCGTCTGGTCGCGCGGTGCAGGGACACGCTGACCATCTTGCCAGCAATATCGACAACCGAGCGACTGTGCGCAGACGCACTGGTCTCCGCCGAACGGCGGATCGAGACGCGGATTGCGGAAAGGCTGGATACGATGCTGCTCGTAGCAGATCAGCGGAGAAACCTTCACGCCCTCAACGTCGACGACCGGATTGGCAAAGACATGCGCCCTCGCCCCGCTGCGCTGCCCAACCCAGGCGAGCCATGGCTGCCACATGGAGACAGGCAACCGGCATGCGCTCACGATAGAGGATTTCGCTTCGCTCGGCCGAGATCCGCATCATGACGTTGTCATAGCCATACTGGTCGACCACGGCGGCCCCGGCGATGAGAGTCACGCCGCTCCCGGATAGCTCCGCTGCCCAGAGCCGTTCAACGGTCGGCGTCCAGAGGCCGGCGGCGCTTACGCGGTTGATGAGGTCGTGACGATCCGGCCGCGTCCGCCGGATCGCGCACACCTCTCATTGGCCAGCACATGTCGTCGGTATTGACTCCCTGCACACCATGGAATTGCCCGATATTGCGAGCCTAGCGCCAGCTGCAGCAGGAGCCGACACGGCCTGAAGCGGTGCCGGCCTGTAGAGCATATTCGTCGGCCGGGCTAGGCCGGCCAACCGGAGATTGCCTTGGCGTCGAGGAATTCCTCGATGCCCCAGTGGCCGCACTCGCGCGCCCGACCCGAGAACCCGACGCCCCCGAAAAACGCGTCGGGGCCGATTGGGTCGGTGTTAGTCTCTACCATGCCCGAACGCAACGCGAACGCTAGCCGCTTGCGCCGTTCCTCGTCTGCCGTCTGGATGTAGTTGGTCAGCCCGTACAGGGTGTCGTTGGCGATCTTGATCGCCTGTTCCTCGCTGTCGAACGGCATGATCGTGATGACCGGACCGAAGATTTCCTCGCTTTGGACGCGCATGCCGGGCTCGACATCGGCAAAAACGGTCGGGCGCACAAAATATCCCTTCTTGAGGTCTGCGGGGCGCCCCGGACCGCCCGCGACCAGGCGCGCGCCTTCCTTGATGCCGGTTTCGATCAGGTCTTGGATCTTGTCGAACTGCGCCGCCGAAACCACCGGACCGATATGCGAACCGGCCTCGTGGGCGGAGGCGACAACGGTCTTTTCCGCGACCCTGCGCGCGATCTCCACCGCATCTTTGTAGATGGAGCGCTCGACCAGCATGCGTGCGGGTGAATTGCAGGACTGGCCGGAATTATTGAAAACGCGACGGGTACCGCTGTGGATCGTCTTCTCTCCAGCGTCGGCGAAGATCAGGTTAGCACCGTTGCCGCCGAGCTCGAGGCACACCTTCTTCAGCGTGGCTGCCGCCGCGCTCGAAATGGCTATGCCTGCGCGCGTCGAGCCGGTGAAGCTCACCATGTCGACGTCTTCATGGGCGGAAAGCTGGCTGCCCACTCCGCCGCCGTCGCCATTCACCAGGTTGAAGACGCCCGCCGGCAGGCCGGCCTCCTCGACGATCTCGGCGAACAGCAACGCCGACAGCGGCGCGATCTCGGAAGGCTTAAGCACCATCGAGCAGCCGGCGAGAAGCGCCGGGATGACCTTAAGCGTGATCTGGTTCATCGGCCAGTTCCAGGGTGTTATAAGCGCGGCCACGCCGACTGGATGGAAGCTGATGCGGGTCCGGGGCGAGCGCGGTCCGGCCTCGCGCAGGAACTCGAATGTCTTGAAGCTCTTAATGAAGTCGTTGATGACCCCGCTGCCGGCGACCGTCTGCGCCCCGCAGGCCCAGTCGATCGGCGCTCCCATTTCGAGACTGATCGCCTTCGCCATCTCCTCGGCGCGCTTCTCGTAGACGTTCTGGATGCGCTGAACGGCGGCAAGTCGCTCTGTCGGCGGGTTCGCGGCCCAGTGCGGGAACGCGGCGCGCGCGGCCGCAACAGCCCGGTCGGTATCGGCCTTGCCGCCTAGCGAGATCCTGGCAGAGACCTCCTCAGTCGAGGGGTCGATGACATCGAAACCGCGTCCGTCCAGCGGGTCGATCCACTTGCCGTCGATATAGAACTTCTTGTGTTGAATCATGGCATTTCCCTTTCCAGAGTTCAGATTTAAACCAGAGTTCAGATTTAAACTGTCCGAAGGCGCGATCAGCGGGTTGCTTCATCAAGCATAGCAAGGTCCGCAAAGAGAGTGTCCGAACGGTCCGCCCAATCGAATAACGCCATAAGAGCTGACTTCAACTCGTCATGCGAAGCGCGGATCACGTGTGCCGTCGATATGCAGCGACAGCCTTCTGAAACGCGCCGGCGCGCATCGAGCGGCCACGTCGGTCGAGTTGGCCCGACGATACGGATAGGATTGAATTGCGTAGGGGCGCCCATGTCCGCCCTCGAAGCAATCGCCGCCCCGCAGACACCCTTCGCCCAATCGGCTTCCATAGCAACTGCGGAAGCTGCGTCTACGTTAGCTATCCCGCCTCAGGGTGATCGATGCCGAACGAAGCCAGCCTTCGGTCACGCCATTTGATTGCCTCACTCTGCAAAATTCCAGGAACTTTCAATGCGGTATGGGTAAAGCTCCGCCCTTCAATTATGCGCGATACAGCGTGTGAGGTGTGCGACTGAGTATTTCCGCGCCTTGGCCTGTCACCACGACATGCTCGCTGGTTCCAAACAGGTAACCACTTTCGCCGCACAGGATGATTGGCATATGTAATGTCATGTTTGGTTTAAGTATATCCGTAGCGCCAGGCTGAAGGCTGATGTTGCCGCGCTCCAACCAGTTGATGCCGGTTTGGTAGCCGACGCGGTGATTAAGCAACTCAGGACGCCCATGGCGCTTGAGCACCTCTCGCCCGGCAGCATCAACTTCGCCGGCGGTCGCGCCAGGCTTGATCGCAGAAATAACCGCCTCCAGAACTTCGATCGAGAGGTCGTGCAGATATTCAGTTTCGGCATGTCGGCCAAGTACAGCGCTCCGGACCAGGCCACAGGGGTATCCGTCCTTCACGCCACCAAGTTCCATGAAAGCTGGCTGATTCTTACCAATCGGATGCGGCTTCGGACCGCCGTGCGAAAGTTTCGTCCGCTCCCCAAACAGCAGAGTCATGGAACTCGACCGCAATACACCCCCTGCCTTCTCAACCTCCCGCTCAATGTTCTCGGCCACTTCCGATTCCGTAATGCCCTCCCGCAATGATTGCTGGAATGTTCTGACGGCCACATCCGTCAGTTCGATTGCAAAGCGCATGGCTTTAAGTTCCATCTCCGTCTTTACGGCTGCCACCGTCGCCACCAGAGAAGTTGCGTCAGCGAATTTCGTATCGGGAAGTTGCGCCTGAAGCGCACTAACGTCTGCTGGCGCAAGATTCCAGCAGCCAAGCTCGAGTCCAATTCTGCGCCCGTTTAAACCGAACCGGCGAATAACATCGGCGCATACCGGGGCAAACCCATCTTGGTCCCTGTAGGTAAGTATTTCCTGGACGCAGCTGCTCGGACGAACGCCGCCTAATTCATACTCCCGGACGACGAAGGTCGGCTTTTTTCCCGGTACGAGGATCAATGGGAACGGCATGAAATATGCACCGCGCCCGTCATATCCGCTAAGATACTGAAGGTGTCCGTGAGCGGTTACCAAGAGGGCGTCGAGGTTGGCTCGTTCCATAGCCTCGAACACTTTCTGCTGACGGCGTTCATACTCTGTATTAGGGAATGGAAGGACCGTCAGCGGAACTGCTGGAGATGTAGTGGTCACAGATCACCTCAATTGCTGTCTTGTTGTTTAGAAGGCGCTAACCGCAGGTGCAGCGACAATCCTATTGCACAGCCGATTTGCGCCTTCCTTGTCGCACATTCATCTTCCACGGCGGCCTGCGTCAAATCTAGTTTCTATATTGTCGTCATCTGGCCACGCGATGGAACTGAAACTACCAATTCACAGAGAAATGCGACAAGATGAATCTGCCGCATTTTCATTACGTTATCTGGGCGCGGTTTGGATGACCAGGATGCGAAGCTAGATTGGTCCCATCTCGAAGCGAACATGCCCGCAGCGCGGTCGTGCTGTCGCACAATGGTCGCGAGTTCTGCGAGGGTAAGACCAGCAGCCTTCCGAGTTCTTCTACGACTGGAGCACATCGAGCACCGTAAAACCAGGGTCAGCGGCCGCAGTTGACGGCTGTCCGCGCAAGCTGTCCTCGAAAATCCGGACCTTCTCCGCATCCGTCCACCACCAAACGAAGCTCAAGCTGGGATATGGCTTAGAGCCTGCCATACGGTCGGCTCTTAGCTCGAATTTCCAATTTGCCCAGACCGGTCCTCACCGGAGGCTTGCCGATCATCCATGCGGCCCGGACGAACAGACCAGCGGCACATGTCACCGGCCGGTCTCATGCGATAGCCAGTCCGCAAGGGAGTGTCGACGCTCGGTCTTCTCTCCAACGGTGCACTCAATAGTGGTCAATGCGCGCCTGATTTTGCGAGATCTACCGGCCGTGCAACGAGCGCCACCGCTTCGTTGACGTCGACATGCTCCCCGGATCGAAGACCGCAGACAATGGCTGCGGAAGGCGCGCGAATATCAGTCGCCCCCGGTCGCGCCTCGAGCATGTAGGCGAAATCCTCCGACCCCATCGATGGTCTGATGTTGTCGTCCACGGAGGCAGGCCCACGAGACTCCGCGCCGCTTTGATCGCCACGTTGGTTTCAGCCGTGTGGTTGAATGTAACAGGCTCTAGTCGCCGGTATTTCAACTCGACATCCCCGCCAAATCCACGCGCAATGCCTTGATCTGCCGCCAGGATCTGTCGTTCGGCGAAGTCCCGAAGACCGGGCGCGAGGGTCCGGACGGTGCCGCATATTTCAGCATGGTCTGGAATGATGTTGTACGCAGTGCCGGCGTTCAACTTGGTGACGGAGATGACCAAAGACTCAAGCGGGTCCGTGCCGCGCGAGACCAAAGCCTGCAGACCGAGAATGATTTGAGCGGCAAGAACGATGGGATCGATGTTCTTATGTGGGGAGGCCGCATGGCCGCCCTTGGCCCTTCACAATAATGTCGAACTCGTCGAGCGCGGCTCCCAAAGGGCCGTCGCAAATCCCGAATTTGCCGACCTCCATGCCTGGCTCATTGTGCATGCCAAAGACCTGAGAGATGCCGAAACGGTCCATGATCCCTTCCTGGACCATTCTTTGGCCGCCCCGCCCATCTTCTTCCGCGGGCTGAAAGATCAAGGCGACGGCCCCAGCACCCAGCCATCCCCGTTTCGATATGATTGATGCCGAATGAAGCCAGTTTCTCGGCCATCGAACCTCGCTGTGTTATCTACCCGATAGTCCAGCTCGGGATTTTCGTGGAGGTAGCGGCGCCATGCAGATCCCGGAAAGTCTCAATACTGTGCACCCTGTTCCCACATCTTTGTGGCCGCTTGGCATATCTTTTTCGGCCGATTGGTGCTTGCATTTGATCATCGCGCGGCGACTTCCGTCAAATGCAGTTTGTATATTATCGTCATCTAGAAGCGAGATGACCCTAATGTTTAGTCCCGGCTTTGATGGGTTGGGTCTAGTCGGAAGTGTTCAGGCTCTTTTTTCCAGATTTGCTGATGAACTGGAAGGTGTGAGGCCTTTTGGGGGTCTTCAGCCTGCGCGCGAAGTTGTAGGCCGAGAGGAAGTCGGCGAGATTCCGGGCGCAGCTGATCGTGATAGTCATAGTGGAAACGCTTGACGGTCGCATCCGGTGCGGCGCAGCTTCGAATTCAGCGCTTCGATGGCGTTGGTGGTGCGGCATCCTTCCTCCGCCACGCGCAAAACGAACGCGAACTGCGGCTAAAACTTGGAGTCCCAAGATCCTGCTTCTTCCGACGCGCGTCTCATAAGTGAAGAATCCAGCTCAAAACGGTCTGTGTTCCTATCAAGGCTCACAGCTAGCTACTATTGCTGGGCAGCAAAGGGAGCTGTCGCAGCGAAGCCGAGCCATGGAACATCCTCAGGAGACGGACGCGAGCGTCAGCCGACATAGGTCCGTGATGTCGTAGATGGGCAGGCCTGTGCTACGGCGGATCTTTGGTGTTACCAACGGGAACACCGTGCATTCGAAAAGGATCGCAGCGATCTCAGGATGCGCTGCACGGAGTCGAGCGATGCAGGCACCAACCTCTTCCTCGATATCAGCGACATCGGTCGGGATTGGCGGCCGCACCAACTCGTTTCGCAGCAACTTGCCGCCTTCGATACCGCCGATAACCACCCTCGCCCAATCGGCCGGATCGTCGACCCCGAGCAAATCTTTGCCGCAATTAGTCGAGTCGGCGGTGATGACCGCGAGTTTAGCAGCACGAGGCAGCTCCCGGAGCAGCGTCGGCACCAAGAGCAGGCTCGACAGCGCCACCGGGACATTCATCGCCACCGCCACCGCCGCCTGGTGGCGGATAAAGAAGCCGCAGTCCGCGCCTATTGCGATCGCGCCTCGTTCAACTAATCTCTTGGCAGCTGCTATGCAGGCTGGCTCAAGGGCTGGATCGCCGCGGATAACGGAATCCGCCCAGGCTCCCTCTACGGTTTCCGTGATGATCGGGAAATCGTAGTTCGCCGGATCCATCATTGAGCCGGGCTCCGGCGTAGGCGAAATAGGTCCAGGCGAGAGCCCATATTCAAGGCATAGAATACCAAGAAAGCGCGGGGTTTGCGATGTCATGTACCAAGCTCCTTCAAATCATGTTCGCCTGAAAATGCCTGATCAGCCCGCTTCGCAGGCGCCCAGTCATAGTCAGTCCTCATCTCGACGCGACTTGCTAAGTGTCATGCGCGATAGAGCGTGGGGGGTGTTTGGCTCAGTAGTTCCGCACCACGCTCTGTCACTAGGACGTGAGCGCCAGCCCCGAATAAGTAGCCGTTTTCGCCGCACAATATATTAGGCATGTGCAACGTCATGCCGGCCTTAAGGACGTCATCCGCACCTGGCTCCAAGCTCAAGTCTCCGCGTTCAGTCCAATTGAGGCCGGTTTGGTATCCGGTTCGTTGGCGAAAGACTCCCTTGCGCCCAGATCGCTTGAGCACCTCGCACCCGGCGGCGTCCACCGCCCCCGCGGTGGCACCCGGCTTGATTGCAGAAACGAGGGCGTGAATGACCTCCTCGGCCAAGGTGTGTAGAGACTCAGCCTCAGGATGTCGCCCAAGCACAGCGCACCGGACCATCCCTACGGTGTACCCGTGCTTCGATGCGCCGATTTCCAGAAAAGCCGGCTCATTATTACTAATTGGATGCCGAGATGGGGGGCCATGCGGCAACTTCGTCCGTTCCCCGAACAGAATGGTGGGGGGAGATATCCCAATTTCACCGCCCACATTGCTCGCATCTGCCTCGATCGCCGTCGCCATGGCCCCCGCCATTTCCAGTTCGGTGACGCCTTCCCGGAGCGAGCTCTGGAAGGTTCGTACTGCCAGGTCCGTCATGCGCATCGCGTCGCGCATGCACCCCAGTTCTAGCTCGCCCTTCACCGCCGCCACCGACGACACTAGCCGAGTCGCATCGGCAACTTTTAAGTCGGGAAGCTGTGCCTGAAGCGCATTGACATCTGCCAGCGCGAGGTTCCAGCAGCCAAGCTCAAAACCGATCCTCTTGCTTTGCAAGCCATACCGACGAAGGACGTCGGCACACACTTTCCCAAAATCTTGCTGATGGGTATAAGTAACTATCTCTTCAATACAACTATACGAACAAACCGCTTGCTGGTCATACTGCCGGACAACAAATATTGGCGACCGACCGGGCACCATGATCAAAGGAAACGGTGCGAAGTATCCACCACTGCCATCGTATCCGCTGAGATACCGAAGATGGCCATGGGCAGTCACTACAAGTGCGTCTAGCCCCGCGCTCGCCACTGCCTCCAGCACGTTGAGCTGCCTGCGCTCGTACTCGGATCTCGGGAACGGGACACCCGTCAGAGGAATAGCTGAGGACATCGTCGCCATATCTCACCTCAATGATTGCCATGTTGTGGTTCGGTTGCGCAACAGTACACATCGGACCGATGTCCGAAGCTGTCGCTTAACGTTCCAAGCTTTGGTCTAGGCAGACATTCAACCGTCCTGGCGGCTTGCGTCAAATGCAGTTTTTATATCGTCGTCATCTGGCGTTGAGATGCAGCTAAGGCACAGCGATCGATGAGGACGTTTCGCTCGATCTGGTTGGCCTCTCAAGTCTCCTCCCAGGGCGGATGCAGACGACCTCCTCCCATCTGATGGTTGCGCTCCACGGCGAAAAACGCGAGGTGGTCAACTCCGGTATTATTGGCAGCTAGAGTATGAATCGCAGATTTTCCACGTTTGGGAAGCCGTTGCGCGCCGTTGGTTACTATACTCACCAGGGCTAGTATTGGCCGGACAATCAATAGGTGGGAGGAGTGATGGCGCTAAGAATTTCGCTATGGCCGTCGTGAAGGTTCCGAAACCGATGTGGCAGACGGCTGTCAAAATAGTAGCCGTCGCCGGGCTTGAGTACCCGCCTCTGGTTGCCCACCGTCACCTCGACCGTTCCAGACAAAACCATCCCAGCTTCTTGCGCGGCATGAGTAAATTCCTCGCCGCTATCCGCCCGAGGAGCATATCGCTCGTGCAACAGCAGCAGTTGGCGGTTGGGGTGGTCCAATCCGATAACACGATATGAAATTGTGTCGATTTTTCCAATTTCTACTAGATCGGCTGACGCATAGAAAGGGGAATACGGAAGGCTCGACTGCAGGTCGGAGAAGAAACCTGTAAGCGTCGTTCCAAGCGCGTCCAATATAGCACCCAAGGTGTCGATCGAAGGGCTCATTCGATCTCGCTCGATGAGAGATATCGTAGAATGAGATAGGCCCGAACGGGATGCCAACTCTCTAACGCCAAGGTCCCGTCGGCGTCGCAGCTCACGAAGTTTGCTCCCAATCTGCGGCATGGTCAGTTCCTAATGTTGAACTTGTCTGAGCGCATACCCTTGCCTCTTCAGTCCATCAATGAAACGGACGGCACGTTGACTGGTGAATATAGTGAACAAGTGGTTGGCAGGCAATTGCCAAATTTCTTTGGCTGCGGGATGCTCATCGAAAATCCATCCCACACTTAAGGAGATACGGATGACGTCGCGTCTCGAAGCGCTAAAGGGTAAATTCACACAGATTAAGGGACCCTCTCGGGACGCTGTCTCCGACACGGCCCCGATCGAGAAGACCGTCAAGGACATTGTTGCTAACGTCCGCGAGAGAGGGGACGCCGCGGTTCGTGAATACTCCCTTGCCTTCGATAAGGCTGACGTCGCCGACTTCGAAGTCACCGCAGAAGAAAAGCAGAAAGCCGTTGCCGACCTCGACCCGCAGACTCGCGAAGACACTGAATTTGCGATCGCTAACGTTCGACGCTTCGCCGAGGCGCAGTTGGCTACCATCCTGCCGCTTGAAATCGAGAGCCTCCCAGGTGTTCATCTCGGGCATCGGGTTATCCCGATTAAGACAGTCGGCTGCTACGTGCCTGGCGGCCGGTACCCGCTTCTGTCGGCTCCGGTCATGACCATTGTGCCGGCGAAGGTCGCGGGCTGTGATCAGGTCATCGCCTGCCTTCCACCGAACGCCCATCGCGCCATGATCGCAGGTTGTCATCTCGCTGGCGCAGACCGCATTTTCCGGGTTGGCGGAGCCCAGGCGATCGCCGCGATGGCATACGGCACCGCAACGATTCCGGCAGTTGACAAGATCGTCGGCCCGGGCAATGCCTTTGTCAACGAAGCCAAGCGCCAGGTGTTCGGTCAGGTTGGAATTGACCAACTCGCGGGTCCAAGCGAGATATTCATTGTCGCTGACGAAACCGGCAATGCAGCAACTATCGCAACCGATCTGCTGGCGCAGGCCGAGCATGACGTCCGTACCCGTGTTGGCCTCGTGACAACTAATCGCAAGCTTGCTGAAGACGTCCTCAAGGAAGTTGAGCGGCAGCTGGAAGACCTGCCGACGGCGCCGGTGGCAGGCGCTGCATGGAAGGATTATGGCGAGATCACGGTCGTCGAAGACGAAGACACCATGATCGCCTACTCGGACTATATCGCGGCGGAGCATCTGCAGGTCCACACTCGAGATCCTCAGGCAACGGCCAAGAAGCTTCGGAATTACGGGTCCCTCTTCATCGGTGAACTAGCCAGCGTCGTCTATTCGGACAAGTGCTGCGGTACAAACCACACCCTGCCAACAATGGCTGCAGGCCGCTACACCGGCGGCCTCTGGGTAGGCTCCTACGTGAAGATTGCCACCCACCAGTGGTTGGACGAGCGTGGCGTTGCCGCCGTGGCTCCGGCTGCCGTGCGCCAGAGTGCTACGGAGAAACTGGAAGGCCACCGTCGCGCTGCGGCTAGGCGCCTTAGCCCCAAGCAACTGGCCTTAGTTGAGTGAGTTATCACGGGGTCCGAAAGCACCTCGAGGCTGGTGCAGAAACCACAGGGTAAAGCTGGCAGGCATAGACGGTGTAACGAGCCGCGTCACTAAGAGGTCACGCGATAGTATCAAAGCTGTTCGGTCTCGATAAGATGCAGCGTGAAGGGCGGCCGGATAACACTTGCTTTGACGGCCGTCGCTTCACAGGTGATTCAGGTACTTCAGTCGGGTTGGGGGACCGAATAATTCACAGGGGCAGACATACCATCACTGCCTCGTTTTAAGAGGATGTATGCCGTGAGTGCGCTCGACTTTTCAAAACAACCATACCAGATGCCCCAACCGCGGGGCATGCGCCCCGACTTATTCTTGTCCGGTTCCCTTGATCTGGATGCCGATCAAGATGGGTGGGTCCCCCAGGCTGACGGGGTTTGGTTCAGACCGCTTCTGCTTTCCGTCAGCGAAGGATATTACGTCAATCTACTTCGAGTTACCAAATCTGGAGTTCTTTCTCGGCACCGCCATAGTGGCCCTGTTCATGCGATGGTGCTTCGTGGAACATGGCAATATCTGGAACATGATTGGATCGCCAATGCTGGCGACTATGCATTCGAGCCGCCGGGCGAGACACATACGCTCGTCGTGCCTGACGGTTGCAGTGAGATGATTACGCTATTCCACGTAAGTGGTGGCTACGTCTACGTCGATCCTCAGGGCGTGCCCTTAGGGTACGAGGATGTGTTCACCAAACTCGCTGCTGCTTCGCGTCACTACGAAGCGGTCGGTCGAGGCGCGGGCTACGTAGAGCAATTTGTTCGTTAGCAACCAGCGTCCTCATCTGCCGAGTAGTTGATTGCCAATACGATCCGTTACAACTGGGAGAAACCAAAAATGAGAATCATGCAATATGGCGTAGGAGCTATGGGTGGGTTGATGCTGCGCCTACTCGGACAACGCAACGATGTATCCATAGTCGGCGCGATTGACCATGATCCTAGCAAGATCGGCCGTGATCTTGGCGACCTGCTTCAGGAACCGACCTTGAACGGTATTCACGTGTCGTCTCCGGAGGCGGCGGACCAAATGAAGGCCGATGTCGCTCTGCACGCGACGACCGCTTTCGCGGCCGAGGCATATCCTGTCGTCGCATCATTGGCTGCAAGAGGCATTAACGTTGTCACCATAACGCAAGAGCTATTCTTCCCACTCGGTTCCAACATCGGCGTGGCGGAGGAGATTGATCGTCGGGCCAAAGCGGGAGGTGCACGCGTCACCGCTGTAGGTATCAATCCCGGGTTCATATTGGATGTTCTTCCGATCTCAGCGTCCTCACCCTGTTGGGAGATCAACCGAGTGGATGGGCGACGCGTAGTCGACTTTTCTCCATACGGGCCGGACGAGATGAGGCACATCGGTGCAGGACTTACCGAGTCCGAGTTTGTATTGGGCGCCAAAGACGGCACCATTGGTCACATCGGGCTCTTAGAAACGGCTGGCATGGTCGCAGTTTCAATGGGCCTCGAGGTTGACGAACTCCGGCAGACCAAGTCTGCGATTATTACTTCGCGCCGCCGACGCACCTCATTCATCGAAATCGAGCCAGGTCGTGTATGTGGCTTCCGTCAATCGGTGGTTGGACTTTCAAGGGGCGATGAAAAACTCCGCTTTGAGATGGTTGCCTTCTTGGATCCTGACGATCGAGATGAACCCCTCGGAGACCGCGTCCGCATTAGCGGAAGCCCTGTTGTTGACGTGGTAGTGAGGGAACAGATCTCTCAGTTGGGAGGGCTAGGCACTGCTGCCGTCGCCGTCAACACAATCCCGAGATTGTTGGAAGCCGCTCCAGGGTTTCACACTTCGCAGCAGTTGCGCACACCGTCGATCTGGACGAAGTCGGAAAGTCGCCCAACTGCCATCCGAACTAGTACGACGGTGCTAGAGAGCACCGGCGCGCAAGCATAGAAGCTCAGGTTGGAGGGCCAGAACCTTTTGCGCCCATCGCACCCGGCTATGTTAACGAACTGGCGCAGTTCTCTCCTCGTTAAAATGGTCCTTCTCCGGCATACTGTTAGTCAGTTCAGGGCCTCCATGGCCTCAAGTTCGTGACTGGAAGCGAACGACCGACCCGCCGAACTCGCAATTAGCGACGTATCCATTGGAGGACATTCGACTGTGTTACCCGATCAGGTCGTAAATGACATTTGCGCCGCCGTCGACGGCGGCTTCGATAGACAAGTTCAGTTCACACAGGCATTGGTGGGCATACCATCACTGCGGGGGCAGGAGGCGACGGCTCAACATCTGATGGCTGACGCGATGCGTGAGCGCGACCTGGATGTCGATAAATGGAAGCTCGATGTCGGCGATCTGAAGGGTATCCCCGGTTTCAGCCCAGTTGAAACTTCTTATGATCAGGCGTTCAACGTCGTCGGCACGTATCGGCCGGGAAGAGAGAAAGGGCGCTCGCTCATTTTTAATGGCCACGTCGACGTGGTCCCTACAGGATGTCACGATCGATGGCGGTTTGGCCCATTCCAGCCAAAGATCGAAGGAAAATGGTTGTACGGGCGCGGGTCAGGCGACATGAAGTCGGGGCTCGCAGCAACCCTCTTCGCCTTTGATGCCGTCAGAAACAGCGGATATTCGCCGGAAGGACGGATACACTTTCAGTCGGTTGTTGAAGAAGAAAGCACCGGAAACGGTACTCTAGCCTGCCTTCAGCGCGGGTATCGCGCCGATGCGGCCTTCATACCAGAGCCGAGCGGAGAGTTGTTCACCCGTGGCGAAGTCGGGCTGATATGGGTGCGGATCAAGATCAAGGGGGATCCAGAGCACGCTTCCGGGTACATTGGTGCAGGGACAAACGCGATTGAGAAGGCGATGGCTCTTTGGCCGCATATCAAAGCGCTCGAAGCCGGGTGGAACGAACGAAAGAGTGAAATTCCCCTCTATTGCGACCATCCGTTCCCCGTCCGCGTCAATATCGGCCAGATCCAGGGCGGCGAGTGGACCTCGAGCGTGCCCTCAAGTGCGGCGCTGAATGTACGAGTTGGACTTATGCCTGGGTTTAGCCAGGAGGAGGTTCGTCGCGAAATCGAAGAGGCTGTTAGGGCCGCGAGCCGGGACGACCCCTACCTGTCGAACAACCCGCCTGTGGTTGAGTACTTTGGACACATGTCCGCTGGCTATTTTGTCAGGCAGGATGAAATCCCTGAGGATATCCTTCGCCGAGCCCACGCGGCGACCACAGGCACGAAAATGCGGGAGGTTGTCACCTCTGCGTCGTCGGATGCACGATACTTCAACCTGTACCAGGACACGTGGGGCGTAAATTATGGGCCAACGGTGGAAAAGGCCCATGGTTTTAACGAGCGCGTCGACCTGGAGTCGGTCAAGCGCGTGACGAAAACAATGGCATTGTTCTTGGCAGAGTGGTGCGGCCTGGCGGTTGACTGAGTTGAAGTGGTCTGGCCCCGGCGTGTCCACGTCGCGGCGCCTGGATCATTTCTTAGGCCCTTTGGTGGCACCCCGATTTCGACTGAGATCGGGCAGCGTGCGGATAATGGGCGAGTGCCTGGCCCCATGTGTGAAGAATGGCCAGGAACCGATCTCACCGCCTAGGTGCCGCGGATCATCGGCGGCGAAGGGCTTGAGCGCTACGGCGACGGCGTCGAACAGGATGGCATAGACGACTGCCTTATTGTGAAAGGCGATCTCGGCGACTTCGGCCGGCGGCCTCGCCGAGGCTGACCGCTCGAGTGATACCGGTCCATCATGCGGCGCGCACCCTCATAGCCCGCGTGAAGGCCGAAAGCGAACATGCCCGAGCCCTGCAACATCTGTCTGCGCGCAAATCACCTGATCGGGATGCGAATCGAGGGCCGGGTAGCTCACCGTAAGCGCCAAGCTGACCCCATCTGGCGCGGCTTGAGGTGATGAGCGAGACATACTGACACTGAAGCAAGGAGCCGAGGAGCTTGCAGTGTCAATTTCTATGT
>NZ_JAMYMO010000065.1:0-17537 GCF_040318575.1 Mesorhizobium sp. M1088 | reverse complement strand
ATATTTCCTATCAGCTTTTTTTTGGGCGCGGGGGCGGCCCCCGCGCCCCCCCCCGGCCCGCCTTTTAACCCCCCCAAGACCTTGCCCAACCCCCCCCCCCCGGGGGGGGTTGGCCCCCCCCCGGCTCTTTTCTTCAAGACGGGTTGCTTTCAAGTCGATCCACACTTCGTCTCGGCTTGCCTCGACACCTCTCCTCCGTTCGACGGGGAGAGGAAGTGCCAACCGCAACGCCCGGCGCCCTTCCTCTATCCCTTTCAGGGCAAAGGTGCGGAGCGAGGCGGAGTGGGGAGGGCGAGTGAACGCAAACTTTCCATCGGCCTGGAATTCGGTTCTCAGTCCGGCCGTTGCCGTATCCGTCAATGGAAGGATACTTTCCGTTTGTGCGGTAAAATCGTCATCGCGCTTTCCATACGCGTCGTTCGCTATCCAGAGATCAACCTATTTCGCAACCATTTGCCGGCCCCCGGCCAATTGGCCCGCCTCTTGCTGCTGGAAGAAAAAGGTCGAAAGGAGGCTTCCCAATGAACGACGCGCCACGGGTGCTCGTGCTCGGCATCGGAAATCTGCTATGGGCCGACGAGGGCTTCGGCATCCGCGTGGTGGAGGAGTTCCACCGGCTCTGCGAAACGGCGGACAACGTCCGGGCCATGGATGGCGGCACGCAGGGCATCTACCTCCTCCAACATATCCGCGAGGCCGACATCCTCGTGGTGTTCGACGCGGTCGACTACGGCTTGGCGCCCGGCACGCTGAAGCTCGTCGAAGGCAGCGAGGTGCCGGCCTTCCTCGGTGTGAAGAAGATTTCGCTCCACCAGACTGGCTTTCAGGAAGTTCTCGCCATGGCCGAGATGATGGGTGACTATCCCGCCCATCTCCTTCTCGTCGGCGTGCAACCGGTCGAGCTGGACGACTACGGCGGCAGTCTCCGGCCCGCGGTGAAGGCTCAGATCGAGCCTGCAATCGAGATCGCCATCGAGTGGCTCGCCTGGCTCGGCGCGACGATCGCCAAGCGCACCGAACCGCTGGCCGAAGAAGAGACGCTCGCCTCGCGCGAAATGCGCATCGGCATCTACGAGAGCGGTCGACCCCGACCGGAAGAGGCCTGTCGTCACGGCGCGCGGCTTCTCGAGAATGGTGCCTTCGCTGGTCCGGCGAATTTCGAGTGCGAGGTCGACGCGCTTTTGCAATCGTCTGGAAGGCAGGGCTGATGTGTGTCGGCGTTCCCTTCCAGGTGGTTGAATGCAGCGGCGGCATTGCCCTGTGCACCGGTCGCAGCGGCACGCGGCGCCTCGATATGACCCTGGTGGGCGACCAGCCAGCGGGTACGTGGATACTCGCCTTCCTCGACACCGCGCGCGAGACTGTCACTGCCGAGACGGCGCGCCTGATCGCCGACGCGATCGAAGCGACGGAGCGTGCGCTCGCCGGCGACACCGACCTCGACCACCTCTTCGCCGACCTGGTCGGCCGCGAGCCGCAACTGCCGGAGCATTTGCGGCCGGGGCAAGCCCTTTCACCGCAAGGCACGGAGGACGCCTGAGTCCATGTTTTCACCCGTTCTCACCATGATGATGGAGCGCCACCGCATCCCGGTGGTTGACGAGGCGAACATCGACGCATTCGCCGAGGCCCACGACCTCACCGCGCTGTTTTTTCCCGGTGACTGGTTGCGGCTGGCCGAGAGCAACGATGTGGCGGTGATCCTCCCGGAGCTGGTGCAGGCCTTCCAGGGCGTGTTCAAGCCCGCCGTGGTATCGCGCGAGAGCGAACGCGAGCTGCAAAGCCGCTATCGCTTCGACGCCTTCCCGGCGCTTGTCTTCCTGAGGAACGGCGAATATCTCGGCGCCATAAAGCGCGTGCTCGACTGGGAAGACTACCTCACTGAGATCGACGGCAAACTGAGGCGCGGGCCGAGCGCGCCGCCGCGTTTCGAGCTTCCCGAAGCCTGCGCGACCCACGACCGTCACGACCACGATCATTTCCAGTGAGCGAAAGCGGCCGGGAGGGCGCATCATGGCAGCATCGCTATTCGGCGGCATCGGGCCGGGTTCACAGCCGAGCGAAGGGGACGGCAGCGACTTGCAGTATATGGAAATGCCGAAGGGCATGGCGACCTCTGCGTCACCCATGTTGCCGGAGAAGGAAAATGTCGCCGGGCTCGAAGCTGCTTTGGCGGTGCTCTCCGCGCTGGCTGAAAGCCTCGGCCGGTCCTCGCCGGATTGCGAAAACGCGGTGCATGATCTTTCCGGCCTCGACGACGCCAATCTTGCGCTGATCGACCAGGCGCTGGGCGAGGGCGAGGTCTTGATCATCTGCGGCGACGACCTGAAGGCTCAGGAGTCGGTGCTCGCCGGTATCTGGCGCGTGCGCCAGACCGGAACGGATGGCAGGCTCGTGCGCGATTTCGTCGAGGTCGGCGCCTTTCCCTCGGCCGTGCTGGAGAGGGCCTTCGCCGGCTGCCGCAATACGCTCGCTGCGCCGGCGACCTATCCGACGGGCGTCTTCAACGCGCCGCCGCTGATTTCGGAGCTCAATGGCCGCATCCCGCTCGTCGGGCCCGACGTCGGGCCGCACGCCATAAACCTGTCGCTGCTGCCGCACACTGAAGAGGACTTGACCTTCCTCGACGGCCTGCTTGGCCACGGGCCGGTGGTCGTGCTGTCGCGTGGCTACGGCAATTGCCGCGTGACCACGACGGGGACGCGCGGCGTCTGGTGGGTGCGCTTCTTCAATTCGACCGACGATCTCATCCTCAACACGATCGAGGTCACGGCCTTGCCGGGGGTGGTCCGCGCTGCGCCCGAGGATATTGCGGACAGCCGCCAGCGGCTCCTCGAAATCCTGGAGGTCTACCGGTGAACGACTCCTTCTTTGCCGGTTCATATGGCGGCGACAATGCCAAGATCGGCCCGATGTCGCGGCTCGAATGCAGGATTTGCTGGCATGTCTACGACCCGGCTGAGGGCGACGACTACTGGCAGATCCCGCCCGGCACGCCCTTCGCCGAACTGCCGGCCAACTGGAGCTGCCCCACCTGTGACGGCTCCAAGCAGGGCTTCATGGTCGTGAGCGATTGACATGGATCATTCGCAAGCCGTCGCTGCCCATCTAGAGTTCGTGTTTCAGCGGATCGAACGGACGGCCATGGCAGGAATTCCGATCCTCAATCCGGCGCTTTGCGTCAGCGCGGTGGGCGTGCGGCAGTGGCAGGGCAAATGGCTCGCGGTTCTTGTCACGCCCTGGTTCATGAACCTCGTGCTTCTACCATTTGGCGACGGGCAAGCGCGCCCGCGTGTGCCTACGGGCACGAAGGAGCATGCATCATTCCCGGCGGGCCGGTTCGAGTTCTTCCGGGCCTATGAAGAGGAGCTCGGCTGCTACCGCATGTGCTCGCTGTTCTCGCCGATGTTCGAATTCGCCGACCAGGAGAGTGCGCAAGAGGCCGCGCGGCAGGTGCTTGCGGAACTGTTCAACCGTGAGGCGGAAGAAGACGAAGACGGCGAGATGATCCGTGTCTGGGAAGGCCGGCTACCTGAGGAAGAGGCAAGCGCGTTGGACGAGGTTGAGACAGCCGGAACACCCGCGAGCTCCCAGCCGGCGAAATTGACCCGCCGCTGGCTGTTCGGTTTGGGCGACAAGGAGGAGACCGCTGCATGAGCGTTGATGGCCGCGTCTCCATCGATCTCGTCTGCGATGGCGGTCGCGTTATGGAAGCCATCGTCACGCCGCCGCGCCCGGTTGCGCTTGGCCCGATCGTGCGAGCCCGGCCGGTGACGGAGGTCATCTCGGCGATCGGTTCGCTGTTCAGTGTCTGTAGTATTGCGCAGTCGGCGGCGAGCGTTGAGGCAGCCGAGGCGGCCCTGGAGATCGGGACGGACCGGCGCACGAAGCAAGCGCGGCGGCTTCTTGTGCTTACCGAAACGCTGCGCGAGCACCTGCTGCGCATTGGCTTGGATACTGCCAGTCTCGCGGGCGAGCCTGCCGACGGTAAAACCCTGCGCCGGTCTATGCGCCTGCCGCAGCGCCTCAAGCAGGCACTTTTTCCAGGCGGGAATGCGTTCGTTCCCGGCGTGTGCGTGGGGATTCCGGGCGCGGACGCTGCCGAAACGGCCGCCGAAGCGAGCCATCTAACGCAGTCCGTGGTCTACGAAGGCGAAAAGCCGCTTGGCGAGATGGATCGCGATGCCTTCGCGCAGTGGGCTATGGAGCGCGGCACGATTGCGGCCCGTCTCATCGCCCCGGTCTTGGCAAGGGGCTGGGCCATGATAGGCCACCCCGAAACGACAAACGGGGGAAACGAACATTTGCCGAAGGAAACGTCGGCCGACACGAGCTGCCTCGCCAGGCAGGCTGGTGCGCCGCTCGTTCGCGCTTTCCTTTCCGAAAACGGTGGAGCCGGCCTGGCCGCGCGGCTGGCTGCCCGCGTGGTCGAGGCATCGACGCTGCCGGCGCAGATCGCCGGAGGGCTCGCGGCCCTGCGGGATGTCGCGGAGGGGTCCGAAGTGCCTACGCGCGAAGTCTTTCGCGACGAGAACGGGGGCCGCTCTGCTACTGCCTTCGCCGAGGCAGCACGCGGCCGGCTGGAACATCGGATTGTTTTGAACGACGACCGAATCGCCGACTACGCCATCACGGCTCCGACCAGCATTCATTTCGCCGAGAGCGGCATTGCCGCGAGCTCGCTTTCGGCGCTCGCTGCATCCAGACGTGAAGATCTGGCGGTCCAGGCCGATCTCCTGGTCCGGGCCATCGACCCCTGCGTCGGCTACGATATCAGGCTCCGCTGATGCACGAGATGGCGATATGCGAGAGCGTCCGTGGCATCATCGAGGAAGAGGCCGCGAGACAGGATTTTCGGAAGGTGGGCCGCGTCTGCATGGAAATCGGGCGGCTATCCGCTGTCGAGGTCGAGGCGCTGAAGTTCGGCTTCGATGTCGTCATGCGTGGCTCTCTGGCGCAAGACGCAAGGCTGGAAATCGTCGAGACGGAAGGCAGGGCCTGGTGCATGCCTTGCGGCCAGAGCGTGCCGATCGCGGCACGCTTTGATCCATGCCCGGACTGCGGAAGCCATCAGCTGCAGGTGACCGGCGGCCAAGAAATGAAGATCAGGGAATTGGAGGTGAGCTGATGTGCACTATTTGCGGATGCGGCGAGGGCGCCGTCCGGATCGAGGGCAAGGCGCATGGCCATCACCATCATCACGGCCACGATCATGATCACCACCACGATCATGATCACGGCCCCCATCATGACGATCATGTGCACGATTGTGGCTCGGGCCCCGGTGGCACCCGTGCGCCGGGCATGAGCCAGGCGCGGATGGTCAAGCTGGAAAAGGATATCCATTCCAAGAACAACGAGTATGCCGATGCGAACAGGAAAATGTTCGCCGAGCGCGGCGTGCTTGCGCTCAACCTCGTCTCCAGCCCCGGCTCTGGCAAAACGACGCTGCTTTGCCGCACGATCGAGGCACTGAAGGGCAAGTTGCCGATCGCCGTGATCGAGGGCGACCAGCAGACTTCCAATGATGCCGACCGCATCCGCGCCACCGGCGCGCCCGCGATCCAGGTCAACACCGGCAAGGGCTGCCACCTCGACGCGCATATGGTCGGCCATGCCGCAGATCACCTCGACCTTGCCGAAGGAGGCCTGCTCCTCGTCGAAAACGTGGGAAACCTCGTCTGTCCGGCGGGCTTCGACCTAGGCGAGGCACACAAGGTGGTGGTGCTCTCAGTCACCGAGGGAGAGGACAAGCCATTGAAATATCACGACATGTTCGCCGCCGCCGATCTCATGATCCTCAACAAGACTGACCTGTTGCCGCATCTCGACTTCGACGTGGAGGCCTGCATCGCCAACGCCCGAAAGGTGAACCCGCGGATCAAGGTGCTGAGGGTTTCCGCGCGCACGGGCGAGGGGATGTCGGACTGGACGGCCTGGATCGGCGCGGTCCGCGCCATGGCGCTAGTCGGCCATCGGCGGGCGGCCGAGCTCGGAGCAGCCTGATGTGCCTGGCCATTCCCGCCCGCGTCGTTGAACTGCTCGATGACGACATGGCCGTGGTCGCGTTCGACAGGGTCACGAAGCGCATCTCATTGGCTTTGGTGGCAGACGTTTCGCTTGGCGATTTCGTGCTCGTCCATGTCGGTTATGCGCTCCACAAGGTGAGCCCCGAGGAGGCCGAGCGCACGCTGCAGCTGATGGCCGAAGCGGGCGTGCTGGAGGAGGGGCTGGAGGAGATTTCGGCGTGAAATATGTCGACGAATATCGCGACCAGGAGCTTGCGAAGACCATCGCCGGCGCCATCGCGATCGAGGCTGATCCGGAAAAGAGCTACCATTTCATGGAGTTCTGCGGTGGGCACACGCATGCGATTTTTCGCCACGGCGTGCAGGACCTGATGCCGCAGAACGTGCATTTCGTGCACGGACCCGGATGCCCCGTTTGCGTGCTTCCCATCTCTCGCCTCGACGATGCGGTGGAGCTCGCCGAGCGGCACGGGGTCATCCTTTGCACCTACGGCGACATGATGCGCGTGCCGGGCACCAAGCAACGCAGCCTGATCCGCGCCAAGGCGGACGGAGCGGATGTCCGCATGGTCTATTCAACGCTCGATGCCCTAAAGATCGCGCGTGAAAACCCCGAGCGGCAAGTCGTCTTCTTCGCCATCGGTTTCGAAACCACGACGCCGCCGACGGCCGTCGCGATCAAGACGGCGCAAGCCGAGGGGTTCAAGAATTTCAGCGTGTTCTGCAACCATGTGCTCACGCCGGCCGCGATCTCTCACATTCTTGAATCGCCGGAAGTGCGGGAACTGGGCATCGTCAAGATTGACGGGTTTCTGGGACCTTCGCACGTCTCCTCCGTGATCGGCTCGCAGCCATATGAATTCTTTGCCGAGGAATTCCAGAAGTCGGTTGTCATCGCCGGCTTCGAACCGCTGGACGTCATGCAGTCCATCCTGATGCTGATCCGGCAGGTCAATGAAGACCGGCACGAGGTCGAGAACGAATATACCCGCGTCGTGACCGAGGAGGGCAACCTCAAGGCGCAGGCACTGGTGAGCGAGGTCTTCGAGCTGCGCAAGACCTTTGACTGGCGCGGCCTCGGCACCGTGCCCTACAGCGCCCTGCGCATCCGCGACGCTTATGCCGATTTCGACGCCGAGAAGCGTTTCGAGCTGTCGGTCAAGGCTTCGCGCCAGGTGAAGTCCTGCGAATGCCCTTCGATCCTGCGCGGGGTGAAGAAGCCGACCGACTGCAAGCTGTTCGGCACCGTGTGCACGCCGCAGAACCCGATTGGCTCATGCATGGTCTCCTCCGAAGGCGCCTGCGCGGCCTACTGGACCTATGGCCGGTTCCGCGAGCCGAAGCTGTTGGAGGCGGCGGAATAATGAGCGCGAACGATCCCAGCCTAGCCGTCACCACCTCGTCGGTCCGCGGCGCGGTGGACATGACGCATGGCGCGGGCGGCCGCGCGATGGCCGAGCTGATTCGGGATATTTTTCAAAGACATCTGGCCAACGAGTTCCTGGCCCAGGCTAACGACGCGGCCCTGCTCGGCACCGTCTGCGGACGCCTGGTGATGGCAACGGACGCGCATGTCATCTCGCCTCTGTTCTTTCCGGGCGGGGATATCGGAGCACTGGCGGTCCACGGCACGATTAACGACGTCGCCATGATGGGCGCGCGGCCGCTCTGGTTGTCCGCGTCCTTCATCCTGGAGGAAGGTTTTCCGTTGGCCGAACTGGAAAGAATAGTTGTTTCAATGGCTTTTGCCGCCCGGGAAGCAGGCGTACCCGTGGTTACGGGCGACACCAAGGTGGTGGAGAAGGGCAAAGGCGACGGCGTTTTCATCTCCGCGACCGCTGTTGGCGTGCTGGCGGACGGCACAGACATCTCCGGAAGCAATGCCCGGCCGGGCGATGCAATCCTTGTCTCCGGCACCATGGGCGACCACGGAGTCGCAATCCTGTCGAAGCGCGAACACCTTGATTTTGAAACGGAAATTATCTCCGACAGCCAAGCTCTGCACGATCTGGTGGCGGCGATGCTTGGCTCCGTTCCTGGTATCCGGGTGTTGCGTGACCCCACGCGCGGCGGACTGTCGGCGACGCTGAACGAAATCGCGCAGCAGTCCAAGGTCGGAATGGTAATCCGGGAAGCGGCGGTTCCGGTGAAGCCGGAGGTCGCGGCGGCGTGCGAACTGCTCGGCCTCGACCCGCTGAATGTTGCCAACGAAGGCAAGCTGATCGCCATCTGCGTGGCGCAAGACGCGAAGACTTTGCTCGCCGAGATACGCGCTCATCCCATGGGCCGGGATGCCGCAATCATTGGCGAAGTCGTCACAGACCAGCATGCGCTGGTGCGGATGAAAACGAGACTTGGCGGTATGCGCGTGGTCGACTGGATCGCCGGGGAACAGCTCCCGAGGATCTGCTGAAGATGCGCATTCTGCTTCTCGTCACCGCCTTCAACGCCTTGAGTCAGAGGATTTTCGTGGCGCTTGGCGAGCACGCACACGAGGTCTCGGTCGAGATGGACGTCAACGACGAGCGGACCATGGAGGCGGTAGATTTGTTTCGGCCGGACCTCGTTATTGCCCCGTTTCTGAAGCGGGCAATCCCGAAAGAAGTCTATGAAAATCGATGCTGTATGATCGTTCACCCAGGCATCGTCGGCGACCGCGGCCCCTCCGCGCTGGACTGGGCGATGGTGGACGGGGCGACGCAGTGGGGTGTCACGGTGCTGGAAGCGGCGGCCCAAATGGATGCGGGGCCGGTCTGGGCGAGCGCCACCTTCGCGATGCGAAAGGCGACGAAATCGAGCCTCTACAGCAACGAGGTGACCGACGCGGCGGTGACGGCGGTGCTCGAAGCGATCGCGCGGTTCGAGCAGGGCGAAAAGCCGATTGCCCTGGAAGAACAATCTGTAGCGCCGCTGGGCCGGTGGCGGGACGCGATCAAACAGGCGGACCGGCGGATCGATTGGGCTGCCGACACGACCGAAACGGTGCTGAAGAATATCGCAGCAGCCGACGGCGCGCCCGGCGTGCGGGACGAACTTTTCGGCGAAACGGTCTTCCTTTTCGACGCGCGAGACGCACGTGAACCAGGGGGTGACTTGCCTCTCGCGCGGGGTGAACGGGGCAAGATATCGCTCCCCGAGCCGGGAGTGGTCGCCGCCAGAAGCGGGCCGGCGATCGCCATCGTCACCGTCGACGGCGCGTTGTGGATCGGCCATGTCCGGCATCCCAATTCGCCACACCCGTTCAAGCTGCCGGCGACCATGGTCTTCGCGAAGGAAGTTGCAGACCTGCCGGAGATCCCGCTCAATTCACCGGGCGGTTATCAGGACATCATCTACGAAGAAGAAGCTGCGGTCGGCTATCTGCACTTCCCCTTCTATAACGGTGCAATGGGAAAGGACGCCTGTCGAAGACTTTTGGACGCTTATACAAAAGCGACGGAGCGTCCGACCAGGGCGATCGTGCTGTGCGGAGGGCCGCAGTTCTGGTCCAACGGGCTCGACCTCAACCGGATCGAGGCGGCCGACAGCGCGGCCGACGATTCCTGGGTCAACATCAATGCCATCGACGACCTCGCCGATGCGATCATCCGCACGACAAGCCACATCACCGTAGCAGCGCTTGCCGGAAATGCGGCAGCGGGCGGCGTGTTTCTCGCCCGCAGCACCGACCAGCTCTGGATGCGCTCGAGCGTCATCCTCAACCCGCATTACAAGGACATGGGCAATCTCTACGGCTCGGAGTTCTGGACCTATCTCCTGCCGAGCTGCTGCGGGACTGAGAATGCCCGCCGGATCGCGGCAGCGCGCCTGCCGATGGGCGCGAAGGAGGCGCTGAATCTGAATCTGGCCAACCGGGTGTTCGCGGGGGCAAGCGAGCTGTTCACGGCGCAAGTGAGGGCGTCGGCTGCCGCGCTGGCCGGGAGCGAAGAGTTTCCGGGGTTGCTCGCCGAAAAACAAGCCCGGCGCGCAGCCGACGAGGCGGCCAAGCCGCTTTGCGCCTATCGCGAGGAGGAGCTTTCGCGGATGCGCCGCAATTTCTATGGCTTCGACCCAAGCTACCACGTCGCGCGGCATAATTTCGTGCACAAGGTGCCGAAGTCGCGCACCCCAGTGACGATCGCCCGCCACCGCGACGTCGCCTGGCAGGCCGGCCGGGAGGGAAGGAAAAAGGCATCGTGAGCGACCTGCCGGGCATATTGATCGTCGACGACGAAATCCGCTCGCTGGAGGCGCAACGGCGCGTCCTGAGCGAGGATTTCGATGTCCACGTAGCCAGCGACACCAAGGCCGCCAGCTCGATCCTGGAGATGGAATGGATCCAGATCATCCTGTGTGACCAGCGCATAGCCGGCACCTGCCGCACCGAGTTCCTGAAGCAGGCGCGCACCCGCTGGCCGGACATCGTGCGCATGATCATCTCGGGCTACACCGACGCGCATGACACCATCGACGGCATCAACGAGGCCGGCATCTACCAGTACATCACCAAGCTCTGTCATCCGGAAAACCTCACGCTCACGCTGAAGAACGGGGTGCAGCTCTTTCTCCAGATCGCGGTTCGTCGCCGCCACCACGCGCAGATCGACCTGCTCTACGCATTGCAGAACTTTTCGCCACGCGACTGGGCCGGCAATCGTGGCCCGCTGGAGCTGGCGCTCGAAGGTGCGCCGGTGCGGCTCGGCGAGACCGAGCCGGTTGCAGTCCAGCACATCGTGCGGTCGTTGGACCCGTGCATAGTGTGCACGGTGCGCTGATGGGCCCGCCGCTCGCCGAGCCCGCAGTGGAGGGACGCCTGGTCCGGGTGACGGGGCTGGTGCAAGGCGTCGGCTTCCGGCCGACAGTGTGGCGCATCGCGACCGCTATGGGGCTATCGGGTCACGTCCGCAACGATGCTGCAGGCGTGGAGATCGCGCTGTGGTGCAGCGATGCCGAGTTCGAGACCTTCGCGGACAGGCTAAAGGCGCAATGCCCGCCGTTGGCGCGGATCGACGGGATCGAGACGGCGACGCTTGAGGGGCCGCGGCCGGCGGGCGGCTTCGCCATAGCGGCGAGCGCGGGCGGGCGGGTGAAGACCGGCATCGTGCCCGATGCCGCCTGCTGCCTGGAATGTCTTGCGGAAGTGCTCGACCCCAAGGACCGGCGCTATTTCTACCCGTTCGCCAATTGCACGCATTGCGGGCCGCGTCTGTCAATCGTCAAGGCTATCCCCTATGACCGCCGCTCGACCGCTATGGCACGATTTTCGACCTGCGAGGAATGCCGGGCCGAGTATGAAAATCCGGCCGACCGCCGCTATCACGCCCAGCCGATCGCCTGCCCGGCCTGCGGCCCGCGCGTCTGGTTGGAAGGTCCAGACCACGTCGTGGTCGGCGGCGGCCCGCAGGCGGTGATCCGCGAGGCGGCGGCGCTGATCGGGGAAGGGCGGATCGTCGCGATCAAGGGCATCGGCGGGTTCCACCTCGCCTGCGACGCGACGGACGAAGCGGCGGTGGCGCAGCTGCGCGCCCGCAAGAAGCGCGACGGTAAGCCGTTCGCGCTGATGGCGCGCGACTTGGAGCAGCTTGCCGAATTCGCGGAGCTGTCGGGCGAGGAGCGCGTGGCGCTTGCCGCCCGAGCGGCGCCGATCGTGCTGGTGAAGCGCCGTGACAGCTGCGGCGTTGCGGCGGGCGTGGCGCCGCAGCACGAGCGGCTCGGTTTCATGCTGCCCTACACGCCGTTGCATCATCTCTTGCTGCGGGCGCTGGACGGTCCGGTGGTGATGACCTCCGGCAATCGTTCGGGCGAGCCGCAATGCACGGACAATGACGAGGCGCGGCAGGAGCTTGCCGGGATCGCCGACTTCTGGCTGATGCACGACCGCGAGATTGTCAACCGGCTCGACGACAGCGTGGTGCGATTCGACGGGCACGGCATTTCGGTGTTGCGGCGCGCGCGCGGCTTCGCGCCGGAGCCGCTGGCGCTGCCGGCGGGCTTCGATGGCCCGGTCAGGGCGCTGGCTGCGGGCGGCGACCTAAAGGCCGCGTTCTGCCTGGCGGGCGACGGCAACGCGCTGCTGTCGCAGCATCTCGGCGACCTCGACGAGCTGAAGAACCAGAACGCGTGGAGGCAGGCGTTGGGGCTGTATCGAAGCCTGTTCGACACGAAGCCGGACCTCATTGTGGCCGACCGGAATCCGGGCTACCGTTCGACCCAGCTTGCCATGGAGCTTGCCCGTGAGACCGCGGCGAGGTTTGTGCAGGTCCAGCACCATCACGCGCATCTCGCCTCGTGCCTTGCCCAGCACGGCCGCGCAATCGACGCACCGCCGGTGCTGGGCATTATCCTCGACGGTCTCGGATACGGCGATGACGGCACGATCTGGGGCGGCGAGTTCCTGCTCGGCGGCTATCGAGGGTTCCGGAGGCTGGCATACTTCGAGCCGGTCGCCATGCCCGGCGGCGACAAGGCCAGCCTCGAGCCGTGGCGCAATGCCTATGCGCATCTGCGGGCGGCTTTCGGTCCGGATTTCCTGGCCAAGCTTCCTGCCGATCGGCCCTTCGTCCCCGCCTTGGCCGAAAAGCCGCTTCGGGTGCTGGACCGGATGATCGAGAGGGGCGTCAATGCTCCGCTTGCCTCCTCGGCGGGGCGGCTTTTCGATGCCTGCGCGGCAGTCCTCGGCATCTGTTTGGAGCGCCAGAGCTACGAGGGGCAAGCCGGCATGGAGATGGAGGCGCTCGCCAGCCCGTTCATGGATGCGGCCGAGGCTTGGCCAGCAACCTCGCGGAAGGGACCGGTTATCTCCTGGAAAGGTCTGTGGGAAGCGCTTCTTTGTGATCAGGCTTTGGGCGCCGAAACCGGGCTGATTGCTGCGCGCTTCCACAGGACGCTGATAGAGATCATCTCGCGGAAGGCCATCGGACTCACTAACGAAAACGGCGTCGGCACGGTCGCACTGTCCGGTGGCGCTTTCCAGAATCGGCTGCTGCTCAAAGGCGTACTTGCCGAGCTCACAGTCGCAGGATTGGAGGGGCTGGCGCACGTAAGCATTCCCGCAAACGACGGCGGTCTGGCGCTCGGCCAGGCAACGATCGGCCTAGCCCTTTCGCATTGAGACCAATCGTTGAAGAAAAAATATCAGCATCGTCCAAATAAGGCGCTGCGCATTGTGACGTGCGGCGGCCAGCTTTGCGCATTTCGTCCGGGCCGTGAGTGGCTGATCGCGTATGGCCGGGTAAAAGGACTAGCCAGGAATGATGCTCCGAGGGAATCGTCGAGGACGGGTACGCAGCCAAGGATCGTGTCGCTTGGCAGTTAATGGGGCTCTGCCTCACTTTGTGTGGTTCATTCGCCGTTGGCGAGGGATGCCGCTATGTGCGGGCATGCGAACGAAAACAAAATGGTCCCCCGGCCCAGGGGCTAAAATACGGGGTGTCGCGCTCACTGATGATGACAGTTGGCTTGTTTCCGCTGCCGGACCGGCGTTCGGCATTTTGCCCAGATTGCGGACGACGGACCCGAAGTCGGCATGGCTGGTCCAACCGCAGCCTTCAGAATCTGCCGGTCCAGGGCAAGACCGTGACGGTGAAGCCTCGGTTGAGCCGCTGGCGGTGCGCACATCAGAAATGTGAACGACAAACATTCACCGACCGTCTGCCGACGATTGCTTCCCCTTGGAGGGTCGCGGAGATTGTCGGTCTGCTCGGCCATAGCACCGGCGGCCGTCCCGGCGAGCGCTTGATGCGACGGCTCGGCATGCCGGTCTGCGACGACACTATCCTGTGGCAGCTGAAGCGAGATGCCGCGGTCGCTCACAGCAACTCCACCATTCGGGTCGTTGGCATCGATGACTGGAACTGGCGGCGATCATGGCGCTACGGCACGATGATCGTGGACCTGGAGCGCCATTCGGTTGTCGACATCCTGGATGACAGAAGCGTGGCGAGTGCGTCGCAATGGCTAGAGCGGCACCCTTCCGTCGAGATCGTGAGCCGAGACCGATGCGGGCTCTATGCGCAAGCTGTTCGCGAGGGTGCACCGCAAGCGCGCCAGGTGGCTGATCGGTTCCATCTCATGTAGAATCTGCGGGTCGCAATCGAGGAGCAGATGAGCCTTTCGGGCCGCGCCACGGGGCCTGCATTGCTGCCCGATAAGGGTATCGGGAGCGCGCAAGTCGATCTGATGCAGGATGATCCGCACGTTGACGCAACGCATCGGCGCCGGGTGCGCCACGCTCATCGACAATCGCGGCAGACGGTGTTCGAAATGGTTCACGCCTTGCGCAAGGAAAGGGCTGTCCTGTTCCGAGATCGCCCGTCGTACCGGCTACGGCCGGCGCAGCATCGCCAAATGGCTGAATTTCGACACGCCACCCGACCGACGCAGGGCCGCGTCGAGCCGACGTCACCCTTATATTTCGAGGCGTTTCTTAGCCAGTCCTGGAGAGACGGCAATCGCTGCGGACGACACCTGTTCCACGATATCAAACAGCGCGGCTACACGGGCAGTTTCTCGAATCTGGAGCGGCTTCTCCCAAGCTGGCGCCGCGCCGAGAGGACGGGCGAGGACAGTGCGTCGCCTGCTTCGATCATACGCCATCAACCAGCCCGCGATGCTGTCCCCATCCAGGATCCGGCGACCGGCCATGTGATCTCGCCGGTAGTCGCCGCGGCCCTCTGCATGAAGGCCCGGGGTATGCTGACGATCAACCAGGCGAGAAAGGTCGACGTCCTGAAGCAAGGATCACATGAGTTTGCCACGATGCGCAGGCTTGCCATGCGCTTCCGCGGCATTTTGCGGGGCCTGTGAATTGGACAAGCTCGACACTTGGATCGAGGATGCCGTCAACTCCGGGCTCGTCGCCATCACGCGTTTCGCTCGGGTCCTACGCCGTGACGTTGACGCCGTTCGCAATGCCATTGAATTACGGTGGAGCAACGGCCAGGCGGAAGGGCAGATCAACCGCCTGAAGACGATCAAGCGTGCGATGTACGGCAGAGCGGGCTCCGAACTCCTTAGGGCACGCATGCTGCCACTCAACCGGCCTGATCACCACACAAAGTGAGGAAGAACCTGGTTAAGTGCAAAGCGACAATTGCCTCGACGGCGGGTCCCGGCAGGTTTATGCTGCCCAATGTTACCGCAATCCGGAATGGCGATTGAGTACCTTCACGAGTGAAGGGATTCCCGCGGTCTTAGAGATGAGTTGTCGAATGGCGCGAAGTCGCACAGAATCGTGTGTTTGATATCGATCAGGATCGCGAGCTATTTCAGGCGCAGAGAGGTGTTGCGCCCGATGCACAAGTTGCTCCCGGTCCAACGGAAGTGAATGGGGTGGAACTGCTTTGTTGGCCAAATTGTTGACGGAACGTCCGGCGCCCATTGTTGCTACATGTCTGGATTCTTGGGGCGTTTTGGATGATGCAATCCACCATCTCACTCCAAAGGGCAGTGGAATCTGGAACAATGTCGCTTTTGTACGCACGACATCCTTCGTGCCCGATTGGCATATCGTCTTTAACTCTGCTTCTCTTTTTGGGCTCCCTGTTGATATCGAGGCGAGCCCAAACAGGACAATTTTTGCAATCGGCGAACCGCCGACGAAAGCTCATCGCGCATTTCATGAAGGGCAGGGGAAAAATACTATCGTCCTGACGTCTGACGCAGAGCTGGCTGCTCGGCAGAATGCAGGGCGCCGATTCGTTTTGGCTCCACCTATCACTCGGTCTTGGTCTGTAAACAAGACATATGACCAACTTCTGGTCAGCGAAGTCGTGGACAAGCCGCTTCGGCTCTCATGGATTACCAGTAACATCGCCCTGCTTAAAGGGCATCGATATCGGCTGGCGTTTCTGGAACGGCTGAGAGAGGAGCTCGATTTTGACCTGTTCGGCCGAGGTTTTCGGCTGATTGGAGATAAATGGAACGCACTCGCACCTTACCGTTACAGTATAGCTTTCGAGAATACTCGTGCTGATTACTATTTTACAGAGAAGCTTATGGACTGCTTCGTTGCTGAAACAATGCCGATCTATTACGGCAGCCCGGCAATCACGAGGTTCTTCCCTTCGGACTCAATGGTTCTGATTGACCCAGAGGACAAGAACGTAATCCAAAAAATTCAAGAAATCATCAACTCGGACCTCTGGAAGGAGCGTCGCGGCGCAATACGAGAGGCGAAGCGGTTGGTCCTCGAGAAATACAATACGTTTGCTTATCTCGCGGGCTTCATCGAAAGCGTTCAGGATAAACCCTTACCGCCAGAAATTATACACATCGATTCGCCTGAGGTCGATTTTGGAATAGACGAATGAAGTACTCCAACGCTCGCTTCGCGTGCCCGGCGGTTGGTGGTCTGGCGAGATCGGTACGGAAAGCTCGGCGGAGAATGCCTACTGCGCAGAACGGCCGGTACGGGCGCACGAGGTCATGCGCCCCCGGCTGCCGCTGATTAGACGAACTGGGGAAGGCCAGGAACTGAATTGAGGACCTCGTCCACGAGTTCGTCGCCGACACGTTCCTTGGTGAAGGCGATCGTCTCGTTGGCGAGGCCGGCGATCTTTGCCATGCTGAGACCCTCACTCATCAATTGCTGGCCGAGCCCCATAAGGCCGCCACCCTCTGGGTCGTCGCCATGATACTTCGCTACTAATTCCGAAGCTCCCGGAATGGCCTCGATCATGCGGGCAACGGGACCGTCGGCCGCGTGGCTTTGCAGGAAACCCAGCATTAACCCAACGGCCTTCTCTGCGAGAGCCGGGCCGATGCCGGCACCAGTGGCGATGCGCGGTAAGAATTCTTCCATGCAGGGTCTCTCTCTCTTTACACGGGGCCGGTCCGGCGCCCAGCGCCCTTGGCCGAACCACAATTGAACTCCACAAAAATAGGCCGAGCGGAAGTGCTATTGCGCGTAAAACCGCCTCTGTCAACGCAAGCTGCGTCGGACGTGCGTATTTCGCAAAAACGAGACAGTCGTTCCGCTAAATCGGGGACAGCAGTTTCACTAATTCGCGGACAGCAGGATGGGGTCGGCGCTCGGTTGCCTGGTTGAAGTCATTTGCGATTGATTTCGCCGTTTTCGGCGCCGGTCAAGGGCGGCGGTGTTTTTTGCTTTCTCATGCTCGCCGATCATGGCGTGCCACTGGGCGATCGGCAGTTGGGCGGTGATCAGCGTTGATTTCCGGCGATAGCGTTCCTCGAAGATTTCCAGCAGATCGAGACGCTGCTGGTCGGTCAGGCTGTGGGTGCCCCAGTCGTCAAGGATGAGCAGTTGCACCCGAGCCAGCTTGTCGATGAGACGGGGAAAGCGGCCGTCGCGACGCGCCAGGGCGAGATCTTCGAACAGACGCGGCATGCGCAGGTAGAGCACGGAATGATTCGAGCCGGGCGGCCTGACGTCCGAAGGCGCAGGCCAGCCAAGTCTTTCCGGTGCCGGTCGGACTGGGCTCATAATGCCCGTTATCAGGATGGCGAGGCAAAGAAGATTGTCCGTTACGCCTTTCATCCACGTTCGGGCGGGGAGATTTTCGTCAC
>NZ_JAMYMO010000064.1:0-18494 GCF_040318575.1 Mesorhizobium sp. M1088 | reverse complement strand
ACACTAACTGTCCGGCTTCAAATCGGAATCGTGTCCGGCATGAAATCGGAATACCTGTCCGGCTTCAGATTGGAATAGCCGTCCGGCATCACCGGAATACGCATATAGGCGTTGTTTGACGAACCTTCCGTGATAAACCCGTCCTTGACCAGCCACGCATCATCGGCCCCCTGGGCTTTGGCCTGCATCTTTGCCATGGATGGATAGAGGAGCTGAACAGTCTTGATGTCGCAGCGCCGCCAACGCAGATCATCCAGCGTGACGACATGCTGACCGCGGGCGGCGAGTGGGCTGTCGACGATCGTCTTCTTCTGCGTGAAGAGCACAACGGTTCTGGGCGTCGATTCCTGCGGGAAGATGAAATCGCGGTCCGCCGCCCCGCGCGTCACCTGGAGATAGACCAAGCCCTCGCTGATTTCGTTCCGCTCGATCAGTTCGCTATGGATTTCCAGCAGGTTTTCCTCCGTCAGCGAGAACGGCATATCCAGTTCACCGAGCGAACGGCGCAGGCGGGCCATATGGCCGGAAAAATCGACGAGCCTTCCGTCGAGGACCAGCGTCACCCTCGTAGACGCCGTCGGCAAACAGGAACCCGCGGTCAAAGATCGAGACACGGGCTTCGGTTTCCGGCAGATAATCACCGTTGACATAGACGTGACGCATTGAACTAATCCCAAAGAGATGCTGATGACGGCTCAATCAGCGAGCCGTCGTAGTGAATGAATGCTTCCCGGTCCTTGGCCAGGAAGAGCGGGCCGTCGAGATCGCCGTAACGAGCATCCTGCGCCAACAGGAAGGCGGGCGCAAGGTTGCCGAGCGCGGTGGAGCAGATCAACGCCGTAGTGGTCAACATGTTCACAATCGTTTTCATAATGCTTCGTTCACCCTCTTGTTTTGTCTGGAAACAAATAATCTCGCGGGACGATGGGCTTCCTTTCTTTCGAAGCTGAGTCATACAGCCTTAGTCTCCGGCACCCAGCGTCGTCCCCGTCACCGGACTGAAGCTTGGCGGGTGCTCATCCCGGAACCGCTTCATGATCATGGTCTTGCCCATACCGCTGTCGCCCTAAATTGCGACCGAAGGCATGCGCGTGCCGCGCGGAAGATCGAGGAGCCGGCTCAAACGAACCGAACCATCAAGGACACGACCGTCAAGCGTTTCCACTATGACCTCGGCCTACAACTTCGCGCGCAGGCTGAAGACCCCCAAAAGGCCTCACACCTTCCAGTTCATCAGCAAATCTGGAAAAAAGAGCCTGAACACTTCCGACTAGACCCAACCCATCAAAGCCGGGACTAAACATTAGGGTCATCTCGCTTCTAGATGACGATAATATACAAACTGCATTTGACGGAAGTCGCCGCGCGATGATCAAATGCAAGCACCAATCGGCCGAAAAAGATATGCCAAGCGGCCGTCCAGTGGCGGGAAAATAGAGGGAGAACAGACAATGAGCATGTCGATAGACCGCAGACGTTTCATCCATGGGGCATCCGCTATCGCGGTAGGTGCGATGTCTTACCAGTCCCGCCGCGCTGCTGCTCAGTCCCCGGGCGAACTGAATGTCGCGCTCAATGGTGGCCAATACGCACAGGCGTGTATCGAAGCCTATGTAAAACCATTCGAAGCCGAGACAGGAATTAAAGTGAACCCGCTCGCCGACGAAGTCCCCTTGGCCAAGCTTGAGCTAATGGTGTCGACCAATAGCGTTTCGCTTGACGTTATCCCGCTCGACGCATCCACACCTGTTCTAGCTCCTGAGAACCTCGAAGAGATTGATTACTCAATCTACAAGAAGGACGAGATGGACGCGATACTGGACTTCGCCAAGACTCCGCACAGTGTCGGGTCGATTGTCTACGCGTTCTGTATGGTCTACAACACCGAGAAGTTCCCAGCTGGAAAACCGCGGCCGACTTCTTGGGCAGAGTTTTGGGACGTCAGCAAGTATCCTGGGGTTCGCACGTTGGCATCCGGCGTGTACGGATATGGCCCGTGGGAGGAAGCTCTACTGGCGCATGGTGTGCCTGCTGACGCTTTTTATCCTATGGATATTGATCGAGTTTTCGCCAGCCTGGACAAGATCAAGCCGCATATCCGCAAGTGGTGGACGACCGGATCCGAGATTCAGCAAATGATGCACGATAAGGCTGTCGACTTGGCGCAGTCCTACGACGGACGGGCGCTTTCATTGATCGACCAAGGTGCGCCGCTTGAGATCAATCGCAACCAGATGAAGCTTACGTGGGAAAGTTGGGGCATCCCAAAGGGCAGCCCGAATGTGCAGAATGCACAAAGGTTCATTGAGTTCATCACCCGCGCCGATAGGCAGGCCGCCTTTGTACAGCTTATCCCTTACGGCCCAGCGAACCGAAATGCGTTTAAACTGATATCACAAGATCTCGGTCGAAAACTCGCCAGCCACCCTGATTACCTGGGGTCTAGCATAGTAATGGACGCCAAGTGGTACGCTGAGGCGGGATCAGGCGGCATGACAAACGTGGAGCGGCTTATCCAGCGTTGGAACGAGTGGGTTCTTCAGTAGTCGCGGATCAACCGAGAGGTGGTGAAGGCGGCGACGGACCAGTCCGTCGCCTTCCCGACCTCTGTAATCTGGATGGAGCCGCTTTGACCGACGCCCTCGCTTCCTGGAAGCAGTTCGTCTCCGCAGCCGTGTACCGGTCGTACTGGAGCATCAATTGTGACCTTGCATATTAAAAGCACCACACTGCCAACTGCCGAGGAAGAAGCATTGGAGAAAAGTCGGGTTCCTGCGCAGATTGAATTCTGCAGCGTCACCAAAATGTATGGGGCGGTCGCAGCCGTCAAAGACTTGTCACTAAAAGTTCGTCGCGGCGAGTTCTTGACCATTCTCGGTCCAAGCGGTTCGGGCAAGACCACAGCGCTGATGCTGCTCGCCGGGTTCGTAGCGCCCAGTAAAGGAGACATCCTCATTGCTGGCAAGTCGGTCGCCTCAGTGCCGTCTTACCGGCGCGACCAGGGCATCGTTTTCCAGAGCTACGCGCTATTTCCGCACCTCACGGTGCGCCGGAACCTCGAATTTCCTCTCGAAATGCGTGGAATAAAGGCGGCCGAAAGGGCACAGCGGGTAGAGCGCATGCTTGAGCGCGTGCACCTGCAGGACTTTGGCTCCCGCATGCCCTCGCAACTGAGCGGCGGTCAGCAGCAGCGCGTGGCACTTGCCCGAGCGCTGATCGCTGATCCGCCGTTCCTCTTGCTGGACGAGCCGCTCGGCGCGCTCGACCGTAACCTTCGTGAGCAGATGCAGATCGAGATGAAGAGCCTGCACAAAGAGTTCGGCATCACCACCATCTGTGTCACGCATGACCAGGAGGAGGCGCTCACACTATCGGACCGCATTGTCGTCATGCGCGCCGGGCGGATCGAGCAGACCGACACGCCGGAGGCGCTCTATGACCGGCCGGCAACATGCTTCGTGGCAAAATTTTTGGGAGAGGCCAACATCCTCGAAAATCCTGGTTTCAAGGTCGAATCCGATGCCACGCCGCCGTCTGGTACCGTGCCCATGATCCGTCCGGAGCGAATCTTCGTCGCTGCTACCGCGGCGCCGAAGCGCGCCGATGCGGATCAACGACAGTTCGTCACCGGCATCGTCGAAGACATGATCTACTGCGGTCCGTTGCGGAAATACCATCTGCGCGCCGGAAACAATCTGCTCGTCGTGCGCGAGCATGCTGCCTCGGGACAACAGGTCTTCCGTCCCGGCGACGAGGTACGCCTCGACTGGCTGCGTTCGGACGTCCGCTTCGTCGCGGCGTGAGGCGTTGAGAGGGGAACGCAGGATGAAGATGTTTTTTCAGAAACTGGGCCGAATGCCCATCGTGCTCACTGTGCCGGCCTTCGCCGTCCTACTCGTAGTATTCGGGATACCGATCATCCTCCTGTTCCTGACTAGCCTCAATGCGCCGGCCTTCTCGCTCGCCAACTATGAGATGTTTTTCGGACAGCGGGCGAATGTCCGCGTGCTCTACCAGACGATCGAGATTAGCGCCGTGGCTACGGCAATCTGCCTCCTCATCGGCTATCCGATGGCCTATCTGATCGTGGCCGCCTCGAAGCACCTGCGCATGGGACTCATCGTGCTCGTCATCATTCCCTATCTGACCAGTGGATTGGCACGGACCTATGCATGGATCGTGATCCTTGGCGATCGCGGCCTGATCAACAATCTATTACTCGACCTCGGGCTTATTTCCAGTCCGCTGCCCCTAATCTACAACCGCATGGCCGTCTATATCGGCATGGTGCACATTATGCTGCCCATGATGATCTTGCCTCTGGTCAGCGTGATGATGGGTATCGACAGGTCGCTTATGGCAGCGGGGCGCAGCATGGGTGCACGGCCGTTCACCGCTTTCTGGCGAGTGTTTTTCCCGCTCAGCCTTCCGGGCGTGCGCAGTGGCTCGCTATTGGTCTTCGTGATCTGCCTCGGCTTTTACATTACGCCGGCCGCCCTCGGCGGGTTGGGAGACGCCATGCTGTCAACCTTCATCGCGTCGCAGTTCCAGACGTCCTTTAATATGGCGCGCGTTGCCGCCGCGGCCTTTATCCTCCTGGCGGTCGCCGTTGTCGTGCTCTCGATGTTCGGTCTCGATCTTTCCGGTACATCGGGCCGCACGGCGCAATCGACGCGGAATTCTTGGCGGAGTCGGCTGCCTTCATTCGCCGTGGTGAAACGCTATCTGGGCGACCTTCTCACTCCCCTTCGGGCGAAGCGCTGGACGGCACAACTCTACCAAGCCGGCAGTGACAGCCGCTGGTCGAACATCGTCGGCACGGTGTTCGTAGTGCTAGTCATGTTCTACCTGCTGTTTCCGGAACTCCTGGTCGTCATCATGTCGTTTAGCGCGGGGAGGTTTTTGGAATTCCCGCCCTCCGGCCTTTCACTGCAGTGGTACCGCTCCTTCTTTGGCGATCCATCCTGGTACGACGCCGCCTGGGTCAGCATACAGATCGGCGTTGTGGTTGCCATCCTATCAACCATCGTCGGCACGCTTGCGGCCTACGGCATCAACCGCACCCTTCCGCGGCTGCGCAGCTTCCTGACCTTGGTTATCCTGACGCCGATCACCTTTCCGGTTATCGTCGTTGGTATCGCGGCCTATCTCGGGCTGCTCAAACTCGGACTGCTCGGCTCAATGACCGGCATCGTCCTGGCGCATAGCATCGGCGCTATCGGCTATGTCGTCGTGATCGTCGCTGCTACGCTGGCGAATTTTGACCAGCGGCTGGAGCAGGCGGCGAAGAGCATGCGGGCCGGGCCGTGGCAGACCTTTGTAAGGGTAACGCTACCGCTGATCCGGCCGGGCATAATCGGCGGTGCCGTGTTCGCGTTCCTCAGCTCCTTCGATGAGATCGTCGTTACATCGCTGGTAGGAGGACTCGCGATCCGCACCCTCCCGCTGAAGATGTGGGAGGACATTCGCCATCAGATCGACCCGACAATTGCTGCAGTGTCGTCGCTACTAATACTCATGCCCGTCCTCTCGCTAATCGTGCTCTATATCACGTGGTGGCGATCGAGCCCGAGCGCTCAGCGCCTGCTCGTAGATCCGGCGACTTGAGCACCGGCCTTTAGCAGGCATTCGCCCAACAGCAACCTCATGTCGTGCGATGCTATGGATAAAGACGCTCGCGTATTTGGCATGACGGGATTGCTGCCTAGGACGGTGCAGAGTGCAGAGCTATTTCTATATTCCTACGCATGACGAGACGATGAGCTGCTGCGTACCACAGACCGGCGATATCCCGACGACAATTCGGTTTTATGCCGGCCTGCGTCTATCTTGGAACCAGATGACCTCAATACACACACTGAATTTGACGCACGCCCTTTGGCAATTGAAAATCCATTCACAAACCGCGTAACAAAACAATGGCCAAGCGGACGAGACGCAGAGGAGACGATGAGCATATTTGTTAAACCGCAGGCGCTGGCCTCGGCGGCGTTCGAACGGCTGAAGCCCCAGGAGGATAAGCGTCCGGGGTTCTCAACCAAACACATGTAACTTGCCAACTGTCGTCGTCCTTCGCGCGCAAGGTTGCACAGTCTGCGGAGGAGTAGTGAAGCAATTTCTGTACAATAAGGATCCTGACCAATGAGCGAAGCGCCCCACCTTACGTTCGATTTCGAAACGCCCGGGGTGAGCACGGGACATCTTGTTGTTCCCAAAGGCGCCGACTGCGAAGCTCTTTCGCTTCCGGTCGTCAGCCTCAATAAAGGGGAAGGACCGCGCCTTCTTGTCACCGGTGGAAATCATGGCGATGAATTGGAGGGCCCAATCGTTGCGCGACGGCTCATTAAGTGGCTGCCAGAAGCGCAAACCTGTGGACGAGTCATCGTCCTACCGGTGCTCAATCCATTGGGTGTGCAGGCCTGGAGCCGCAATACTCCGCTCGACGGGTTGAACCTCAATCGCGTGTTTCCGGGGCGCGCCGACGGGTCAGTGACACAACGAATCGCGGATGCGGTTTCGCGCGTATTGTTGCCAATGGCCGACACCGTATTTGACCTGCACAGCTTCGGACCAACGTGGGATTTTCCACCGGCGGCCACGACGCACCCCATTGCCGATCCCGATCTCATGGCCAGGACGGTGAGAATGGCGGAAGCGTTCAAATTGCCTTTGACATTGGTCTGGCAACACAACGACACGGCTGGAATGTTTGATATCACGGCCCAAAACCAGGGCAAGGTATTTGTTTGCACTGAATTCGGCGGCGGCACGGTCGGCGCGGACAATCTGGCGATCTACGAGGCTGGAGTGCGCAACGCACTCATCGCGCTTGGGCTGGTCGAGGGAAAGGCCGAGTATCCAATTTTCCGTCAACAGAAGTTCGGCCAAACGCTCGAAACGCGTCCGTCCGATGAGTTGAAATCGCCTGCGCCGGGCATCTTCGAACCTCGCTGCTCGGTGCTGGATGAAGTGAAGCAGGGAGATCTCATAGGTATCCTGCATTCGATAGATTCGCTGTCCGCTGAGTCCATTGAAATCCGCGCGCCTGAAACGTCCATCGTCTTGGCCATGGCATCGGGGGCGCATGTCGACGCCAACAAAGTGGTAGCGTTCCTTGCGCGGCCGCTGAAGACCTAAGTATCAGGTGCAGCTAGCGCCTCGCGTGCCAGTAGCGGAACGAATCCCGTCAGGATGAATCGAGTGACCGGATTGCAGATCAAAGACGTCCTCCTTGCGCCCGGCAACGGCGCATTCTTCTATGACGATCAGGCTGCCATCAGGTCGGGCGCGACCCAGGACGGCTTCATCTATGTCGGTGAACCGAAAACGCCTGGGTTCAATTCGATTCGCATTCCAGCATCTTCGCTCAGTGTTGGGCTGGTCCTTGCCGACGAAACCGTAGTTTGGGGCGACATGATGAACGTCCAGTACTCTGGTGCCGGCGGACGTGATCCTGTGTTTGAAACTGCTCAAATCTCGGATTTGACGTCGCGCGTTGTGACGCCACGGCTTCTTGACGCCGATGCTTCTCTTTACCTTGATGCCTGCGCGACGGTTCTCGAGCCTTTCGAACACAAGCGGTTACCTCTCGCGATTGAGTATGGCGTCAGTCAGGCGCTCCTTCGCGCAGCGGCTCATCTTCAACGTACGACGATGGCGGAGGTCATCTGCACGGAATTTGACCTGTCGCTGCCGACGCGCAGGGTCCCGCTTTACTGCCAAAGCGGTGACGCTCGCGAGATCAACGTGGACAAAATGATCCTGAAAGCGGTGGATGTGCTTCCCCACGGCCTGATCAACTCACGGCAGAAATTCGGCCAAGGCGGCCAGACATTCCTGGAGTTCGTCAAATGGGTTGCAACGCGCACGCGCGAACTCGGCCGCCCGGGATATCATCCGGTCCTGCATTTCGATGTGTATGGCTGGATCGGCCAGGAAATTGGCCTGGAGCCGCAACGGATCGCCGACTTTATTTGCAGGGTTTCAGATACCGTCCCCGACTTTACGCTCAACATCGAGTCCCCGGCGGATTTTGGCTCGACGCTAGCTCAAATTGAGAACTACGCCAAGATCGTATCGATTTTGGACAACCGGGGTTCCAGCGCTCGCATTGTCGTAGACGAGAGGTGCAATACGCTCGAGGATGTTCGGCTATTTGCCGAAGCCAAGGCCGCGCATCTGGTCCAAATCAAGACGCCCGATGTCGGCTCAATTGCCGATACGGCGCGCGCAGTTCTCATCTGCAAGGAAAACAAGGTCGGAGCTTATGTCGGGGGAAGCTGTACCGAGACAGATCTCTCCGCCCAGGCTTCGGTCCACGTATCGGTGGCAACCCAGGCCGACATGATGCTCGCAAAGCCCGGAATGGGTGTCGACGAGGCATTTTCCATCGTTGGGAATGAACAAAACCGGTTGCTGGCGATGCTCAACCGTCGTCGGGTTCAATCTGAAAACGTTGAATGAAGAGCACGGTGTCGCATGCAGAACTCTCTTGAGGGGATCACTGTCGTAGCCGTGGAGCAGGCCGTGGCCGCGCCGTATGCATCGTCCCGTCTTGCTGACGCCGGCGCCCGGGTCATCAAGGTCGAAAGGCCCGAAGGGGACTTTGCCCGAAACTATGACAAGCTCGTGCGGGGACAGAGCGCTTACTTCGTCTGGCTCAACCGGGGTAAGGAGTCGGTCTGTCTGGACCTGAGGTTGGAGCCGGATCGCGCCGTCCTCGACACGCTCATTGCCAGTGCTGACGTCTTTATCCAGAATCTGAAGCCGGGCAGCATCGAAAAACTGGGTTTCGCGTCTGCTGATCTCCGTCGACGCTTTCCGCGGCTGATCACCTGCGACATCTCTGGTTTCGGGGAGAAAGGGCCGTATTCCCATTTGAAGGCTTATGATCTCATCGTCCAGGCTGAAACAGGTTTATGTGCGATCACCGGCACCCAACAAGGGCCCGCGCGTGTAGGGGTCTCGGTTTGCGACATCTCGGCAGGCATGACGGCGCATAGTGCCATTCTTCAGGCGCTGTATCACCGCGAGGTCACCGGCGAAGGGAACAGCATCCAGGTGTCACTGTTCGATGCCGTCGCAGACTGGATGAATGTTCCGGTTCTACAACATGACTACAGCGGCTATCACACAGTACGCGCGGGCGTGAAACACCCGTCGCTGGCGCCGTATGGCGCATATTGTTGCGCCGACGGCAAAGAGGTCATCTTTTCGGTTCAGAATGACCGTGAATGGGTGAATTTCTGCGAGAAGTTCCTGAAGCAGCCGGCGCTCACACGCGCATCTAGTTTTGCTGACAATATGGAGCGTCTCGGTCACCGTGCGCAACTTGACGAGATCATTGAACGGCGTTTTTCAGAACTGTCCTGCCAGGAAGCAATGCAGGAGCTTGAGGCCGCCGGCTTGGCATATGGCCGACTGAACGAAGTGGCGGATGTTTCAAATCATCCCCACGTTCGCAGGGTTGAGGTAGCCACACCTGAAGGAACTGTAGAGACGATAGCGCCAGCGGCGATCTTCAACTCTGAGCGCCCCTCGCTGCGCCCGGTGCCGGCTCTTGGCGCTCATACCGAGGCTGTCCGCGAGGAGGTTCTAGCAGGCTTGCGCACAAAAGCCGCGTCAGCGTGAGCGCGCGTCTCGGTAAGGTGAGTGCGCTTGCGACTTACAGAGAGCATGCATACTTCGGGCCATCTCAGCGCATCGGCCGCCCAGCAAGTTCACTGCCACCGCCCTCGCTAAAATCGACCGCAAAGGCGTCTCCATGATCAAGGACACCGTTCCGGCTGTTGAAAGCGCGATGTCTGTACCCCGGTGGAGATCCCTGCTCTTCGTTCCCGCTCACGTTCCGCGCTTTGTGGAGGCGGCTCATGAGCGCGGAGCAGATGGCGTTATACTAGATCTCGAAGACTCCGTTCCCCAGGATCAAAAGGGCGAGGCACGGCGGCAGCTTCCTGCGTCCGTCGCAAAGGTGGGCCGGAAGGGCGCATCTGTTTTGGTCCGCGTGAATCGTGGTTTGCGCGCCTTGGCTGCCGATATCGACGCAGCCGTGATGGCGGGTGTTGACGCACTTGTTCTGCCCAAGACCGATTCGGCAGAGTGGGTATTAGAGATCGCGAATGCGGTATCGGACCTTGAACGAGAAAGAAATCTTGCTCAGGGACGCATCCGGTTCCTTGCCCAGATCGAGACACCCGGCGCCTTGCATAGACTCGCGGCCATCGCATCGGCGCATCCAAGGATGGTCGCAATGGCGCTTGGTCCTGAAGACTTTAGCGCCGCTGTTGGCGGCGCCCCCGAATTCGACCTTCTGTTGACGCCGAACCTTTCTGTTCTGTTTGCCGCCCGTGCGGCCGGGTTGCTCCCGCTGGGCTTCATAGGAAGCATCGGCGAGTTCTCGGACACTGATAAACTTCGAGAAGCCGCGGCGCATGCGCGGCGGCTTGGCTTCGCCGGAGCTTTGGCGATCCATCCGACTCAGGTGGCTATATTCAATGAAGCTTTCTCGCCAAGCGCACCGGAACTCGAGTGGGCCCATAGTATCGTCGCAGCGGAAAATGATGCCGCCACGCGGGGACTGTCTGCATTCTCGTTGAATGGTAAGATGGTTGATCCGCCAGTGGTGCGGCGCGCCCACGAGATCCTGGCTTTCGCCAGCAATAACTGAGCCATTAATCAGCGGCCGGACAGGCTGTTTTCGAACTGGTGCAACAGTTTTGTGACTTGCCGGCCATCTCGTTTCGAGATAGGTGTGAAAGCACTGGGGATCATGCCCCGGTTGGATTTGTTCATCGTGGACATCAGGCAGTTAAGATACTTTGTCGGCATCGTCGAAGCCGGCAGTTTCACGAAGGCAGCTGCGACCCTCAACGTTGCTCAAAGCGCTCTAAGCCTGCATGTGCGTCAACTGGAGGAAGGATTCGGTACCCAGCTTCTGGTTCGCGATAGGACCGGTGTCAGCCTCACGGCGTCCGGGGACAAGCTGCTTGAGCGGGCGCGGATCATTCTGAAGGAAATTCAGCTCACTGAGGCCGAACTGACCAATTCGGTGGCTGCTCCTTCCGGAGAGGTGACCATTGGCATTCCGTCCGGAGCCGCTCGCGTCCTTAGCGGTCCCCTGCTTGAATTGGTAAGAAGCGAATTGCCGAGGATTTCGCTTAAGATGATTGAGGGCATGACGGGACCGCTGGAGGAGTGGATGGCTGCTGGCCGCTTCAATCTGGCTGTCCTTTATCGCACTGCCGAGAGTGTGGGGCAAATGACGGTGCTGGCCCGCGAAGAATTTTGTTTGGTGGTGCCGCCGGGTGAACCGCCTTTCGAAGAGTCGATACCGCTCGCCGACTTGTATGCGTTCCCGCTGGCGGTTCCAATGCGCAACAACAATGTCAGGCGGTCGGTGGCTGATGTCGTTGCGCAACACGGTTGTGTGCTGGACGTCAGATTCGAAGTCGACTCCCTTTCTACGATCATCAATATGGTCATGGAAGGAAAGGCCTATTCTATTCTTACCCCGTCAGCCATTCAGAAAGAAGCGTCTCAAGGCCAGGTCCGGACGGTTAAAATCATTGATCCAGTGATCTCCCGTTCCGTCGTGCTTGCCGTCAACCCGAAAGACGACCGCTCTCCAGCCGTTTCTGCGGTCCGCAAGCTGATCCCCAAGGTCGTCAGGACATTGATTGAGAGCAGGCACTGGTCGGCCACGGCTCCGGACCGGGATTAGGCGCATCCTTCAAACCAAGTTCCGGGTGCTACCGCTCCTCCGCGACTGCCTGAGCCGTATCAATCTGTATTCGAGATGGTTTTGGTCGATATTCCATATTTGACCGGGCGTGACCATCGCGATGAAACTGCAGAGAAGCGAGCCCATGGTCCGGATATCGGCTGGTCTCGCACTGGCAAGAATTCAGTCAAGCGGAGCATGCGATGTCCAACGCCACGAGCTATCAGCTTTTCATCAATGGCAGGTGGCGAGCCGGCAGTGACGGAATTACTCTGCCGGTAACCAACCCGGCGACAGAGAAGGTATTTGGCTCGGCGGCGGCGGCTTCAGCGTCGGATCTGGATGAGGCCCTCGCTTCTGCAGAGCGAAGGCGCAAGGCTTGGTCCTCACGACCTGCAAAAGAGCGCGGCGAGATCCTTGTGGCGGCCGCCAGGATCCTTGCCAGTAAGGTGGGAGACGCAGCGAAGGATTTGTCGGCCGAACAGGGAAAGACAATTGCCGAAGCGACAGGCGAGTACGCGCGCGCTGTCGAAACTCTGGAGTGGAATGGCACCCATGCCGAAGAGCTGTCGGCCCCGATCCCGATGGGCCCGAACCGGATGATAATCCCGGAGCCCCTTGGCGTTGTTGCTGCCTTTACGCCTTGGAACTATCCCGCCGTTCTCATCGCCCGCAAGCTCGCCCCTGCTTTGGCGGCAGGCTGCCCGGTGATCCTCAAAGGGGCTGAAGAGACACCAAGCGCGGCGGTCCATTTCGTAGAAGCCTTGCGACAAGCGGGTATTCCGGACGGCGTGGTCAATCTCGTCTTTGGCGTTCCGGTGCAAATATCCCGGCATCTCCTCAGCTCGCCGATCGTCAAGGTCTTAACTTTCACGGGCTCTACCGAGGTTGGAAAACAGCTCGCCAAGCTCGCCGCGAATAACTTGCAGCGGTGCATCCTCGAACTCGGTGGGCATTCCCCGGTCGTTGTATGCGAGGATGCCGACCTGGCAAAAGCCATACCGGCAATCACGGAATACAAGTTCGAGTGCGCGGGTCAAAGCTGCAATGCGCCCAGCAGGATCCTCGTCGCGCGGACCCTCTACGAGGAATTCCTGTCCCGGATGACGGAAGCCGCCCGCAAGATCAAGATCGGTCCACCGGACGCCCCGGCAACGGAGATGGGTCCAATGGCAAACGCGCGGCGAATCGAGGCCATGCAGCGTCTGATCAAAGATGCGGTCGATCGCGGCGCCCGCATCGAAACCGGTGGCACCCGCCTCGACCAGCCGGGTTTTTACTGGCCGCCAACTATCCTGACAGGGGTGCCAAAGGATGCGAGAGTGCTTCATGACGAGCCGTTCGGGCCGATCCTCACCGTAACGCCGTTCGACACGATCGAGGAGGCGATCGAAGAAGCCAACGCCACTGAGTATGGCTTGGCTGCCTACTTCTTCACCGGCACCGCCGATGCGAAACGGGCGCTGATCGGCGGTGTTTCGGCTGGCGCTGTCAGTGTAAACTACCTGAAAGGGGTTTCCGCAGATGCACCATATGGGGGCGTCAAACAGAGCGGCTATGGATATGAGGGGGGCGAGCAGGGGCTGCGGAGCTTCCAAAGCCTGAAACTGGTCAACGGGCTTGGGTCATTCGGATGAGATTGGTGAATAAAAAAACACGGACCATTGCCGGCAAAGATATTACAAAGAGCGTCGCCGACGCCCTTCAGTACATCTCGTACTACCATCCCCCCGACTACATCCGATACCTTTCGCAAGCATACGCGCGCGAGCAGAGCCCGGCGGCGAAGAACGCCATCGGGCAGATTTTGCTGAACTCCCGCATGGCGGCCTTCGGACGGCGCCCGATCTGCCAGGACACCGGTCTTGTGGTGGTTTTCGCCAAGGTCGGCATGGGCGTCCGCATCGAGTCAACGGCCAGTTTCGCCGACATCGTGAATGAGGGCGTCCGGCAAGCCTATCTCGACCCCGACAATCCCCTTCGACCATCGATCGTCTCGGATCCGCTTGCCGGGCGGGTGAACACGCGTGACAACACGCCAGCTGTCATCCACGTCGACCTTGTGCAAGGCAACCAGATTGAGATCACCATCGCCGCAAAGGGGGGCGGATCGGAAAACAAGGCGCGTTTCACCACCCTTAACCCCAGCGCGTCCGTCGCCGACTGGGTGGTCGACACCGTTTCGACCCTTGGCAGCGGATGGTGCCCGCCCGGCCTGATCTCGGTCGGCATCGGTGGTAGCGCTGAAAAGGCGATGCTGCTGGCCAAGGAGGCCATGAACGAGCCAATCGACATGTCGGAACTAATCGCTAGGGGGCCGTCAAGCCCGGAGGAGGCACTGCGGATTGAGCTTTATGAGCGGATTAACGCGCTGGGCATCGGCGCCCAAGGCCTTGGGGGTCTGACGACAGTGGTTGACGTCAAGGTTGCGACTTATCCTACCCATGTGGCGTCCAAGCCTGTGGCACTTATCCCGCAATGCGCCGCGAACCGGCACCTGAAGTTTACCTTGGATGGCTCGGGACCCGTCACGCTTGAACCGCCCGACATTTCCGAATGGCCCCAGATCGGTCATGACGATTTGCACACAACCGGCGTCCGTCGGGTCAATCTCGATGGGCTGACGAAGGAAGAGATGGCATCGTGGTGCTGCGGTGAAACCCTTCTTTTGTCCGGAAAGATGCTGACGGGCCGTGACGCCGCCCACAAGCGAATGGTCGATTTGATCGATGCCGGCAAGCCGCTCCCAGTCGATCTGCGGGGACGCGTGATCTACTACGTCGGACCAGTCCGCGCCGTGAGGGATGAGGTGGTCGGGCCGGCTGGCCCGACAACCTCCAGCCGCATGGACGGTTTTATTGAAAAGATGCTGGCCGAGGCCGGGCTATATGCGATGGTGGGCAAAGCGGAGAGAGGGCCGGCGGCCATCGAGTCGATTGTCAGACACAAAACACCCTATCTCATCGCAGTGGGTGGCGCTGCGTACCTGATTTCAAAATCGATCAAGGCGGCACGGATCGTTGCCTTTGAAGACCTGGGGATGGAAGCCATGTATGAATTCGAGGTTCAGGACATGCCGGTGATCATGGCTGTTGATGTTGAGGGAAACTCAATCCACAATTCCGGTCCGATTGAGTGGCGCAAGCGGATGGCGGCCGACAGCATCGCGCGCAACATCGGCGTTTGAATATTCCCGTCAGACGATCCCTCCTGCCTAAATCCATCCACTTCGAAGAGCAACGAGAAGGCTGGACGCTTCGTTTGGTCAACTGTACGAATGAGCCATGCCCACGCCTGCACCGCCTGCGAGTAACGCAACGCTGAGTTGGCACGCCGCGCCATCGAGGCAATTGGCGCAGACCCAAAAGCAGCCTAAACGTAAAGCCGTAATTCAGCCGGCAAGGCCATGAAGTCGAAACTCAACACAGTACGCCTGGACGCTTGGGACCTTCGGATTCTGTCCGAGCTGCAAGCAGACGGTCGGATATCGAAAAGCGAGCTTGCGAAACGCGTTCATCTCTCGGCGTCGGCTTGCTCGGAGCGGCTCCGCATACTCGAAACTGGAGGGGCTATTGAAGGGTATTATGCACGGCTCAGTCCATCCCTCACCGGGGGCGTGATCTTCGTCATGGTGGAGGTCGTTCTGGATCGTCACCGTCTCGAGGACCAACGACATTTTGAGACCGCGATTCATGCCATCCCCGAAGTTTTGGACTGCTGGGCTATCGGCGGGCGGATCGATTACCTGATGCGCGTAGCAGCACCTTCTATGGCTGCGTATCAGGAATTTATGGAAGGCCTGCTGCAGGTAGGCCTCGGGATCGATCAATACTATAGCCTTATCGTGACCAAATCCGTGAAATCCAATTCGCCGATCCCCTTGTCGGCTTCAAGACAACGGTGAGTTCCCGCAGCCGGTGTTTTCCACGGAGATTGACGCAAGTTCCGTGCATTCGTCGGTCGAGGATGCGCATTCCCGTGGAAGCCGAGGTGTGTCCGTCGGTATAATCACACCTTGACGAGCGGCTGACCGAGTGTTTTCCGCAGAGCGATGAAGAGGAGAGGGGCGATGAGCCTAACCAATCTGGGAACAGCGCAAGTTCAAGAGATGGATCGGAGCTTTGTCTTTCATCCGTCGACGCACTTGGCAAAGCACAGTCGCGGCGAGACGCCAAACCGGATCATGGCCGGAGCGGAGGGCGTCTACATCTGGGATACTGAAGGCCGAAAGAGCCTCGACGGTTTCGGCGGGCTCTACTGCGTCAACATGGGATATGGATGCACAGAGATCGCTGATGCCATTGCCAAGCAAGCACATGAACTGCCGTTTGCTCATGTCTATGCCAGCCAAGGCACGGAACCTGTTGCCCGTTTGGCGGAGGCAGTGGTCGAATATTTCGGGCAGAACATGCGAAGGGTGTATTTTGGCCTGTCTGGTTCCGATGCCAACGAAACCAACATCAAGCTCGTCTGGTACTACAACAACATCCTCGGTCGCCCTGAAAAGAAGAAGATCATCTCGCGACATCGCGGTTATCACGGTTCCGGGTTGGTCACCGGTAGCCTGACGGGCCTTCCGTTCTTTCACAAGTTTTTCGACCTGCCGTTGAATTTGGTGCGCCATACAACGGCGCCACATTACTATCGCCAGGCGCATGAGAACGAAACTGAAGAAGCCTTCTCCAAGCGCTGCGCCGACGAACTTGAAGCCCTTATTCTTGCTGAGGGCCCGGATACGGTTGCAGCCTTTATCGCAGAACCGGCACTTGGGACCGGCGGCATCGTTCCGCCCTCAAAAGGGTACTGGACGGCCATTCAAGAGGTACTGGTCAAGTACGATATCCTTTTGATCGCCGATGAAGTGGTTTGTGGCTTCGCGCGAACCGGTGAGAAATTCGGTTCCCACCTCTATGGCATGCGCCCGGATTTCGTCACCATCGCAAAGGGCGTCAGTTCCGCCTACCTTCCCATCTCCGGGTCAATTATCGGCGACCGCGTCTGGAAGGTCCTGGAAGAAGGAACGGAGAAGCACGGAGCTCTGGGCCATGGCTGGACATATTCTGGTCATACGCTTTGCGCGGCGGCCGCACTCGCCAACATCAAAGTCCTTAAGGAAAGAAACATCCTGGAACATGTCCAGGATGTCGGGCCCTATTGGCTTTCCCGCATGAAAGCCGAATTGGAGGGACATCCTATCGTCGGCGAAGTTCGCGGCGTCGGGATCCTGTCCGCCGTAGAGATGATGCGGGACCCCAAAGCGCGCGTACCTTTTGAGCCCGAACTGCAGGTCGGAGCGCGTGCCGCCGCTGCTCTGCTTGAGAATGGGGTCATCGGCCGGGCCATGCCGCAGGCCGATATCCTCGGCTTTGCCCCGCCACTGATCATCACCAGGGACCAGGTGGACATCATCGTCGACGCCACGGCGAGATCAGTTGACACGACGTTACGCGCTTTGAAGGCAGAAGGCGCAGTATAATTCTTGCGGGCGCCAACCAGCATTTTTGCCGCTGCTGCCGGTCCTCCCATTTGGCTGCGGGCGGCGAGCCCTGCCGGTGCACCTCCCCGCCGGCAGGGCGCATTTCTGAGGCGTTGCAGGTCCACTGCATCTCGCCAGTAAATGGATATTGAGAAGAACAGTATGATCAATATTGAAACGCTTGATGTCGAGCACCTGCCACCTGCAAGCAACAGCACGTTGTCTTGAGCACCAGTACCAGCGCGTCGATCCCGTTATCGTGCGTGCCCGCTTCGGCGGATGCCCATTCGGTGGGGCTCTGCACTACCGGGTATGAGTCATCAGAAGCTGAGCCGAGGGTCTTTGACGAAGCGGCCCAGTTTGGCATTTCCTGGTGTGACGATCCCAATCATCGTTCTCCAGGGCAATTTTGCGGTTTGACCCTTTGGCGCTGACAGGCGCGAACAGCATTTCCTCGTCGCGGACCGTTATAACGACCATCTCCCATACGTTGCGACCTGTTGCACATTTTTGTCCGGCGAAAACTGTCCGCTGAACGGATCGTCGACGGGGTGCCTTTGGCGGCGCGCGAATACGAGTGCCTGCAATGGGCAGCACGGCCTGGGAGATCTGCTGCATCCTTGGGATCACGCGGTGCACGGCCGCGTCTCCTCTCGATAACGCCCGCGGGAAGCTCGGCGTAAGGGATCAGAAGCCAGTTGGTTGCGCGTCTCGCCAGTTCGAACTCCTCGCATCGCTAACGTTTCTGACCTATGCAACTGGACAGGCTGCGCCAGCACGAAGCTTCCCCTTCCGGGGAATTTTCCCCTCCGAGGAGGCTTTGATGATCCAGCTGATTACACCAGACGTTTACGAGGACTTCGCCGGGACCTGCATGCAATGCACGACCTGCGCTACTGTGTCTTGAGGGAGAGGCTCGACGGAAGGTGCGAGGTAATGGCGGCTACGAGATCGACTCCCTGACGCGTTAAGACCTCACGAGCTGTTGCTGCGCGGTTTCGAGGACCGGGTAGAAGGTTGCGTGACGGCCTCTTGCCCACGACTGACCGGCGTAAGGGCGCACTATTCTAGGCGCCCTTACATTCAGCTCGGCGGTCAGCAAGCCGCTTCGCCTTTCGCTATCAGAAGCGGTAGGTGACACCCGCGCCTATCAACCAGGGATCCAGCGCCGCTTTTCCCGTCAGTTTCGCCCCGGCTGCGGATTCCAGGGAATGACCGGACGGGATTCCGATCAAAATCCGGACGGCATTCCGATTTGAAGCCGGACAGCATTCCGATCAATTACCGGACGGTTTTTCC
>NZ_JAMYMO010000063.1:0-19319 GCF_040318575.1 Mesorhizobium sp. M1088 | reverse complement strand
CTTCATGTCGACCGCGAAGACGACCGTGCTCCCGGCAAACGACACCTCAATACAAATTTGGGCTTGCATTTCGGTCCGCGATTAGACGACTGAGACACTACCCTTCCACAGGTCCGCGAACCTGCGACGCTGAATTGGACATTCCAGATGCCGAATGTCTCTATGGGTTGGTGCAACACGATTTCCGCCGTCGCGGTCTTTCCCTCCGACAGGTGACGCACCGCCGAAACCGCCAGCAGAAGTGCGTCACCCGAAATCATAGCCACCGCGGCCTTAGCCGTGTCCTACGCCGCCTGAACGATCTCGACCAGTTCAACGTCGAACACCAGATCCCGTCCGGCCAACGGATGATTGCCGTCGAGCTTGACGCTGGTGTCGTCCACGCCGACGACTGTTACCGGCATCGGGCGCCCTTCCGGGGTTCTGACCTGCAGTCGAGCGCCGATATCGACATTGATGTTGTCTGGTACGCGGGCGCGATCGACGGTCATGACCGCTTCGGGGCGGTGGGGGCCATAGGCGGCCTCGGCGGGAATGGTGACGGTGCTTTTCGCGCCCACCTCCATACCCTCGACATGGGTTTCGAGACCGGCGATCACTTGTCCTTCACCCAACGTGAATTGCAGCGGTTCGTTGCCGGAAGAATCGAATTGGGTGCCGTCTGCCAGGCGTCCATTGTAATTGATGCGCACGGTGTCGCCATTCTTGGCCTGTGTCATGATAGCCATCCTTTGAAAGTTTCGAGGGGCCGGCCAAAGCTCACGGTCCCGTCCTCGATCATCCACGCACTTAGGTGCGCGGCGCGAAACGCTAAAACTAGGGACCTGGCTGCCGATGTAAACCCCGATTGAGCGACGCCGGCATGACCCGCCGGCGTTCGTCGCCTTCGGCAGCAGTGCACCGGACTAGCGGTCATGCCGGCTCAACCCATTCAGGCGACGTGCAAATGGCGGCTAGATCAGGTTATGGCCGCCATCGATGCGGATCGTCTCGCCGGTCGTGAAGTCGCTTTCCATGAGGTAGAGGTAGGCGGCGGCGACGTCCGCAGCGGTCGGAATTTTTCTCGATGGCAACCGGGCAGCCATGTCGGCAAAGAAGCTGGATTTGGCTTCTCCAACAATGCCCCACATCGGTGTATCGACCCATCCGGGCGACACGACATTGACGCGCGTCGGGGCCAGTTCGAGCGCCAGGGCGCGGGCGAAGTAGCTGAATGAACCGGCAATCGCGGAGACGACCGAGCCCCCCGGCACCGGCGGCCGATCCTTATTTATTCCCGAGGTGAAGGTCATCGAGCCGCCGGCCTTCAGGGTGCGCACAGCATGCTTGGAGAGCATGACGGCGCTAATCAGCTTGTTATCGACGAAGCCTCGCACAGCCTTCATGTCTGTACTGCCGATCGGATCGCCGGGCGGCAGTGTTCCGGCGGTCGATACGAGGTGATCGAAGGGACCGACCTCGTCGAACAGGCGAGCGACGTCCGCTTCGTCGGTCATGTCGGCGACCACGCTGGTCACGCGGCCCGCATTGAGCGTCCGTTCGGCAGCCATCAGTTTCTCGGGCGAGCGTCCGACGATCACGACCTTCGCTCCGCCGTTGAGAGCAGCTTCCGCGACGCCGAGACCGATGCCGGAACTACCGCCGACGACGATGACTTTCCTGTCCACGAGCGATGTCATGAGGGTTCTCCGTTCGTTGCGATTGCGGTGAGGGTCAGGCCTTGCCGGCATAGGCGGCTTCGAGGTCGGCGATGATGATCTTGCGCATCCCGTACATCGCCTGCCGGACGCGGTTGGCCTTTTCGCGATCCGGATCGGCACTGAGCCGCGGCAGGATTTCCGGGATGACCTGCCAGTAGACGCCGTATCTGTCGGTGAGCCAGCCGCAGGGTTGTGCCTTGCCGCCGCCGGCGGTGAGCGCCTCATAGTAGTAGTCGGTCTCGGCCTGGTCCCTGGTCTCGATGTAAAGCGAGAGCCGCTCGTTGAAGGGCGGCTGCGGCCCGGCATTGAGCGCAGTAAGGTGCAGTCCTTCGAGCTCGAAATCGAAGGTGGCATGCGGGACCGTCTTGTTGGTTCCGGACACCCAGTCGGTGTATTCGATGGTCTGGAGCGCTTTGCTGTTCTTGAAGACCGAGAGATAGAAATCGCGGGCTTGCTCCGCGTCGGTGTTGAACCAGAGGAATGGGTGGATGGTGGCCATGTCCGTTCTCCATTAATTCCTTGCGACAGCGATCTTTGGCGAAGAGCCTGTCCGCTGTTGCTTTCGTTCAGGCTAGCGGTGGTCCGACGGCCGATAGACCGAACCGTCCCAGTCGCGGGCAAACCCGAGGTCTTCGAGCCGGCGGGTCGAGAAGCGTGCAATCTGCCGCTCGGTCCGGCGCCGGCTGCTCGAGGCGAGGATGCGGCCAGCCATGCCGGTCAGGACGTCGACGATGGGTTCAACTCGTTTGGCGTTCATGGTGCTCTCCCAGAGTGGCGGCAGTTTCAGCAGTTGCCCTGCGACTTTTGTCAGCGAGAGTATAAGTCACATCAAACTCGCCTTTTGCAGCGGCGGTGAATGACTGATTACGCGAACAAACATGCCGGCTTCTGGCCTGGACGACAAACGACTTATCGGCGACAATGTGTGAGCGATGCTCACACATAGGTATCGGTCCATGCCCCGGAAGCTGCCTCCCCTCACCACCTTGCCGAGTTTCGAGGCCGCGGCGCGCCTGTTGAGTTTCTCCAAGGCGGCAGAGGAACTTCATGTCACCCACGGCGCGATCAGCCGGGCGATCAAGAACCTTGAGGATCAGCTTGGTGTGCAGCTGTTCGAGCGCGGTACGCGTTCGGTGAGTCTGACAGCCGTCGGCGAGCCCTATGCGCGGGCGGTGCGCGAGGCGCTCGCCCAGTTGGCCACCGCCACCGCTGCAGCAACAGCCCGCTATTCGAGCTCGACATTGAACGTCAGCACCTCCGATGGCTTCGCGGGCAGATGGCTGGTGCCGCGCCTCTATCGCTTTCACCGTGCGCATGGCGACGTCGATGTGCGGGTTTCGACAAGCGGGAAGCTGACCAACTTCCTCGGCGACGGCATCGATGTCGCCGTCCGTTATGGCAGCGGAAACTATCCGGGGCTCATGTCGGAGTTCCTCACCGGCGAGGAGGTGTTTCCGGTGTGCAGCCCAAAGCTTCTTGAGGGTGCACATCCGCTCCGCACGCCTCAGGACCTCAAACACCACACGCTGATCCGTGACAGCTTTCCGATCGACTGGGCGACCTGGCTGGCTAGCGCCGGGGTCGAGGGCGTGGACCCGCAGAGCGGGATTACCTTCGACTCTGCCACCTTTGCCATGGAGTCGGCCGCACAAGGCGAGGGCGTGGTGCTCGGCCGGACCATGCTCGTTGCGGCCGACCTTGCCGCCGGGCGGCTCGTCCGCCCCTTCGGCCACGCCCTGAAATCCCCCTCCAGCTTCTATTTCGTCTACCCGCCGGAGGCGATCCGTCAGCGCAAAGTCAAGGCTTTCAGGGATTGGCTGCTTTCAGAAGTCACGCCGCAAATGGACTGACGGGAAGGCCAAGAGAACAGGATCGTCTATATCGCGCAGTCACCATCGGCTCCCCCGAAACGCGGTGACGATCCAGGCACGCGAGTCGAAAAGCACACCGTCCGCCGTCAAATGCGCGTCGAGCAGATCGCGCAACCGCCGCAGCGCCGCATCGACATCCACACCCGCGCGGGCGAGCGGATCCTTGACCAGTTACAGGCCAAGCAAAGCGTCATAGGCCGCATCGACGTCCTGGCCGTAGAAGACCGGCTCATGCACTTCGGCAAAGTCGACCGAAACAAAACCGGATGCACGCAAGATCTCCGCGGTGATGGCGGGGTCGCCAAGCGAAAACGGGGTGGCGGCGCCCGCCGATATGGCGGTCCCCGGCGCAATCGCCCGCTGAATGGCAGTCGCCCACTCGTTGCGGCCCTCGCACTGCCATACCATCCATACAAGACGCGCCCCTGGTCGCAACGCCCGGCCGATGTTGGCGAACGCCGCCGCGGGGTCGGCAAAGAACATCACTCCAAACCGACTAATGCACAGATCGAAACCGGCGCGCGGAAATACCAGCAATTGCGCATCGCCACGCTCAAAGGCGACGTTTCGCAATCCTTCTTCCGCGCTACACTTCCGGGCGATCTCGAGCATCTGCGCCGATACGTCCACGCCGAGCACGCTGCCTTCCACCGCGACACGGGCAGCATCACGAGAGGATTGTCCCGAACCGCATCCGATATCGAGCACGCGATCGCGCGTTCCCACCTTGACCGCAGCCCCGAAGACCCTCGTTGTGCCGTCGCAGTTCGGCGTCATAAAACGCAGCGCAGTTCAGCACCATCGCACGCCTGCCTGGAGATGATGGGCCGGCAGCATTTCCGGCCGCTCTGCCCTGACCTTTTCGCGTCGGGCCACCCCCGAAACTGTCAGCCGCGCCGCGCCGCCTCGATCGCTGCAACGTCGATTTTCTTCATCTCCATCATCGCCTCGAATGCGCGCTTTGCTTCATCGCCGCCGGCGGCCATCGCTTCGGTCAGCACGCGCGGCGTGATTTGCCAGGAGATGCCCCATTTGTCCTTGCACCAGCCGCAGGCACTTTCCTGGCCGCCATTGCCGACGATGGCGTTCCAATAGCGGTCGGTCTCCTGCTGATCGTCGGTGGCGATCTGGAAGGAGAAGGCTTCGTTGTGCTTAAACGCGGGCCCGCCATTGAGGCCGAGACAGGGGATGCCGACGACCGTGAACTCGACCGTCAGCACGTCGCCTGCCTTGCCGGACGGGTAGTCGCTGGGAGCGCGGTGGACGGATTTCACCGAACTGTCGGGAAAAATCTCGGAATAGAAGCGGGCCGCAGCCTCGGCGTCCTTGTCGTACCAAAGGCAGATCGTGTTCTTTGCGATTGTCATTGCTGGTCCCTTTGCTTTCGAAATCAATCTGGGCTTTTGAAATCAACCCGGGTTGCATCGGCGTTGGACCGGACGTGGAAATGCGCTCGTGCCATCGACGTTCCGACAGCAGCAACTGCCCGGAATCAAGGTACCACGACTGCTGCTTTCAGGACCAGATGCGGGCAGTGACTCGAACCGGCGATGGTCTGCCTGCTCCGACTGGCGGCCTCACTCTTTGCGTAGGGCAGCGCCGCTTTGCTCAAGGTCGCGCTGGCTTGCCGTTGGCGCGCCGTTGCCTCAGAAGGCGCATGAGCAAGTTCCGTCTGTCCTTGCGCGGGACGAGTTCGATATCGCTGACAAGTTTTGCGCCGCCCTTGTGCCGCTCCAATGTGATCTTGCGGCTGTGGAAGGCCTCCAGCTCGGCGCGGTGCGCTACGCTTATGATGGTGACCTTCGGCAATTCGCGAATAATCATCTCCATCATCTTGTCTTGGCTCTTCTCATCGAGTGCCGACGTTGCCTCGTCCAGCACGATGATATCGGGGCGGTGCAGCAGAAGACGCGCGAAGGCAAGGCGCTGCTTTTCGCCACCCGACAAGGTCTGGTCCCATGGCGCGTCCTCCTCGATCCGGTCGTTGAGGTAGTCGAGTCCCACCTTGTCGAGGGCAGCCTTGATCTTATCCAGCGTCCAGTTGTCGGCGGCGCCTGGATAGGCGACAGCGCGGCGAAGCGTCCCGGTCGGGATGTAGGGCCGTTGCGGCAACATGAACAACCGTCTGTCGGCGCGGATGTTGACGCTGCCGCTACCCCATGGCCACAGACCCGCGACGGCCCGCACCAGCGTACTCTTGCCCGAGCCGGATTCGCCGGCGACGAGCACCCGCTCGCCTGGTTCGATCACGACCTCGGTTTCCTTGACCACGGCGGTGCCGTCGTCGAGCGACACGGAGAGATTGTTCAGGCTGAGCATCGCATCGCCGCCGGTCTCGCCGCGCTTTATGCGTCCCAGCGTGTTGCTCTGTTCCGCCCGCTCGAGCCCGTCGAGCGACATCATCAGCGAGGCGATGCGTCGTGCACAGGCGTTCCAATCGGCGAGACGGGGATAGTTGTCGACCAGCCATCCGAACGCGCCCTGCACGATGGCAAAGGCCGAGGCAGCCTGCATGACCTGTCCAAGTGTCATGCTGCCTTCGAGGAACTTTGGAGCGCAAAGCAAGACCGGCACGACAGGCGCAAACAGGCTCGACCCCTGAGACACCAGTGCCGTGCGCATGTGCTGGCCTGCAAGGAGCGCCCATTGCCTGAGCACATGGGCAAATGTCTTGTCCATGCCGCTGCGCTCCTCCTCCTCGCCGCCGAGCAATGCGATGCTCTCGCCGTTTTCCCGCACGCGCGTCAGCGTGTAGCGGAACTCGGCTTCCGCCTGATTTTTTTCCTCGGAGAGGTGGACGAAATGACGGCCAATGACCGCCATCGAAGTGGACGTGATTGCGGAATAGAGCACTGCGGTGATGACCAGGAAGCCGGGAATGGTGACGGTCGAACCTGCAATCGTCAGGGTCAGGGCGCCGCCGATCGTCCAGAGCACCACGATGAAGGTCGAGGCCGACAGAAATGCGACGATGACACCGGCGATGAAATCGACGGGCGATTCGGTGGCGATCCGCAAATCCTCGGCGATGCGGGCTTCGGGGTTGCTATGATCGCCGCCGACGAGGTTCAGCTGATAGTAGCGGCCGCTTGCGAGCCAGCGCGCGATGACCGCGGTGGTGAGCCAGGACCGCCAGCGGCGCTGTATCCTCATGCGAAAGAAGACCTGTGCCACCACAAGGCTGGCGCTTCCGATCACGAGTGGCAGGAATACGGCGCTCAGCCAATATACGGTGTGGGCATTGCGTTGCTCAATGGCGTCGAAAATTGCGCGATTCCAGACATTGATCCCATACTGGAAGCCGACATTGGCGACGATCAGGACCAGCAGCCCGATCGTCAACGGCCAGGCGACCCTGTCGCCGCTGCCGCCCCAGTAACCGCGCGCGCTGATCCAGAAGCGCTTAAGCAGGTATCTCTTGCGCGCCCGCTCGGCCTCTTCAGGTGTCAGCTCAGGATCGGGTTCGGTGACGTCCGGCGGCGGCGCGGGCTGGCCGACGACCTCTGACGCGACTTCGACAGTCGATTGTTTCTCGCGGCGCGACTTCTCGGAATCGCGCGTTCGGGCGCCGTCAACCGATTTCAGCTTAAATTTAGCCTCGGGCATCCGGCGATAACGGCTTAAAAATCAGAAGGTTTCATAGCGTCGGCCGCCGAGTCTCGCGAACCGTAGCCTCAAGAAGTGGCGCCAACGTCAATTGAGCGCTGCCCATCCAGTCAAAAGGATGAGGACCAACGTGACCAACGCTCCAGAGACGTACAGAATCGTCCCGAGACTATCTCCCTTGGCGGCGTTTCCGCCATGCCGATAGATTCCCAGATGGAGGAGGCGTATCGCCAGGTGAGCCCAGACCAATGTCGCCAAAGTGGGCGCTCCAACACCAACCGTCATCGCTAGCACTGCGGGCGCGATAGGGGGCGCCAATGCCTCGACCGAGTTCATGTGAACGGGGTCGATCCTATAGAGCCGGTTGTCGTCGTCTGCCGGGATTACCGGTCTCGCCAGCGCTCCTGCCAACCCATTGGACGAACCCGAGTAGACTGCCGATACTATCGAGAGCAAACAAGAGCGCGAGCACGCCGAGAACGCTTAACAATAGACTTCCGTCTTGTCTCCACTCACTGGGATCGCAGTGGACCAAACGGTTCTTGCCAGTCACACCCTCAAAGTCGCCAACGGTGTCAGGCGGTCGCACCGGGGAAAAGGTCGTGGAACCGCCGCAAGTACAGCGGCCAGCCTTGATCGCTATCAACCCCCCCGCGCACGCCCTCCCAGCCTTCGCCATGGCGTTCGAGATTCCGGTGCTCGATCTCAACCCGGGTTCGGTTCTCCGTCTCAGGCGTGAACCGGACTTCCCATTCGCTGGTTTTGTTCAGGTCGCTCTCAATCTGCCACCGAGGGCTGATGTCCCAGCTCAGAATCAGCCGGCTGGGGGGATCGTAAGCCAACACACGAGCCCAGCGGCACTCGCTGCCGTCCACGCCGCGATCGTAAACGTGGCCCCCGACCCAGGGTTCGAAGATCGTCTCTGCGATCGGTACGGCAAGAAGATTGTGCTCGCGAGGTTTGAATTTCCCGAAATCCTCGGTGAAGACCTTGAAGGCACGCGCGATAGGTGCCTCGACAACGACGAAATGCCTTACGGGCGCGGTTGCAGGAAGCTTGCTCATGGCTGGTCCTTCTTTGGGTGCTCGACGGCCAGTTTGTAGCTCGCCAGGGTCTTGCTCCAGAACTGATCGATTTCCGCGCGCAGACTTGCTAGGCCGTCCGGATCGATACGGTATATTCGTTCCTTGCCTGAGCGCGTGTCGGCCACAAGCCCGGCATCCTTGAGTACTTTCAAGTGCTGAGAGACCGCCGGCCTGGTTACAGGCAGCACACGAGCAAGTCCGCTGACCGAACAAGGCTGTTCGACCAACAATTCGAATATCGTGCGCCTCGTCGAGTCTCCGAGCGCTGTCCAATGTTTCGCGTTAGTGGCCACTAACGCGAACTTAAATCGATGGGCCTGCGCTGTCAACCTGGAGGGGTCGACGGTGCGGAACCACAGCCCCGGTCGGACCCTGTCGGTTAACGGGAAAACTGTTGCTCGCGTTTTCGGAATTGCTCACGCGCCAGCCCCGAGTTCCGGAACAAGGGTGCGATTTTGCCGTTGAGCCAGAAACTGGAAGCGACCCGCATGTCCGAATTGCCGAACGAAGAGATCGAAGGGCGGCTGAACGCCCAGCGCGAGACTCTGGCGCTGGTCGTTGCGCTGCTTGCCAGCAAGGATACGGCACCCGAGCGAATATGGGCCGAACTGGAGGCCCGTTTTCAGTTTCAGAACAGTCAGGAGGACCCTGGCGTCCTGCCAAGCCGCGCATTCGCCATCGAAGCTGCGAAGATGCGGGAGTTCAAGCTGATCGCCGAAGAGGCGCAGGCGCGCAATGCGCAATGGAACGGCAGGGACAAGCCACAGGGCGCCAGCTGAAACCCCGGAGAGTGAATGCAGGACCGGCTATTTTACGATGACTGAGCAAGCGTCAGCTTTGCTGCAAAAGTGTACGTGCCAACTCTTGCCATTCCTCGTCAAGCGTTAAGGTCGACGGCGCCGCGTTGCTGCGGCGATACCAATATTCCGCATTCGACTGGTCGCCTTCCTTGCGGTGGAGATAGGCATGCACGTGCATGCCCGCCGTATCGTCGCGCTGCTGCGCGCATTCGTGCGCCTTAGCCCAATCGCCCTTTGCATCCCACCACAGCGCCTGCAGGGCAGGGCTCAAGCCGGCTGGCGGCTGTGGTTTTGCAATCGAATCCCTGAAGGCTTGCAGATCCATTTTCCACCTTAGCGACGGTGCAGGCGCCGATAATAACCGCGCCGGCAGCCGACCGCTAGCGCGCATCGGGCGGTATGGCCGGAATGGGTGTCGGCAGCGCTGAGCGCGGACGGCCGATAACCGCGCGGCCGGAGGCTTGATTCGATGGCGTGCATGAACTTGATTCGATGGCGTGCATGAAATAGTGCGCGCCACGACACCATGATGCCTGGGACAACGAGGATGAGTAGCGAGCCGATGACAGCCCCGACCAGCCGCGCCAATTCTACCCCGGCACCCGGGCCGACCTTAAACCGGGAGACCTGATCGAAGCCGGCCACAGCGCCAATTACGGCGTGCGAAAGCAGGCGGCCTGGGTCTATCTGAGCGGCACTCTGGATGAAGGACCATCTCGAACGGCTGAGGGCACAAGGCATCGAGGCAATCGATTGATCGCTGAGTCCTGCGATTGCCAAGCTTGACCTGGCTGACGGTCGGCAGTCTCATTTCTGCGTCGCAGCCGCCGCAAAATACGGTTCCACGTCCGCAATGGGGCCGCGAGTTGTCGTTGCTTGCAGGGCTGGAGAGCGGATGCTCCTTTCATCTGGCCGCGAACGTGATGATCTCTGGGCTCGAAGGGCCAAGTGGGCTGCCGTCAAAGTCGCCGAATTGCTGTTCGATCCGTAGCCCCGCGTTCCCCAGCAGGCTCGATAAGGCGTCCGTCTCGAGGAATCGCAAGGTGCTGCGACTAACTTGCGGAAGGCTCGGATGCTTTCCGCCGAACCTGTGGGTGAATGTCACCGTCTGTCCGTCGAACGGCATGATCACCTCTGTTGTGATCTGCACCAGCGATCCGTCAGGCAGCTCAACGACGACCGCATTTTCGGGTGTCCAGTGCTCCCACGCCCGCACCGAAGGGTTCCGCGTTTCGAACGCGAAGCATCCGCCTGGCACAAGGGCGTGTCGGACAGCCGCCATGAAATCCCTCAGGTCTTCGTCACTGACAAGGGCCTGGAATGCATGCCCCGTCATCACAATGAGATCAAACTCGGCTGTCCAGCCGGTCGATAGGAGATCGCCGAGAACCCATTCGATATCCGCGCGCGTTCGTGCGCGATCCAACACGCCGGGTGCTGGGTCGATGCCGCAGAGCCGCCCTGAATGTCCAGCCAGGCGTGCCTCGTGAAGGAGGGTGCCCGTTCCACATCCGACATCAAGCACCGCGTCTGCTGTTAGAATGGGGGGCAGGTAGAAATCATAGTCGTCGCGCGCAGATCTCGGGTGCCAGGCATCGTAGACGGCAGCGAGATATGGGTCGGCGAAAAGCTGGTCGACCATAGGCGGTATTCCCAATCAACTTTGACTGTGCGAGCGGTGTCGCCGCGAGCATATAGCCCATAAGTAGCGTCGATCCTTACCGCACGACCTCGCGGTGGCCGCCGGGCAGGCGGGTGGCGATGAGCTTGTCGATGCGGCGGCCGTCGAGGTCGACGACCTCGAAGCGCCAGCCTTGCGCGTCGACGCATTCGCCGGTCGCCGGCAGATGGTGCAAATGCGACAGCACATAGCCGGCGACGGTTTCGTAATCGCGGTTCTCAGGCAGGTCGATGCCGAGGACCTCCGCCATCTCGTCGGCCTGCATGTAGCCGGCGAGCAGCCATGAGCCGTCCTCGCGCTTGACGGCGTTTTCCTCTTCGCCGGCATCGAGATCGGAACGGAAGACGCCGGTAATCGCTTCCAGTATGTCGGCCGGGGTGACGATGCCTTCGAAATGGCCGTATTCGTCATGCACCAGCGCCATCGGCACGTCGGATTCTTTCAGCGTCGCAAGCACGTCCAGCGCGTCGGCCTGGTCATGCACGATTGGCGCGGCGCGCACGTGCCGGCGCGGGTCGAGAGCGCGGCCGCCGAGCATTGCGGCCAGCACGTCGCGGGTCTGGACGACGCCGATCATGGCGTCGACGCCGCCGTCGCCGGCCGGCAGGCGCGAATGCTGGGTGTCCATCAGCAGCTTCCTGATGGCCGCCTCGTCGGATTGCAGATTGATCCAGTCGACCTCGGTGCGCGGCGTCATCACCGCGCGCACGGCACGGTCGCCGAGCCGCATGACGCCGGCGATCATCCGCCGTTCGTCGGATTCGATGGTGCCGTGGTGCTCGGCTTCGGCGACCAGCATCTTGATCTCCTCGTCGGTAACCTTATCCTCGCTCTGACCGCGCTGGCCAAGCAGCCACAGGAGGGCGCGGCCGGAAAAATCGAGCAGGAAGACCAGCGGCGCCGAGACGCTGGCGAGGATGGTCATTGCCGGGGCGACCCTGACGGCTACCCGTTCGGGGTCGCGCAATGCGATCTGCTTGGGCACCAGTTCGCCGATGATCAGCGAGCCATAGGTGATGAGGGCGACGACGATGCCGACGCCGAGCGGATCGGCGAGGCTTTCGCGGATGCCGGCCGACGCCAGGGAGGTGGCCAGCCGCTCGCCGAGCGTGGCGCCGGAAAAGGCACCGGACAAGACGCCGACCAAAGTGATGCCGATCTGCACCGAGGACAGGAATTTTCCCGGATTGGCGCCGAGCGCCAGGGCCCGGCCGGCGCCCTTGACGTTGCGGTCGATCATCGTCTTGAGGCGCGCCGGCCGCGACGAGACGATGGCGAGCTCGGACATCGACAGAAGGCCGTTAATGCAGATGAGGACGACCACGATGGCAATTTCAGCATAAAGCATGCCGGGTCCATAGCATTGCCGCGCTGTTTTCGAAAATAGGACGGTCGCGCTTTTTAAATTTAGCGAGCCGGGCAATCAGGCGGCACTCCTGCCACATCCCAGGGCGGCGCGGCAAAATGCTCGATCAGGGCGTCGACGACGACGCGCACCTTTGGCGCGAGATTGCGTGTTACCGGCCAGATGGCATGCACCACGGTGTTTTCGACAAGACTGTCCGACAGAACCATTTCGAGCTCGCCGCGCCTGATGCTGTCGGCCGTCAGCCATGTCGGCAGATAGACGATGCCGCAGCCGGCCAGTACCGCATCGAGCATCGGTTCGCCGTGACCGAGCACCAGCCGCGCCTTGGGCGCGAATTTTTCGAGACGGCCGTCGGCGTGCCTGACGGTCCAGGGATGGACCGTGCCGTCGCGGCCGTAGCCGATGAGGCTGTGCCTGGCCAGGTCCTCGATCGATTGCGGCCTGCCATGGGCGTCGAGATAGGCGGGGGCGGCGCAGACGCCCGAACGCTGGGCATAGATGCGGCGCGCGGCGAGCGACAAGCTGTCGTCGAGGTCGCCCATACGCACCGTCAGGTCGATGCCTTCCTCGATCAGGTCGACGCGCCGGTCGTTGAAGGAGATTTCCATCGTCAGATCCGGATATCTTTTGGAAATCTCGAACAGCACTGGGGCGACGCACCGGCGGCCGAAGGCCAGAGGCAGGTCGACACGAAGCCGGCCGGAAGGCACCTGCTTGCGGGAAGCGAGCTGCGACTGGGCGGCATCGATCTCGGCCAATGCCCTGACGCAGGCTTCGTAATAGCTCAGGCCCTCGCTGGTCGGGCTGAGGCTACGGGTGGTGCGGTTGAGCAGGCGAACGCCCAATCGCTGTTCCAGCTGCGCGATCGACTTGCCGACCGCCGATTTGGTGACATGCAGCCGTGCGCCAGCGCCGGTGAAGCTGCCGGCCTCCACCGCGTGAACGAATGCGACGATGCCTTGCAAATTGGCCGATTCCAATGAAGCGCTCCTATTGTAGAGTTTTGCTCCTTAATCTGTTGCAGAACATGCCACATGGAAGCACTTTTCTCCATAGTGAAACGGCGTAAATGTCTCGCGCAATCATCAACCACGGAGCGCGAACCAAATGAGCACCGAAAACAGATCCTGGCAGATGAACGGTTTCGGCCTGTCCAGGTTGAAGCCGGCTGATGGAAAGCTGCCCCAAGCCGGGCCGCATGATCTTCTGGTACGCGTCACTGCGGTATCGCTGAATTACAAGGACAGGATGATCGTCGATGGCGTGCTGATACCGGACCTCAGCTTTCCGTTCGTGCCGACATCGGACGCGGTAGGCGAAGTAGTCGCCATCGGCAGCGAAGTCAGCCGCTTTGGCATTGGGCAGCGCGTGCTCGGCCAGGTGATCGCCGACTGGCCGGACGGCGACGCCCCGCCGGTGCTGCACAAGCATACGCTTGGTTCGTCACTGCCCGGCATGCTGTCCGAGCATGTGCTTTTTCATGAGGATGCCGCCGTGGCGGCGCCGCCGTCGCTCAGCGACGTCGAGGCATCGACGCTGCCGATTGCGGCGCTGACGGCGTGGTTCGCGCTGGTCGAGGCGGCCAAGCCGATCCCGGGCGAAACCGTTCTCATCCAGGGCACCGGCGGCGTGTCGCTGTTTGCGCTGCAATTTGCCGCCGCCTTCGGCCTGCGCGCCATCGTCACCTCGAGCAGCCACGAGAAGCTCGAGCGGGCGAAGGCGCTCGGCGCCTGGAAGGCGATCAATTATCGCAGCCAGCCGGCATGGGACGAGGCTGCGCGCGAACTGACAAACGGCGCCGGCGTCAGGCATGTGCTGGAAATGGTCGGCGGCGACAATGCGCGGCGCTCGCTCAATGCGCTGGGCGCCGACGGCCGGCTGTCGCTCATCGGCCTTCTCGGCAGCATGGAGCTCAGTTTCCCGATCATTCCGTTCCTGCGCAATCGGATCGTCGTCCAGGGCATATCGATCGGCCACCGCCGCGCTTTCGAGCGAATGAACCAGGCGATCGAGACGCTCGCGATCAAGCCGGTGATCGACAAGGTGTTTGGCTTCGACGAGGTGCCGCAGGCATTCGAGCGTCTGGAGACGGGACCGTTCGGCAAGATCGTGATCACCGTGCCCTGAGCCCGTCGGGACGAAATGGGTCAGACGGGAAGGCCGATCGCGCGCCTACGGCAGTTGCAGCAGGACGCCGATGATGGCCTTGCCGTCGGTGAAATAGGGATCGCCTTCGCCGTTGCGCCCGGTCTTTGTGGCGCCGACGCCTGGTATCTTGCTGGTCGAGATCAGCATGCCGGCGGCGGAGAGGTCGCGCATCAGCCCGTCGCGCTCGGCGTCGATGTCGGGGCCGATATGATGGGTGATCGCGCCGGTGTCATGGCTGAGGCCGACGCCCCGGTCGAAGCTTGCCGAGCCGAGCCAGAGCGGCCGGCCGTCGTCTCCGGTCGCATTGGTCTGCCAGAAGCGGACATGGTGGCGCCGGTCGGCGCTGTTGCCGACCGGCTTTTCGAAGGCGAGGTCCTGGGCGCGGCCTTCGAACAGCAGCCGGCTGACCGGCGCGTCGGGATAGGGGCGGTTAAACAGCACGCTTTCGCCGATCTCGATCGCCGTCTTCAGCGTGATCGCGTCTGCCGTATCCCAGCCGGCGACGGCAAAAGCATGGACAAGCTCCTTCTTCATGCCGACCAGGCCGACATTGATCGGATCGCCCGGAATGCCTTGCGGCGTGTGCGTCACCATCTCGAATTGCTGATTGCGAAAATTGCGGTCCCGCAACGTCCAGAACTCAGGCGCGGCGAAATAGGCGAGCGAAAGATAAGCGGCACAGCATGCCACCAACCAGGTCGTTGCACGTCGTCGAAGGCTTCGTTGGCTCAAGAGGCACCACCCAAGCGTCTGCGCATCATCTTAACCGGCGCAGCAAGTCTTGGGCAGGGGCTGCAATCAGCGGCAGGCGCGATAGCCGTTCTTGCGGTTCTTTATGTCGAAATGGAAATGGTTGCGGTGGTCGTAGTTGTAGCCGGGGCCGAGCACGGTGGTGAAATACTGGCAGCCGTCGGCGCGCACATTGTTGAGGAAGCCGCGGGTGCGGAAGGCGAACAGGCCGGGCTTGCGGACGTCGATATCGTCGCCATTGTTGAGTTCGATGCTCATCACGTCGAGCGCATTGCCCTTGCCGTGTTCGGACAAAACACCTTCGCCGGCGATCCTGCGGCAGGAATAGCTCGAGCCCTGGTGGATGGTCTTGACGCCCGAGAAATAGCGCCAGCGGGCCGACGGGACGAGTTCGTTCCTGGTCCAGCCGGCAAAGGTGGCGGCCATGTCGCAGGTCAGCGTCGCGGCCGGCTTCATCTCGACACTGCCGATGGCCGAGACCTTGACAGGATAATCGATGCCGCACTGGCCTTCATGGATCGGCGCCACGTCGGTGTAGACGACACCGAGGCGTTTCAGCTCCTTTCGGCAATCGATCTCGGTGGCCGGCATCTGTTCGGCCGGCGACATCGGGTTGTCCATGCGCGGATAGGCGGCGGTCATATAGGGGTTGGACGGGACGAGGCGCTGCATGCCGGAATATTCCGGGCCGGAACTTTGTGGGTCGGAATTGGGCGCGCCGGAATTGGGCGGGACGGCAGCGGTCTGGCTGCCGACATCGACGGCCGGCTGCAGCGACAGCACGCTGCCGGTATTGCAGGCGGAGACCCCCGCAATGGCAAGCATGGCGGCAAGCCTGCCGGCCATACGCGCGCGCCTTGTTTGCCGCGCGGCGGCAAGCGCAGCGCGAAATATTCCGGCCATCGGCAGGGTTCCTGTCCCCAGATGGCACAGAGTTTAATCGCCAAGGGTAAAGGAAAAATCAGCGGCGCCGTTCACGCCTGCGGCCAAATTGCGGCGCCCGATCTCGGCGGGCTCGATGTCACTGGCAAAACGTGCCGCCATTGCGGCGCGGTTCGAGGTCGAAGTGGAGATGCAGCGAATGATCGGCATCGCTGCCGGGGCCAAGCACGGTCTTGAACGGTCCGCAGGCTGCCTTGCGCACTGCGTTCAGGAATTTCGCGTCCTTTTCCGGCGGCGCGGGGCCGACATCGATCTCCTTCCCGTCCGAAAGCTTGAAGCTGGCGATATCGAGCGCGTTGCCGAAGGCGTGCTCCGACAATTTGCCGCCGCCATTGCGCGACCGGCAGACAAAGGCGGAGGCCTGGCCGATCGATTTAATATCCGCGCCGAACTCGGCCTTTGCGGCAGGCTGGATGACCGAAGCAGCAAAGCGTGCGGCCGCTTCCGCCATCTGGCAATTCAGCTCGGGCTCCGGGCCGATGGCGATGGATTTGCCGAGCGTCCTCAGCACGATCGGGTAGGGGATCGAGCAACCGACCGCCGTATCATGCTCGGGCTTGCGCTCCTCGAAATCGACGCCCATCGATTTCAGCCGCCTGCGGCAGGCCAATTCCTCGGCCGGCATTTCTTTCCCGGCAATGGCGGCCGATCGAGGATCAGGAAGGATTTTTTGCTCCGCCTTCTCGTCTGCCTCGGCGGGGTTTGGTGGCGCGACCGATGGGTTTGCCGGCGGCTCGGCCTGCGCCGGCTTTTCAGGCGGCTGCGGTGCGATCGCCGGTGGCTCCGGCTGCTCGGTCTTGGACTGGCCATTTTGGGGCTGATCGTTTTGAGGCTGACCGTTTTTGGGCCGCTCAGCCTCCGGAGCGGGGCGTGGTTCGGGGACCGGGATCTCGGTTGGCGATGGCGAAGTGGCTTCCCGGTTGGGCTGGGGAACCGGTGCGGTTTGCGGTAGTTCGGGCGCCTTGGCTAATGCAGGTCCCGCCAGCAGCGACGCCGCCGCAACGGCGAGCATCAGTCTGCACAATCCGGAAAAACCAAACGCCGCCATCAGCTCGCAACGGCCAGAATGCAGGGAAGTTGCCTTGGACGAAGGTTCGAGGCGATCACAATCGGTAACCGCGCCGTCACGCGCCGATCGCCTCCAGGCCTTCCTCGAGCCAGTCCGCCAGCAGCGGCATGCCGAGCAGATATTTTGCCGTGCGCTTGTTGGCGCGCTCGCGGGCGGCGGACAGCGCGTCCGTCCATTCCGTCGCGTCATAGTCGCCGCGGCCGACCCAGGCCAACGCAATCAGTTCGGCCGCTTCGTCGACATTGAGATCGTCGATCAGCTCGCGCAATTCTTCTTCGGTGAGATCTTCGGAGCTTTCCTCGGCAAGGCCGTCATGATGGTGGTTGTCGTGCGCGTTGCCGTCGAGCTCTACCTCGTGCTCGGCGCCGTCGGCATAGTCTTCGTTGACGGCGGCGCTGAGCGCCTTCGCCTTCAGGATGAACAGGCGCACGGTGTCGGGACCGATCGAAAGCTCCCAGTCTCGTTCAACGCGTTGCTGCACCGGCCGTCTCCCTGCTTCGTGCTCGGTCGGCCCGATGATAGCGGATTTGCAGCGCTCGTCACGTTATCTTGCGCGGCGGCGTTGATCGTGAGCATGATTTCCGATGCCCTCTCTTCCCGGGATAAGATGGCCTTGCTGGGAGAGATCGCGGTTTTGAGATAGGATGGCATTTTCCGGGGACGAAACGGCTTCGGCCCGGCGTTAGTGTTGCATTGTCAGGTTCAAAGGAGAGTGTAATGCGCAGACGATTGCTGATTTACGCCATGGCCATTGCCGCCCTGCCGCTGATTGCGGCTCCGGCGTTTTCGGCTGGTGAAGGCGGGGGAGGTGGTGGCGGCGGCGGCGGCAATGGCGGCGGCGGCCAGAGCCAGTGCAAGAAGGGGCAGGCCTGGGACAAGAAGCAGAAGAAATGTGTCTCGCCGAAGCAAGGCATGTTGGATGACGACAGCATCTATGATGCCGGTCGCGCGCTGGCGATGGATGGACGCTACGACGAGGCGATCGCCGTGCTCAGCCTCGCCGCCAACAAGCAGGACCCGCGCATCCTCAACTATCTCGGCTATTCGCACCGCCATTCCGGCCGCGTCACCGTCGGCCTCGGCTATTACGAGGAAGCGCTGCGCATGGACCCGAATTACACGCTGGTGCGCGAATATCTCGGCGAGGCGCACCTGCAGATCGGCGATCTTGCCGGCGCCCAGGAACAGCTCCGCGAGATCGAGAAGCGCACGGGCAAGGGGTCTCGCGAATACGGCATGCTGTCGGAGCAGATCGATCACTTCATGAGGAGCTGATCCGCCTTCCGGAACGCTGCTCATAACCGGCTGCGAGCGATCGCAGCCGGTTTTTTGCTGTGCTCACATGCTGCTCCGAACTGGAATTTGGCATCACGGTACACGTGATGCGCTCCTTGACGTTAGGTCAGCCGCGCAATCGGTGGATGATTTTTCAAAAACCGACTTTTTGGACGTGAAAAACCCGCGAAGATTGCTATATCTTGCAAGATTGTGGTGAGACGGTTCCGTTAGCGAGGCTGCCGGACCGTTTTCTTTTTGTACCATCGACAAGGTCGCTCCCGATTGCGGGGGCGGCGGCAGGAAAGGTCAGGCATTATGAACAAGGTCCCGATGACAGGCGAGGGGTTCGCGTCATTGAAGGAAGAACTGCGCTGGCGCCAGCAACAGGAGCGGCCGCGTATCATCGAGGCGATTTCCGAAGCGCGCTCGCATGGCGACCTATCCGAAAATGCCGAATATCACGCGGCAAAAGAGGCACAGAGCCTCAATGAGGGCCGGGTCAACGAACTCGAGGACCTGATCGCGCGGGCCGAGGTGATCGACGTCACCAAGCTCAGCGGCGACAAGGTCAAGTTCGGCGCCACCGTGGTGCTGGTCGACGAGGATACCGAGGAGAAAAAGACCTACCAGATCGTCGGCGACCAGGAAGCGGACGTGAAATCCGGCCGCATCTCGATCTCCTCGCCGATCGCGCGCGCCCTGATCGGCAAGGAAGTCGGCGACGCCATCGAGGTCAACGCACCGGGCGGCGCCAGGGGCTACGAGATCGTCCAGGTGCAGTTCATCTAGGGATTGGCGCTGCTCTGCCTTCTCCCCCTGTGGGAGAAGGTGGCCTCGCGAAGCGAGGTCGGATGAGGGGTGTTCCAGCTTGGCTCCCTCCGCACTCCGTCCAACACCCCTCATCCGTCTCGGCGCTTCGCGCCGATCCACCTTCTCCCACAAGGAGGGCTTTGCATGAAGGGTGTGCTTAACCTGATTGGCCTACTGGGCGTCTTTTGAAGGCGTCTAAGGCCTCGCCCT
>NZ_JAMYMO010000062.1:0-21074 GCF_040318575.1 Mesorhizobium sp. M1088 | reverse complement strand
GTTCAGCAGGAAAGCCGGTCAGGCGTTCGACCCCTTCGGTGACAAAGCTGGCGCCGAACGGCGGCTCCGCCGCCCTTGCGTGGAAGCAGACCGGAAGAGAGCTCAAAATGGCATGCTGCCGCTCCTGGGCGCTGCGCAGGGCTCGCTCGGCCTCGAGCTTTTCCTTCTGCGCCTGCAGTGCCTGGGCCAGCAGCCGTTGCTCGGCAGCCGCCTTTTGCTGGATTTCCAGCGTCTTCTCATGAAGTTCGACGAACACGGCGACCTTGGAACGCAGCATGGCCGGGTCGAAAGGCTTGAACACGTAATCGACCGCGCCGGCGTCGTAGCCGCGCAGCATGTGCGCGTCTTCCTTGTTGATGGCGGTGAGAAAAATTATCGGCGTTCGCCTGGATTGCTCACGCTGGCGGATCAATCCCGCGGTCTCGTAGCCATCCAGCCGGGGCATCAGCACATCCAGCAGGATGACTGCGAAATCCTCCTTTAGCAGTGCGCGCAACGCCTCTTCGCCCGACTGCACGCAGACGACTTCACCGATAGGGGCCAGAACCTCGCCGATCGCCAGCAGATTGCGCTCGTCGTCATCCACGGCCAGGATGCGCGCCTTTGCCGGCCCTGCTGCCGGCGCCATAACCTCCAGCTTCCTTGCTCCGTTTCTCGACAGTTTCTGCATCGAGCGGCCGTCAGTTCACTGCCATGAGCGTCTTTTCCGGACCATGAACACGGGATCGCGAACGGCCGATCCAGACACGCAGCAATGCCAGCAGCAGATCAAGGTCGACAGGCTTGGCGATGTAGTCGGAGGCGCCGGCGTCGAGGCACTTCTGCCGGTCGCCCTTCATTGCCTTGGCTGTGACCGAGATCAACGGGATATGGGCGATCGCCGGCATGCTGCGGATCTGCCGCATCGTCTCGTAGCCATCCATTTCCGGCATCATGATATCGATCAGTGCCGCATCGATGTCCGGGCTCTGCTCCAGAAGCGCGATACCTTCCCGGCCACGCTCCGCATGCAGCACCTGGATGTCATAGGTCTCGAGAACGCTGGTGAGTGAATAGATGTTGCGGATGTCGTCGTCGACGATGAGGACCTTTGCGCCGGCGAGGTCGAACTTGTCCGGCTGTTCGGCTGCCGCACTATTGTTGTCGTGGCCCCGCCCCGGGAGCGTCGCGGATATCAGGAGAGCCAGCTGCGCGAAATTCTCCGCCCGGGGAACGTCCGCCAATGCCGGATGCAAGGCAAGCGACTGTTGCAGCGCTTCCGGATGAGGCGCAAAGAACAGCAGCCGCGACACCGACTGTCCGAACAGGACGGCAATCTCATCCAGCATCTGGGCGTTGTCCTTGGCCGAGCGGCCAAAGCCGAGCACAACGGCATCATAGCCGGCGATGCCGATATCGTCCGCATTCGCGGCGACGCGGCCGATCGCCATGACCGAGGTGACGCCGTCGCGGATCGCCTCGATCAGCGAAAGGCGGCGCTCGGGATCGGGATCGGCAATCAGGACGCGGCGCTGGACGCGGAGCTTTCTGGAATGAATATCCTGGAAGACCTTCATCAGTTCGTCCGACGATACGGGCTTGGTTGAAATGCTGGATGCACCCTTGCGGGCAAGCACCTCGATGTCTTCGGCGCCCGAGATGACATGAACGGGAATGTCCTTGGTTTTCGGGTCATGGCGAAGCAGATCGAACAGCACCCAGCCGTCGATATCCGACAGTCCGAGATCGAGCGTAATCGCGTCGGGAACCAGCTTGCGTGCCAAAGCCAGCGTGCCGGAGCCCGCGGTCGACAGGACGCCTTTCAGCCCGGCCGAACGTGCAAGGCCGAGCAGCAAACCGCCGAAGGTCGGGTCGTCCTCCACGATCAGCACGACCCGATCTTCCGACGAGATCGTGTCGCGGTCATCGAGCAATTCGGAGGACGGCGGGCTCGGCTGCGCCGTCGTCGCGGCCACCTCCATCGCCGGCAGCAGCGCCGCTTGCGGGGCCAAGGCCATCCGGGGTCCGTCGAATGGAATGACCAGAGTGAACGTCGAACCCTTGCCCGGCGTGCTCTCGACCCTCAATTCGCCGCCAAGCAGCCGGGCAATCTCCCGGCTGATCGAAAGCCCAAGCCCAGTGCCGCCATATTTGCGGCTTGTGGTGCCGTCGGCCTGCTGGAAGGCTTCGAAGATCAGCTTCTGCTTGTCCTGCGGAATACCGATGCCGGTATCGCTGACGACGATCGCGAGCGCCTCCATGGGTTGCGCCGAACCGTTGTGACGGCCCGCCTTTTCGGCCCGGAAATTCAAGCGGACCTCGCCTTGCGAGGTGAACTTGAACGCGTTCGACAAAAGGTTGAGCACGATTTGCTGCAATCGCTTCTCGTCGGTGCGGACGGTCTCCGGAAGCTCGGGATCGACGTTGATGGTGAAGCCAAGTCCCTTGTCGGTCGCCAGTTGCCGGAAGGTTCGCTCCATGTGCTGGCGAAGATGCACCACCGGCATGTCGTTGATGTCGATCGAGACGGTGCCCGATTCGATCTTCGACAGGTCGAGGATGTCGTTGATCAGGCTCAAAAGGTCGGTGCCGGCCGAATTGATGGTGCGCGCGAACTCGACCTGCTTGTCGTTGAGATTGCCCTGCTGGTTGGTTGCGAGCAGGTTTGAAAGGATGAGCAGCGAGTTCAGCGGCGTGCGCAGTTCGTGGCTCATATTGGCGAGGAATTCCGACTTGTATTTCGAGGTAAGCGCCAGCTGCTCGGCCTTCTCCTCCAGCGCCCGCCGCGCCATCTCGATTTCCAGGTTCTTGTTCTCCACCTGCTTCTTTTCGTTCTCGAGCAGCTGCGCCTTTTCCTGCAGCTCCTCGTTGGTGGCGTGCAGCTCCTCCTGCTTCTTGGTCAGTTCGGTCTGACGCGCCTGCAATTCCGAGGTCAGCAGCTGCGACTGCTTGAGCAGGCCTTCGGTACGCATGGTGGCGGCGATGGTGTTGAGAACGATGCCGACGGATTCCATCAGCTGGTTGAGGAAGGACTGGTGCGTGTCGCGGAATTCGCTGAACGAGGCGAGTTCGATGACGGCCTTCACCTCGTCCTCGAACAGAGCCGGAAGAATGATCACGTTCGCCGGCGCGGCATTGCCAAGGCCGGAGGTAACGCGCAGGAAATTCGGCGGCACATTGTCCAGCATGATGGCGCGCTTGTCGGCGGCACTCTGCCCGACAAGCCCTTCACGCAGATCGAGGCGTTGCTTGATTTCCGCCTTGCTTTCGGCGCCATAGGAGGCGGCGAGCTCCAGATAGAATTCATCCTCGTCGCGGTTGGTCACATAGAACACGCCATATTGCGCATTCACCAGCGGGGCGAGTTCGGACATGATGAGGCGCGAGACCGTGGCCAGGTCACGCTCGCCCTGCAGCATGCGCGAGAAGCGGGCGAGATTGGTCTTCAGCCAGTCCTGCTCGGCATTCTTCAGCGTCTGGTCCTTCAGATTGCGGATCATCTCGTTGATGTTGTCTTTCAGCGCCGCCACCTCGCCGGAGGCCTGGACGCTGATCGAGCGGGTCAGATCGCCCTTGGTCACCGCCGTCGACACCTCGGCGATGGCGCGCACCTGGGTGGTCAGGTTGGCCGCGAGCTGATTGACGTTGTCGGTCAGGTCGCGCCAAAGGCCGGCAGCGCCGGGCACCCGGGCCTGGCCGCCGAGCTTGCCTTCGATGCCCACTTCGCGGGCGACGTTGGTCACCTGGTCGGCGAAGGTCGCCAGCGTCTCGATCATGCCGTTGATGGTGTCGGCGAGCGAGGCGATCTCGCCCTTGGCATCGACCGTCAGCTTGCGCTTGAGATTGCCTTGCGCGACCGCGGTCACGACATCGGCGATGCCGCGCACCTGGTTGGTCAGGTTCGTCGCCATCAGATTGACGTTGTCGGTCAGGTCCTTCCAGGTGCCGGCGACGCCCTCGACCCGCGCCTGGCCGCCGAGCTTGCCCTCGGTGCCGACCTCGCGGGCGACACGCGTCACTTCGCCGGCAAAGGAGTTCAGCTGGTCGACCATGGTGTTGATCGTCGATTTCAGCTCCAGGATCTCGCCCTTGACGTCGACGGTGATCTTCTTCGACAGGTCGCCGCGCGCCACAGCGGTGGTCACCTCGGCGATGTTGCGGACCTGGCCGGTCAGGTTCTCGGCCATCGAATTCACATTGTCGGTCAGATCCTTCCAAGTGCCGGCAACGCCGCGCACCTGCGCCTGGCCGCCGAGCTTGCCTTCGGTGCCGACCTCGCGCGCCACGCGCGTCACCTCCGAGGCAAAGGAATTCAGCTGGTCGACCATCGTATTGATGGTGTCCTTCAGCTCGAGGATCTCGCCGCGCACATCGACGGTGATCTTCTTCGACAGGTCGCCCAGCGCCACTGCCGTCGTCACCTCGGCGATGTTGCGCACCTGGCCGGTCAGATTGGCGGCCATCGCATTGACGTTGTCGGTCAGGTCTTTCCAGGTACCGGCAACGCCGCGCACCTGCGCCTGGCCGCCGAGCTTGCCGTCCGAACCGACTTCGCGCGCCACGCGCGTCACCTCGGAGGCGAAGGAATTCAGCTGGTCGACCATCGTATTGATGACGTCCTTGATCTGCAGGATCTCGCCCAATGCATCGACGGTGATCTTCTGGGTCAGGTCGCCGGTCGCAATCGCGGTTGCTACCTTGGAGACGTCGCGTAATTGCACGGTCAGATTGCCGGCCATGGCATTGACGTTGTCGGTCAAATCTTTCCAGGTGCCGCCGACGCCCTCGACATGCGCCTGACCGCCGAGCTTGCCCTCCGACCCCACTTCGCGCGCCACACGCGTCACTTCCGAGGCGAAGGAATTGAGCTGATCGACCATCGTGTTGACGGTGTCCTTGAGCTCGAGGATTTCGCCCTTGACGTCGACGGTGATCTTCTTCGACAGGTCGCCGCGGGCAACGGCGGTCGTCACCTCGGCGATGTTGCGGACCTGGCCGGTCAGGTTGGCGGCCATCAGGTTGACGTTATCGGTCAGGTCCTTCCAGGTGCCGCCGACGCCCTTCACCTCGGCCTGGCCGCCGAGCTTGCCTTCGGTTCCGACCTCGCGCGCCACACGCGTCACTTCCGAGGCGAAGGAATTGAGCTGGTCGACCATCGTGTTGATGGTGTCCTTGAGCTCGAGGATTTCGCCCTGCACGGCGACGGTGATCTTCTTCGACAAGTCGCCCGAAGCGACCGCAGTCGTCACCTCGGCGATGTTGCGGACCTGGCCGGTCAGGTTCTCGGCCATCGAATTGACGTTGTCGGTCAAGTCCTTCCAGGTGCCGGCGACGCCGCGCACCTGAGCCTGGCCGCCGAGCTTGCCCTCGGTGCCGACCTCGCGGGCGACACGCGTCACTTCGCCGGCAAATGAGTTCAGCTGGTCGACCATGGTGTTGATCGTCGATTTCAGCTCCAGGATCTCGCCCTTGACGTCGACCGTGATTTTCTTCGACAGGTCGCCAAGCGCCACGGCCGTGGTCACCTCGGCGATATTGCGCACCTGGCCTGTCAGATTTTCGGCCATCAGGTTCACGTTGTCGGTCAGGTCCTTCCAGGTGCCGCCGACACCTTCGACGCGCGCCTGACCGCCGAGCTTGCCTTCTGTACCGACTTCGCGCGCGACGCGCGTCACTTCCGAGGCGAAGGAATTGAGCTGGTCGACCATCGTGTTGATGGTGTTCTTGAGTTCGAGGATTTCGCCTTTCACGTCGACGGTAATCTTCTTCGACAGGTCGCCGGAAGCGACGGCGGTCGTCACCTCGGCGATGTTGCGCACCTGCCCGGTCAGGTTCGTCGCCATGGCGTTGACGTTGTCGGTCAGGTCCTTCCAGGTTCCGGCCACACCTTTCACGCGAGCCTGGCCGCCCAGCTTGCCTTCGGTGCCGACCTCGCGCGCCACGCGCGTCACTTCCGAGGCGAAGGAGGCCAGTTGCCCGACCATGGTGTTGACGATCTTGCCGATGCGCAGAAACTCGCCGCGCAGCTGCCGGCCGTCGATTTCGACCATCATCGTCTGCGACAGGTCACCCTTGGCCACCGCGCCGATGACGCGCGCCACTTCGGCCGTCGGCTGAACCATGTCCTCGATCAGATCGTTGACGGAACGGACGCTCGATTCCCAACTGCCGGTGGCGTTGCGGACACGGCCGCGTTCGCCGATCCGGCCATCCTTGCCGACGACCTTGCTGAGGCGTTCGAACTCGCGCGTGACCTGATCGTTGAGTTCTACGATTTCGTTGAAGGTGTCGGCGATCTCGGAATCAAGGCCGGCGTAGACATTGTCGATACGAACGGAGAAATCACCGCTCCGAAAAGCCTTCAGCGCGTTCAGTATTTGACGACGGTCCAATTGCCTTGTGGATGCAAGCACGCTCACAGCGCCCCTCCCAGCTCACGGATTTCTTGAATGTCCTGGTGAAACTGTCCCCTGCGGCCGACACAACTCCCCGCAAGCGCAAGAACGCGGCATGCTCGATTTGGTTCCAGACGAAATTGCCGCTATGCGGCAGGAATTTCGCAGCCGCATTCACGAAACGACGAGCAACAAAGATCCATAATGATTGTATCGATCAATATTTCTGCCCAACGGAACATCTCGAAAAAACTCTCGTTGGTATAGATCGCGATCCAGCGATGCAACTCGATGGAGACACTAAGATGATGAAAATTCTCTCTGCATCCCTACTTGCTATCGGCCTGGCCACATCTGCCATGGCACAATCCATGGGCTCCGGGACCGGTAGCGCCGATGGCAATACCGGCGTCAACACAGGCACTTCCGGCGGCAACACCGGGACCGGCAGCGCAACTACCCCGAACACGATCGATCCGAACGCAACGAACGCCACCACGCCGCAGACAAACGGTATGGAGGACCGCTGTAAGGATACGGCGAGCAGCGATACCGACAACAATACCGCCAGCGGCGCCATGACGTCGGATATGCAGAACTGCAACAAGTAACGGAGTTTTGCGCAGCGGTCATTTCAGCCCGCGGCCTGGTCCAGACCGGTGCTCGCGGTTCAAACCACAGCCAGAAATATGCACAGACCGGGCACGGGCTCATTACTTCTGAATGGATCGGCGAGCCCAAGCCGGGCGGCCGATTAACTAGTCTCAGCTAGGTTCTGCGATAGGCGGCGGCCAGCCCGGCGGGCGGGGCGGCCGTTCTGCTGATTTTCGCGGAGAGAACTGGTGGAGCCAATCGGAATCGAACCGACGACCTCTTGAATGCCATTCAAGCGCTCTCCCAACTGAGCTATGGCCCCACTCCGGCAGTTCACCGGCGCCGTTTCCGGCGAAGAGATCCGGCGCGGGTTCTAGACCGCGCCGTTAGTGAAGGCGGCTTCTAACCCCGCCTTCAGTCAATATCAAGCCTTCAAGAACCGCTTTTTCTAAGCAGCGCCGCGAAAGCCGGCGAATGCGGTTCGCTCAGACTTCGTCGTCGTCTTCGCCGACGCCGATCATGTCGGCAACGTCGTCGTCTTCTTCCTCCTCGTCGGCGAGGAACGTGTCATCCTCGTCATCGCCAAGGTCAACGTCGTCTTCGTCATCGCCGAGATCGGGAAGCTCGTCGGCCTTCGCGTCCTCGTCCGCCTCTTCGAGCGAGACGACCTCGACGCCCTCTTCCTCCTCGGCGTCCACTTCCTTCTCGGCAACTTCCTCTTCCTCCTCGAGGGCGGCGATCTTGCCTTCTTCGAAATAGGAGCGCGGATAGCTCTTGCCCGTGTAAGGCGAGACGATCGGGTCCTTGTTCAAGTCATAGAATTTTCGACCTGTCTCCGGGTCGATGCGTTTGGTGCCAAGTTCGGGTTTTGCCACAGCAAGCCTCGTCGATGAAAGTTTGGTCCCCTTAACCAGAGTTTACGGCGCTGTCAAAGCGAAAAGCCGGCGTCCCAAAAAGCTTGAATTCGAAGGCCTTCATACCAAGGGGATGACCATTTCGGCACGCCATGATAGGAGACCCCGCAAACCAGCAGAAAATGGCCGGCCGCCGGCGTTTCCAGGAAAGAACCATGTCGCACACTGCCGCCCCGAAGCAGGCCACCGCCCGCAAATCATCTGGCCTTTCAGGCGCGGCACGGGTGCCGGGCGACAAGTCGATCTCGCACCGCTCGTTCATGTTCGGTGGCCTGGCCTCCGGCGAAACCCGCATCACCGGGCTGCTGGAAGGCGAGGATGTGATGCGTACGGGCGTTGCCATGAAGGCCATGGGCGCCCATATCGAGAAGCATGGCGCTGAGTGGGTGATCCGCGGTACCGGCAACGGCGCGCTGCTGCAGCCGGAAGGCCCGCTTGATTTCGGCAATGCCGGCACCGGCTCACGCCTCACCATGGGCCTGGTCGGCACCTATGACATGGAAACCACCTTCATCGGCGACGCCTCGCTGTCCGGCCGGCCGATGGGCCGGGTGCTCGAGCCGCTCCGCCAGATGGGCGTGCAGGTGCTGAAGGCGACGCCCGGCGACCGCATGCCGATCACGCTGCACGGGCCCAAGCACGCCGCTCCGATCACCTACCGCGTGCCGATGGCATCGGCACAGGTCAAGTCGGCGGTGCTGCTGGCTGGGCTGAACACGCCGGGCATCACCACCGTCATCGAGCCGGTTATGACGCGCGACCATACCGAAAAAATGCTCAAGGGGTTCGGCGCCAATTTGTCGGTCGAGACCGACGAGCGCGGCGTGCGCCACATTTTCATCGAAGGCCAGGGCAAGCTCATGGGGCAGACGATCGCGGTGCCTGGCGACCCCTCCTCGGCCGGCTTTCCGCTGGTGGCGGCGCTGATCGTGCCGGGTTCGGACATTACAATCGAAAACGTGCTGATGAACCCGACCCGCACTGGACTTCTGTTGACGCTGCAGGAAATGGGCGGCCGGATCGATATAATCGAGCCGCGCAACGAAGGCGGCGAGGATGTTGCCGATCTGCGTGTGCGTTACTCCGAGCTGAAAGGCGTCACCGTGCCGCCCGAACGGGCGCCGACCATGATCGACGAGTATCCGGTGCTTGCCGTGGCGGCCAGCTTCGCCGAGGGCGAGACGCTGATGCTCGGGCTGGAAGAACTTCGGGTGAAGGAATCCGACCGTCTGTCGGCAGTGGCCGAAGGGCTGAAGCTCAACGGCGTGGACTGCAGCGAAGGCGAGGCCTCGCTTGTCGTGCGCGGAAAACCCGGCGGCAAGGGCCTCGGCCAGCATCCCAACGGACAGGGCACCATCGTCCAGACCCATCTCGACCACCGCATCGCCATGAGTTTTCTGGTTATGGGGCTGGCGACGGAAAAGCCCGTGACCATCGACGACCAGGCGATGATCGCGACCAGCTTTCCGGAATTCATGGGTCTGATGAAAGGGCTTGGGGCGGAGATCGAGTAGCTTGATAGCAATCAATAGCCTTGGGGGTTGGGGCCAAACTGGAACATCGGCGGGACAGCGCCCCCCTCTGTCCTGCCGGACATCTCCCCCACAAGGAGGGAGATTGGCAGCTTCGGCGCTCCGCTCAATCCTGCGACGTAGACAATTGGCGAAAGCCGTGATGGCCGCCGATCTCCCCCCAAGTGGGGGAGATGTCCGGCAGGACAGAGGAGGGCGCGAAGGATCGCAACGCCTATCTGGATCATTGCGCTTTTCGATTCCGGTGGGCGGCCAATGACCTCAACTTTCACCATAGCCATCGACGGCCCTGCCGGTGCCGGAAAGGGCACCCTCGCCCGACGGCTCGCCGACCATTACCGGTTGAACCTGCTCGATACCGGCCTTACCTATCGCGCGGTGGCGCATGCGCTGCTCCGGCTCGGCCTGCCGCTCGACAATGTTTCGGCCGCTGAAACCGCGGCCCGGCAGGTCGATCTGGCAAAGCTCGACCGCGCAGTGCTTTCGGCACACGCCGTTGGCGAGGCGGCTTCGAAAGTGGCAGTGATCCCGTCGGTGCGGCGCATCCTGGTCGAGAAACAGCGCGACTTCGCAAGAACACCGCCTGGCGCGGTGCTCGACGGCCGCGACATCGGCACCGTCGTCTGTCCCGATGCCGACGTAAAACTCTATGTCACGGCAAGTGCCGAGGTGCGGGCAAAGCGGCGGCTGGATGAAATCGAGAGCATCGGCGGCACTGCCAATTTCGACGAAATCCTTGCCGATATCGTGCGCCGCGACGAGCGCGATATGGGCCGCATGGACTCACCCTTGAAGCCGGCCGCCGATGCGCACTTGCTCGACACGTCGGAAATGGCTATAGAAGCCGCGTTTCTGGCAGCTCGGGCGATCATCGACGATGTCCTGGCCAAGAGAAACGAAGCCTGAGCCGGGTTTTCCTGCCGCCGCCGATTGCCGGCGACAAAAAGAATTCCCATATCGGGCATGAACCAGCCTGTCAGCATTCTTCATGCGCCGGAATTGCCGCTCAAGGGCGGCCAAGGGCTTTTTGCCCGGAACGCCGGCAGGCCAACGCAACGCTAACCCACGGCGCCCGCCCCGCGACAGATTGCGGGGCATTCCAGGAGAAACTATGTCAGTTGCAAACCCCACTCGCGATGATTTCGCGAGCCTGCTCGAAGAATCATTTTCCGCCGGCCATTCCGGCGAAGGCCAGGTCGTCAAGGGCATCATCACTGCCATTGAAAAGGACATGGCCATCATCGACGTTGGCCTCAAGGTCGAAGGCCGCGTGCCGCTGAAGGAATTCGGCGTCAAGGGCAAGGACACGACCCTCAAGGTCGGCGACACGGTCGAGGTCTATGTCGAGCGTATCGAGAACGCGCTTGGCGAAGCCATGCTGTCGCGCGAAAAGGCCCGCCGCGAAGAGAGCTGGGTCCGTCTCGAAGAGAAGTTCACCAAGGGCGAACGCGTCGAAGGCGTCATCTTCAACCAGGTCAAGGGCGGCTTCACCGTCGACCTCGACGGTGCCGTGGCCTTCCTGCCGCGCAGCCAGGTCGATATCCGCCCGATCCGCGACGTCTCGCCGCTGATGCACAACCCGCAGCCCTTCGAGATCCTCAAGATGGATCGCCGCCGCGGCAACATCGTGGTGTCGCGCCGCACCGTGCTCGAGGAGAGCCGCGCCGAACAGCGTTCGGAAATCGTGCAGAATCTCGAAGAAGGCCAGGTGGTCGAAGGCGTCGTCAAGAACATCACCGACTATGGTGCGTTCGTCGACCTCGGCGGCATCGACGGCCTGCTGCACGTCACCGACATGGCATGGCGCCGCGTCAATCATCCGACCGAAATCCTCAATATCGGCCAGACGGTCAAGGTGCAGATCATCCGCATCAACCAGGAAACCCACCGCATCTCGCTCGGCATGAAGCAGCTCGAGAGCGATCCGTGGTCCGAGATCGGCACCAAGTTCCCGATCGGCAAGAAGATCAAGGGTACCGTCACCAACATCACCGACTACGGCGCGTTCGTCGAGCTGGAGCCGGGCATCGAAGGCCTCATCCACGTTTCGGAAATGTCGTGGACCAAGAAGAACGTGCATCCCGGCAAGATCCTGTCGACGACGCAGGAAGTCGACGTGGTGGTGCTCGAAGTCGATCCGGCCAAGCGCCGCATCTCGCTTGGCCTCAAGCAGACTCTGGAAAACCCGTGGGAGGCCTTCGCGCGCAGCCATCCGGTCGGAAGCCAGGTGGAGGGCGAGGTCAAGAACAAGACCGAGTTCGGCCTGTTCATCGGCCTCGAAGGCGACGTCGACGGCATGGTCCACCTTTCCGACCTCGACTGGACCCGTCCGGGCGAGCAGGTGATCGAGGAGTACAATCGCGGTGACATGGTCAAGGCGCAGGTGCTCGACGTCGACATAGACAAGGAGCGCATCTCGCTCGGCATCAAGCAGCTGGCCAAGGACACGGTCGGCGAAGCAGCGACGTCAGGCGAACTGCGCAAGAACGCAGTCGTCACCTGCGAGGTTATCGGCGTGAAGGATGGCGGTCTGGAAGTGCGGCTGGTCGACAGCGGCATCGAGACCTTCATCAAGCGCTCCGACCTCAGCCGTGACCGCGACGAGCAGCGCCCCGAGCGCTTCACCGTCGGCCAGAAAGTCGACGCCCGCGTCATCGCCTTCGACAAGAAGACCCGCAAGCTGCAGGTCTCGATCAAGGCGCTGGAAATCGCCGAAGAGAAGGAAGCGGTCGCTCAGTACGGCTCAACCGATTCCGGCGCTTCGCTGGGCGATATTTTGGGTGCCGCGCTGAAGAAGCAGGGCAGCTAAGCCAACACCGCGCCTCGCGCGGGTTATAAAACGAAACAAAAAGCCCCGCCGGAACGATCCGGCGGGGCTTTTGCTTGTGACCCTTTGCTTGCGAACGGACCGCAGGCTCAGGCCCGGCCGTAGAGTGGCACCAGCGTGCCGCTGATCGCCATGTTGGCCGGCGAGGCAAGGTAGGCAATGGCCTCGGCCGCCGCTTCAAGGCTGACCCATCTGCTGAAATCTGCGTTCGGCATGTCAGCCCGGTTGGCCGGCGTGTCGAGCGTCGAAGGCGCCACGGCGTTGACCAGGATGCCGTTGCCCTTCAGCTCTTCGGCTATCGCCACGGTCATCGCGGCGACTGCCGCCTTGGCGGCGGCGTAGGCCACCTTGCCGGAGCCGCGCCGCGGATCGAGCCCGGCTCGCGCGGTGACATTGACGATGCGACCCGGCACGGAAGATTCCAGCATCGAGCGTATCGCCGCGCGGCAGCACAGAAAGGTAGTGCGGGCGTTGGTGTCCATCATCTCGGCGAAGGAGGCGGGCTCGATCTTCTCGACCGGCGCCGCGGTGAAGCCGCCGGCCAGATGCACCGATGCCCATAGATCTGGAACGCTGGCATAGAAGGCGTCGACCTTGGCAGGATCGGCAAGGTCGACATTGTGCGCCAGCCTGACGCGGTCATGCGCCGGAAAGGGAAAATGCGCAGGCGCGGCAGCGTGGGCATTGGGCACATGGCAGATCGCGCCCTGCTCCAGCAGTTTTCCTACGACCGCGCCGCCAAGGGCACCGGTGCCGCCGGTCACCACGATATGTCTGCCGTCCAGTGTTTCCGTCATATTCGACCGCTCCGTCATTGCGCGCCGCCGATGCGGAAGGTCGCGCCTTTCGCGCGATCACTCAACCGAAATCTCGATGACGTAAGGTCGTCCAGTCGCCCGCGCGCGCCCAAGCGCGTCCGCCAAGCCGCCGGTGCCGGAAATCCGCTCGGCGGCAATGCCGTACGCTTCGGCCAATTTGCAGAAATCCGGCGGTGCCGGGGAGACGCCGACCGGCTCGACGCCGACGTCGAGCATCGAGGTTTCGATCTCGCGGTAGCCACGATTGTTCCAGACGGCGAAGATCACCGGCGCCGCCGCGTCGAGCGCGGCGCCCAGTTCCGGCAGGGTGAACTGGAAGCCGCCGTCGCCGGTGAGGCAAACGACCGGCGCCTCAGGCCTGGCAAGGACGGCACCGATCGCCGCAGGCGGGCCATAGCCAAGCGCGCCGAAGCCGGTGGCGGCGTTGAACCAGCCGCCCGGCCGGTCGTGATCGTAATAGAGGTTAGCGGCGTAGACCGGCTGGGTCGAATCGCCGACGATGATCGCGCCAGGCAGCGCATCGCGGATCGTCTCGACGGCGCGCAATTGCGCCTGCATAGCCGGGCCGATCTCGGCAAAGGCCGCTTGCCGCGTCGCGGCGGCGCGAGCGGCGCCGTCGACCGATTGCGCCTGGCCCGTGCCGAGTTCGGCACGCAGCGCCTCGAGCGCTGCACCGCAATCGGCCTGGATCGAAATCCGAGCCGGCCGGCGGGCAAGCTGGTCGGCGCCGATGTCGATGCGGATCAGATTGGCAGGCAGGACAAAACCGCCGTTGCCATAGCCATCATAGTCGGTCGGACCGAATTCGGTGCCAGCGGCAATGACCAGGTCGGCGCCGGCCATCAGCGCACGCACCGCCTTCAGGCTGGGGCTGGCCGGCACGCCAAGCGGATGGCGATAGAGCAGGCCGCGCGCATTGGCAGTCTGGACGACCGGCGCTCCCAACCTCTCGGCCAGGCGCTGCAACGGCGCTTCGGCAGCTTTGGCGCCGCCGCCGGCAAGGATAAGCGGCCGGCGGGCAGACGCGCATAGCCTTGCCGCCTCGGCAATCGCCGCTACATCCGGCTCGGGCGGCGCTGAATTCCGCAGCAGCGGCACGATGCCGTTGGCCGGCATGGTCATGACATCGGTCGGGATCTCAATATGCACGGGACCCGGACGCGAGGATGAGAACAGCGCAAAGGCGCGGGCGAGCACGCCGGGCAGTTCGCCGGCCTCGGTGACACGGTGCGAAAACAGCGCCACCTTCTCCATCATGCCGCGCTGGTCCGGCAGTTCATGCAGATGGCCAAGGCCTTTGCCCAGCGTCGGCGTGGCGTTGACGCCCGAGATCACCAGCATCGGCACCGAATCGGCGCGCGCCTGACCCATGGCGGTGATGGTGTTGGTCAGCCCCGGCCCGGTGATGACGAAGGCGATACCCGGCCTGCCGCTGGCGCGCGCATAGCCGTCAGCCATGAAGCCGGCGCCCTGCTCGTGGCGCGGCGTGACGTGACGGATCTTCGATCGCGCAAGCCCGCGATAGAGCTCGACCGTGTGTACGCCGGGAATGCCGAAGACGGTGTCGACGCCGTGCGCTTCGAGCAAAGTGATGAGCGCTTCGCCGATGGTCGTCATTGTCTTAGCACCGGGCGTGTGAGGCAGGTAGGACCGCCCTCGCAGGCAATACACAGCGCATCGGCCTCGAATGTCGAGACCGTACAGCCGGCGGCTTGCATGGCAGCCGCCGTCTTCGGAAAACCGGCAACGGCGATAACCTGGCGCGGCGCGGTCGGCAGCACGTTCAGGCTGAGCCCATTCGAGGCGAAGAATTCGTCGGCGTCGCCCTCGACCAGCCAAATGCCGCGTTCGCGCAGCATCTGGTGGAATGCGACCGGCAGGAGGGGCGCATAGACCAGCGCCAGATCGTCTGCGAGCGGGCTGATCACCGACATCAGATGCAGGCAGGCCTCCTCGCCCTGCCAGAGCGGCAGGTCGAAGCCATAGACCTGGATGCCCTTGGGTGAAAGCAGGTTGGAGAGCTGCTGGATGCCGTGCTGATTGGTGCGCACGCCGCGGCCGACGGCCAGCGTGTTTGCATCCACCCACACGCAGTCGCCGCCCTCGACCTGGCCGGGAGCCTCGATACGGCCGAGGATGGGGATGCCCATGCGCCCATAGGCCGCCTCATGCAGGCCGGGCTCTGGCCGGCGCAGCGCCTTGCCCATGGCGAGGATAACCGCGCCATGGTCGGTCATCAGCGACGGATCGTGGGTAAAGACCGAATCGGCAAGCCCGTCATCGGCGTCGCTCAGCCATTCGATTTCGGCGCCTGAGACAGAAATCAGCCTGGCCAGTGCATCATGCTGGGCCGCCGCTTTTTGCGGATCGAAGCCGGGGCCATAGTGCCAATCCAGCGCTTCGGCCCGACGCATGGTGCTGGCGGCGGAGCGCATCAGCACGCGCTGCAGCGGCCCGGCCATCGACTGCGACCCGTATGCTTTGCCCACTAAATTCTCCTGAAACGCGCCCCTCCTGCCAATAGCCACTCGGCAGGCCGTGATCAATGGTCCAAAAACTGCGGTTGACGGAGGCAAGGGGAACGGTCCATCTTGAGAATCGGAACGCTGTCCAGTGACGGGTAATGGGTAAAAAATTCCAGCAAGCACTGCCTCGGCTGCTCCGCGGGGCGCCGCGACGATGACAGCGCCGGCCACCGTCCTGAAGCATACGGCGCAGAACGGCGCCGCCGAAGCCATCCACGTCGAGAACCTGCACAAGAATTTCGGCAAGCTGCACGTACTGAAGGGCGTTTCGCTGTCAGCGCGCGACGGCGAGGTGATCGCCATCATCGGCGGCAGCGGCTCGGGCAAATCGACGCTGCTGCGCTGCATCAACTGCCTGGAGAACCCGACCAGCGGCATTATCCGGGTCAATGGCGAAGAGATAAAGCTGAAGGCCGACAGCTACGGCCACACCGTGCCCGCAGACCGCAAGCAGATCGAACGCATCCGCTCCAAGCTTGGCATGGTCTTCCAGAACTTCAATCTGTGGAGCCACATGACGTTGATCGAGAACGTCATCGAGGTTCCCGTGCATGTGCTCGGCGTCAAGCGCGATGTGGCGATCGGCGAGGCGGAAAAATTGCTCGCCCGCGTTGGCCTGGCCGAAAAACGCGACGTCTATCCTGCCTATCTGTCGGGCGGCCAACAGCAGCGCGCCGCGATCGCCAGGGCGCTGGCCATCAATCCGCGCGTCATGCTGTTCGATGAGCCGACTTCGGCGCTCGACCCGGAACTCGTCGGCGAGGTGCTGAAGGTGATCGGCGACCTGGCGCGCGAAGGCCGCACCATGGTGCTGGTCACCCATGAGATGAAGTTTGCCCGCGAGGTCGCGACGCATGTCGTCTACCTCCACAACGGGCTGGTCGAGGAAGAAGGGCCGCCGGAACAGATCTTCGGCGCACCAAAATCCGAAAGGCTGAAGCAGTTCATCCGCAACATCAGTTAAACCGTGGGCGGACGAAAACCGGGAACAACAACAAAACTGGGAGTCATGACGATGAAGATTATTCTCAAGACCTTTGCGGCAGCGCTGCTGCTTGGCGTTGCCGCCGTGGGCGTGGCCAAGGCCGATCCGGTCAAGATCGGTGTCGCTGCCGAGCCCTATCCGCCGTTCACCTCGCCGGATGCTTCCGGCAAATGGGTCGGTTGGGAAATCGAATTCATCGACGCTGTCTGCACCGAAGAGAAGCTCGACTGCGTCATCACGCCGGTCGCCTGGGACGGCATCATCCCGGCGTTGACGACCAAGAAGATCGACGTCATCGCCAGCTCGATGTCGATCACCGACGAACGCAAGAAGACGATCGACTTCTCCGACAAATATTACAACACCCCGACTGCGATCATCGGGCCGAAGGACCAGAAGTTCGGCTCGACACCGGAGGACCTCAAGGGCAAGATCATCGGCGTCCAGGTCTCGACCGTACACGCCGACTACGCCAAGAAGCACTTCGCCGACGCGGCGGAAATCAAGGAATACCAGACCCAGGACGAGGCCAACCAGGATCTTGCCGCCGGCCGGGTCGACGCGGTGCAGGCCGATTCCATCGCCCTCGACGCCTTCCTGAAATCGGACCAGGGCAAGCAATGCTGCGATCTGAAAGGCATGGTCGCGCCGGATCTGGCCATTCTCGGGCCCGGCGTCGGCGCCGGCGTCCGCAAGGAAGACACCGAGTTGAAGGAAAAGATCAACGCCGGCATCAAGGCCATCCGCGCCAACGGCAAATATGACGAGATTTCGAAGAAGTACTTCGACTTCGACATTTACGGTGCCGACACGCAGTCGAACTGACGGCCTCATCCATGAGCGATTAACCACGCGGCCCCGATAGAGCCGCGTGGTTCGTCGAAATCCATCGACGCGAGCTTCCGCGGGCGGAGATCGCCGGCGGTTTTAGCGCCAGCAATTCGAGGGCGACGCTGATCGACGCATTTGTTCCGACTTGGGCCGCCTCTGCCATCGCGCTTCTCTCGCCCGTGCCGCCGGGCTGGGGTGGAACGCTCATCGTCGGCCTGCTCCATACGATCGAGATCGCGGTCGGCGCCACCGGTCTCGGCCTTTTGATCGGCATCGGCGGCGCCTCCGGCAAGCTATATGGTGGTCCGGTGGTGCGCGATCTCCTGGCAGTCTATACGACCGTCGTGCGCGCCGTGCCGGAGCTGGTGCTGATCCTTCTGCTCTATTACGCCGGTACCGACCTGATCAATCAGATGCTGACGGCAATGGGCTATCAGCGCATGGACATTAGCGGGCTGGCGGCCGGCATTGCCGTGCTCGGCTTCGTCCAGGGCGCCTATTCGACCGAGGTGATCCGCGGCGCGATCCTTGCCATTCCGCAGGGCCAGATCGAAGCCGCGCGCGCCTATGGCATGTCTCCCGGCCTGCTGCTGCGGCGCATCACGCTGCCGGCGATGCTGCCGTTCGCCATACCCGGCCTTGCCAATCTCTGGCTGATCGCCACCAAGGACACAGCCCTGCTGGCGGTCGTCGGCTTTTTCGAGCTGACATTGGCGACACGGCAGGCGGCCGGCGTCACCAAAGCCTATCTGACATTCTTTATCGCCGCCGGCGCGATCTACCTTCTGTTGACGCTGGTTTCGAATCTGATCATCGGCCGCATCGAGACATGGGCCCGCCGCGGCATGCCGTCGCTCAAGGAGGCCCGGTGATGGCTGACCCCGCGATGACTGGCGAAGCGGCGGCCGTCGTGATAGCCGCACGCGCTTCGCTGTGGCTGAAGCCGCATCGTATCGTGCTGATCCTGATCGCGCTGGGACTGGTTTTGGCTGCGGCCGTCTTCATGCGCTGGGACTGGCTGCCTAAATATTACGGGATAGGACTGCTCGGCATCTGGCGCGCGCTGTGGATTCTTGCCGTCACTTGCACGCTGGGTTTCCTGCTCGCAGTGCCGCTCGGACTGGCGCAGGCTGCCGGCGCGTTCTGGTTCGCGGCACCCGCCAAGGTCTTCTGCACCGTCATCAGAGGGACTCCGCTGTTGCTGCAGCTCTGGCTGCTCTATTACGGACTGGGCTCGCTGTTTCCGCAATATCCGTGGATTCGCGAGTCCTGGATGTGGCCCTATCTCAGGCAGGCATGGCCCTACGGCGTCCTCGGGCTGACGCTGTCCTTCGCCGGCTATGAGGGCGAGGTGATGCGAGGCGCTTTTGCCGGCGTGCCGAAGGGCCAATTGGAAGCCGCCCGTGCCTTTGGCATGAGCCGGTGGAGGATTTTCCAGCGAATCTGGCTGCCGCAGGCCTTCTACCGCGCGCTGCCGACGCTGACCGGCGAAACCGTGCTGCAGCTGAAATCGACGCCGCTGGTGGCCACCATCAGCGTGATCGACATATTCGCCGTCTCCTCCAAAGTGCGGCAGGATACCTATCTCACCTATGAACCCTTGCTGCTCTTGGCGTTGATCTATATGGCGATCACCGGCATCCTCGTCTTCACCCTGGGCAAGATCGAGGCGCGGATCCCGAACAAGGTTGGTTAGGTGAATAGTGAATAGTGAATAGTCAGTAGTGCGTAGCCCCTATGTTACCGGCTAAGTCCCCACTCACCATTCACCCATTCCCTCAGATATCCATGGCAATCACAATGCAACTCAGTCTCGACCAGGCGACAGGGCTGTGCCGGATGGCCGCACTTGGCGCTGGCGCCAACGAAGAGGCGGCGCAGTCGCTGGCTGCCTCGATCGTCGCGGCCGAGGCGGAAGGACTGTCGACCGTCGGGCTGTCGCACTTTATCGATTATCTTGAAGCACTGGAGGCCGGCCGTATCGACGGCAACGCCGATCCGGTGATCACCAGGCCGGCGCTCGCGGTCTATCTTTCCGATGCGCGAGGCGGCTTAGCGCATACCGGTTTCGACCGCACGATCGATGACCTCGCCAAGGCGGCGCGGCTGTTCGGCGTCACCATCTTTTCGCAGAAGAATGCTTATACGTGCGGCGCGCTCGGCTATTTCACCGGACGGCTGGCCGCGCAGGGATTGGTGTCGTTCGCCGCCACCAACGGCCCGGCCGTGCTTGCCGGCTCGGGCTCGGTCAAGCCGGTCTACTGCACCAACCCGATGTCCTTTGCGGCACCCGCCGCGGACGGGGCGGCGCTGGTCATCGACCAGTCGTCGAGCGCCACCGCCTTCGTCAACATCCGCAAGGCGGCCGAGGACGGCAAGAAGATCCCCGAAGGCTGGGCACTGGATGCGAGCGGCAATCCGACCACGGACCCGGCAGCTGCAATGAAGGGCGCCATGCTTGCCTTCGGCGGCCAGCGCGGCGCCAACATCGCGCTGATGGTCGAGGTGCTGGCTGCGGGCCTGTCGGGCGCCAACTGGTCGCTCGATGCGCCATGGTTCAGCGGCGGGCCGGACAGTCCGGGGACCGGCCTGTTCGTGCTTGCCGTCGAGCCCAAGCTGCTCGATCCGGACTTCGAAAAGCGGATGAAGGATCAACTCGACCGGCTGCGGCGGCGCTATGGCGTGCATGTGCCGGGGCGTGCCCGGGCCGAGGCCGCGGAGAAGGCGGCGGCGCGCGGCATAAGCGCGCCGAAAGCCGTGGTGCAGCGCATTTCCGAATTCGCCGCCCGCTATTCGTCCTGAAGAAATTCGTTTGTCCGATGAGCGGCTGAGAACGCCGGCCGATCCGCCAGCGCGAGCCTACTTCCCGCAATAATGATCGTTGATGACGTTCGCCGCATTCGCGTCCGGCCCTACCCTGTTGTAGGAGCAGGGTTCGGCGGCCGTCGTGAACAGGTGGTTGTCATAGTAGCGCGGGCCACCGAACAGAATGTCGATGATGTTGCCGTTGGCCGGAACGTAGCGTTCGGGTTGAGCTTGGTGGTGATGCCGGTTTGCCCCGAATGCCGAGGCACCAATGCTGCAGCCTGTTGCGAAAGCCAGAGCGAAGATCGCAACGCGTTTTGTCGTCATCGGCAATATCCTCCATTCGGAATCAAACCATACATCCTAAAATCGCCGGCCGGAACAAAGGTTCCTGTCCCGAATGGAGTTACCTAAAGCCCGGCGTCGGCGGGTTTTCTGCCGTTTCCAACGGATACTGGAAATCATGCTTCAACAATGCCGGGCGACCGATGGTCACCCTTTGCCTTTGGCGCGAAACCGACTATGAAACGGCTTCAACCAAGCCATCTGGATAGCCGCCGGAGCCAGCCATGACCGAAATCCTGCAGACCCCAAAGCTCGTGGTCGTGTTCGGCGGCTCCGGGTTTGTCGGTCGTCATGTCGTGCGGGCGCTGGCCAAGCGCGGCTACCGCATCCGGGTTGCCTGCCGTCGGCCCGATCTCGCCGGCCACCTGCAGCCGCTCGGCAATGTCGGGCAGATCCAGCCGGTGCAGGCCAATGTCCGGGTGCGCTGGTCGGTCGAGCGGCCGCGGGCCGCGCCGGGCGGGGAGGGGGAGAGAGTTGGGGGGGGGGGGGCACGGCGCCCGCGACCAATACAAGACGGCGGCCAC
>NZ_JAMYMO010000061.1:0-21593 GCF_040318575.1 Mesorhizobium sp. M1088 | reverse complement strand
GTCGTGCTGCATGCGCTGGCGAAGCGGAGAGATTGGTGCATCGGTCGACAGGGTAGCCATGGCGAGTTCCTCTCGTTGAAGGGAACTCCATGGTCAGATCGACGCCTCTACCCGCTCAAGTCAAAATGGCAGTCGCGCCATCTCAGAACGAGGCGCCCCTCCCGCGAAGCGGGTTCGTGCTTGAGGCGCAAAGCTGCCGTTTCTTCCGCTCGCGAAACTGAACCAATCCGCGTCAAAGGCGACCCATTGCCGGCGGACGATCCATGCTGAAATTGTGGCTAATTAAACGGCGAGCAATGATCGAGGCCGGGAAGGGCCGATAAATCGCTAGACCGATCATTCGCAGCCGATTTTCCAATGACCGAAATGGGGGCCGTGTATGGACGGCTCTCCGCTGGCAAGGGGTTTTTGGAGCTTTGGCTTTGCTGGCGGCGCCGTGAATCTCGCCTTACGCCTCATGTCAGCCGTCTAGATCCGCTTTGCCGTTTCCTGAAAGCTGACATCGCAGGCGACCGCGCTGGAGGTCGTGGTGGCGCCACCTTCGGGCCTTGCCAGTAATGCCGCGAATGTTATCCGGCGGACGGGCTTCTCGATCGCTGCGGCATGGAAAGGACGATGGCGCGCTTTTCGCACCCCTCCACCAGTGAACGGTTCCGCGAAGTGCGGAACGGGCCTTACTATCTTCCCCCAACAAGGAGGGAGGAGGGCGCGAACTCGCCAGCGCCTCGCGCTTCATGGCACCCGTCACCAAGTCGCCCCATCAGCGGTACCGATAGAGCGCAAGCGGGCCTTACCATTCCTCCAGATCCTCGCGATCGCTTTGCGATCGCCGAGGAGGAGGGGCCGATGAAAATCCGATTGCAAAGCTGTCGGTTTGAGTATTGCATGGTCGCATTGGCCGGCGAGGCAAAGTGAATTCCAGGTTCCTTTGCTGCCTTGAAGGATTATTTGGCGACAATTCAAACGTCGCAGTCGGTCGTATGCGGTGCAACGCGGTCAGTGACTAGCGCTCGGCGGCTCCCGAGGGGGGTGAGGGATGAGCAGCTCTCCGGTCTATTCGGGTGATACGCTGTCGAACGAGACGGCGCAGATCGTCATTGCGCCGGAGCGGCACGGCGAGGGCTTGTACGCGGTCTTCGAAGACCAGGGATCGCCGATCGCTTTCTACGACGACGATGGGCTGCTGCCCGAGCACAGCTTCAGGATCGATCGTGACTTTACGACTGTCGAAGTCCAGGACCGGGCGGATCCGAAGACCTCCACGCGCAAGGTCCTCGTGCCTTATCGCCGCTATTTCGGCCGCCCCGAAAAAGGAACCGCCCCGCCTTTGGCGCTCCTTCAGGCGCTCGGGGACGCAATGGAATTCAACGATTTCGGCGATCAGACGGGAACGATCCCGGCGGGCTACACCTACTTCGGGCAGTTCGTCCTCCATGACCTGACGTCGATGACACCGTCGATAACACCGGGGAAATCGAAGCCGAAGAATATTCGCAGCGCGACCCTTGATCTCGACAGCGTATTTGGTGCGATGCCGCCGGGAGGCGCGTCGGCATCTTCCCAGGCCTGCCCGGCGCCCATGGCTGTAGGCGAGACGACTGACGGCCGATTGCTGGACCTTCCACGTGCGACGGATGGCATGCCGTGCATCGCGGACCGGCGCAACGACAGCAACCTGGCGCTCGCCCAGACCCACATGGCGCTCATCCGTTTTTTCAATGCTGTGCGCCGTCTCAGCGACGACGCCGACGAGGCTAGGCGGCTGACGCAACTGCATCTCCAGTCGGTGGTGCTTCACGACTACGCCCGCCGGCTAATCGACAACGTGATTTACCAGGACGTGATGGAGCGCGGTCGAGCCGTCATCGACGTGGACGCCGACGGGTTCAAGCTACCCCTCGAATTCGCCGCGGCCTGCGCGCGGTTCGGCCACAGCATGATCCGCAACCGGTATCCCTGGAACGCATGGAACCCGGGGGCGACCGTCAGTGCCTTTTGGGACAATACCTACAACAGCGCGATCACGCCGATGACCCGGCTGCGCGGCCAATGGGTGGCGGATTGGCGCCGGCTCCTGGCAATCGGTCTGACGGAAGCCCAGGGCGCGATATTCGCAGCGAAGATCGACACGCGGTTGGCATTTGAGCTCAGGCAGATCAGGCCGCAAGCCCTTCCGCACACGACCGGTTCTATGCCATTGTCGAGAAATCTCGCAGTTCGCACGCTCCAGCGCAGTTACCTGCTCGAGCTGAGCAGCGCGCAACATGTCTTTCATTGCGTCGCGGGAAAGCTCGGCGATCGCGCGCCTCCTGGTTTCGCGCCGCTGACCGAGCCGGAACTGCTTGACGGCGAGAGCCAGGCTGTCCGCGACGCTCTGACCGAACGGCCGGAAGGCGGAGCAGCGCGGCTCGTCGATTCCACGCCATTGTGGTTTTACGTGCTCAAGGAAGCGGCCGTCAAAGGTTGCGGGCTGAAGCTCGGTCCCCTGGGGAGCCGCATCGTGATGGAGACGCTCCACGCTGCCGTCAGCGCTGCCGAACCGTCGATCCTGGACCCGTCCGTGCAGCCGTGGCGTCCGGATCCCAGGCTTCATCCTTCGTCGGAAAGTTACGCCCTTCCGGACCTCATCGCTTTTTCCGGACTTTTGGACAGTTGACCCGCCCACATTGCCAGAGGAGGAGTAGATATGTCGACATTCAAGGTGTTCTACGGAGGAACATCGAATTACGACCAGGAATTCGAAGGTACGAAGCGAGCCGGTGCCTTGTTCCATAATTATTGGACGCAGAACGGTCCCGGGCTGAAGATTTTTGAAGATTTCATTATCGGGCTCGTCGGCAGCGGGTTGATCGTTACCTACAAGGACGACCTCAATCCCGATAACAGGGTTTTTGTGAAAAACACTGGAGGAGCCAATCATGTGTTCTACAAGTCCGGCGGGCAGGACAAGCAGATTAATGTCAAAGCGGAAAAGGACAATCCGAATAACGACGTTGTGACGATGGCCGTTCCCAGTGTGGCTGCCGACCCTGATACCGGTGATACCAAAGACTATCTGAACAATGCGCTGACCAAGTTGATCGACCCGCAAATACATCCCGACGAGAAGCGCGAATTTCTCTTTGGTCTGCTACTGCTCAAGAGGTGTCGCTGAATCGCCGGACTGTATCGCAGGCGCTCGGAGCTCGCCTCACACATTCAGCGGAATCTGGGTCTCCGGTGCGCTGACAACAGGGCCCAGATCATGGCGGTCGGGCCCGAGCAGCCGCTTTCGGGCGAGCCGCGGCTTTATGTGGCAAAGCTCGGTTGAAAGGGCGCGGAACGCCGGTACTCCCAGGGCATCGCGCGTCATGTCAGCGAACCACAGCCGAACGCCGGCCCGTGCGCACGCATCGACCAGCGCGTCAAGCGACGGGGGAATGCCCGGCAAGCGAAGCGGACCGCCCGCCCGCGGAGCACCGACCGGATCGAGGGGCGGCCAGGCCATCGTCACGGTTTGCCGCCATTGTGTCCAGTCGGCGGCATCGGCGCCCAGCTTCCGCGCTGCCGCGAGCGGCAACTCCGTCTGGACCATCTCGGTCAGCGCCGCCAGTGCCGCCTCGCGGATGTCCGGCTTCGCGGCGAAGCCGAGTGCAACGTCGCTGCCGTCGCGTTCGGACGAGGCAGCCGCCGCCACCGGCACGCCGAGATCGGTTGTTATGTCGAACAGCCAGGTTCGGCGCCTGCGCGCACCGAGCCATGACACCAGTCCGCTGGTGTCGTCGAGGATGGCGAGGTCGAGCACCGGCCTCTGCCGCCGGCCATACCACCAGCGCGCCGCGGCATCGCGCTCGATCAGCTCCAGCGTTGCGGCAAGCCTGGCGCTCTCCGCGCTGGCGCCGCAGGCGCAACCATTGCTGTCGCCGCTCGCCACCGCACGCTCATCCCCTGCCGCCTTGCGGCCGATGAAGGCGAAATCGGCGGGCACATAGGCCGGCGGCCCGCCATGGGCGTCTTCCACCTCGAGCCAGTCGATCTCTGCGGCCGGATCGCAGGGTGGCGGGCGCCAGTCGAAGTCGCGATTGCGGTCGTTCCAGGACGCCCGGCTCGCGAGCTGCGAATCGGAAAAGCCGTTCAGCATTTCCGGCGGGACCGCCGCCGGGCCAATATCACCGGCGCGTGCCGTGACGAGCGTCTCGTTCCCCCACGCCGAGCACGAGACGAGCTCGGCCGCCTCGCCGAGCGCGCTGGCGCGGGAACCCGCCTCGTCCAGGCCGCGCCCGGTCGCGACGCGCCCCGAGTCGGGCAGGGCAACTTGCGGGAAGCCCGGCAGCCGCACCAGCGCCGCACGCGGCATCGCGATCGCCAGGCGCACCGGGCCGCCGCCTCCCGGCAGATCGAGAATGTCGAAGAGCTGATCGAGTGCCCGCCTGGTCTCTTTCGCGTTCGTCATCGCCATGCTTACCATCCCGGCGCGATCCCATCGACAGACGTGATCAGCCGGGCCACAATATCAGTCAAGACCGTAGCGCGAGCCGGCCATCATGCAAACCCAAGTCGAATTGCCGGCGCTGAAGGCGATCCTGTTCGCGGATCTCTCGCAATACACCCGCCTCACCGCCGCGGGCGAGCTCGCGGCGATCGACCTCGTCACCCAGTGCTTTGCGCTGTTCAGGGATTTGTCCGCCGAGCACCGTGGCGAATTCGTCAAGTCGACCGGTGATGGCGTGCTCGCTCTGTTCGACAGCGTCTCGGATGCGGTCAACTACGCGGTCACGATGCAGCGCAGGCTGGCAGCGCTGGCCGTAGAGCAGCCCGCTGCCGGCCGCTTCAGGATCGGCATCCACTTGGGCGAGGTGCGCCGTCACGAGGGCGATGCGTACGGCCATGCCGTCAACATTGCGGCGCGCGTCCAGACGCTGGCCAAACCCGGCGGCACCTGCGTGACGGAGGAGGTATGCCGGGCAGCGCGCGGCATGACCGGCTGCGGTTTCCGGTTCGCCGGCCGCCACACGCTCAAGAACCTGCCCGAACAGATGTCGCTCTACCATGTGGTTCCCGGCGACACGCCCGGCGAGGAAGCGAGCCGGGCACCACATTTCTCGGTTTCCGTCCTGGACGGGCTCGCCGTGCTCGACGACGTCGGCGAGCCGGTTGCCCTGCGGTCCCGCTGGGCACAGGCGCTGATCGGCTATCTCGTACTGTCGACCGGATTTCGTGAATTGCAGGACCGGATGGCGGCGCTGCTGTGGCCCGAGCGCCCGCACGCCGAGGCGAGGAGCGCCCTGACACGTGGGCTGCGCGTCGCCGCCAAGGCGCTTTCCCGCGGATCGAGGGAATCCGGGCTGCGGCATGGCGCCTATGTGAGCCTGGATCCCGCACGCGTTGTCGTCGACATCAATCGCATCTTCGTCGACCTCAGCGAAGGCAAGGTGGACGATACGCTGCTCGAGCGGTCCGACTGGGCGGAGGCCATCCTCTACGGCTTCGAATCCGTCAGCAGCCTCTATGGCGCCTGGCTGAGCGTCGCCCGCCACAATCGCCGCAACCGGGCGGAAGAGGCGCTCGAGAACATTCTCGGTCGCTTCGACGCGAGCGAACCGATCATCCGGCATGCGGCGAGCGCCCTGCTGATGCTCGAGCCGTCGCACGAGGGCGCCGTGCGCTGCCTGATGCGCCACCATGCGTCCCACCAGAACGTTGCCGCGGCAAGGCGCGTCTATGACAAGCTCGTCGCCCGCCTCGAGCGGGAATATCAGCTGAAACCCAGCGCCGAAACCGCCGCGCTCGCCGCCAGCCTGTCGGACCCCGCGCTGCCGCGACAGCCCGAGAAGCCATCGCACCAGCGCGCTCCGGTCATCGCCGTCTCGAGCTTCAGCAGCGAGGCGGAATCGACAGCGGCCTTCGCGACCGGCTTCCGCTCCGAACTGATCATCAGCCTGTCGAAATTCCGCGAACTGACGATCATTGACATGCAGTACGGTGACGATGCGGCGGATGCCGACTACCGGCTCAAGGCCGGCTGCAGCGACCTCGGCGAGGAGTTTGCGCTGGTCGTCACGCTCGACGAGAGCGCCGCCAGGCGGGTCGTCTGGAGCGAGTCCTACCGGCTGACCCTGGCGAGCTGGCATGCGACCCAGCGCCGGTTGGTCGCACGCCTGACGTCGAAGCTAGAGGTCTATCTCTCGCAGGACCGCCTTTCGCGCGCCGTGCAGCGGCTTCCCGAGGATTTGGGCGTCTACGACGCATGGCTGCGCGGCGAGCACCTGCTGCTGCGCTGGTCGGCCGAGGCGGAGGATGAAGCCGAGCGCCTGTTCAACCAGGCGATCGCCGAGGATCCGAGCTTCGCCCCGGCGCATGCCAGCCTCGCCAGCGTCTACAATTCGCGGCCTTTCATCAGGCCCGGAAGCCCGCATGATGCGACGGCCGAGCAACGCGCGCTTGCGCTCGCCAGGCGGGCGGTCGAGCTCGACCCGCTCGATGCGCGCAACCAGATGGTGGTCGCCTGGTCCGCGGCGATGGTGGAGCGCTACGAGCAGGCCGAGCTGCATTTCGAGCTGGCATCCGAGCTCAATCCGAACGATCCGAAGATCACGGTGTCGGCGGCGCTCGGACTGGCCTTCATGGGGCGGATCGACCTTGCTGCCCGGCTCAACCAGCACGCGCTCGACCTGACGTCGCTGTTTCCCGACTATCAATGGTCGCACATGGCGGCGACGCGCTTTCTGATCGGCGATTACGCGGGCAGCATCGAGGCTGCCGAGCGCTCGCAGAACCTGATCATAGACACGCCCGGATGGAAAGCGGCCGCGCTCGGCAGGCTCGGCCGCATCGAGGAGCGGCAATCGGCGCTCGATCAGCTTTTCGCGGCGGCAGGAGCCGCCTGGGCCGGACCCGCGAACCCATCGCAGGAGGATATTCTCGCGTGGTTTCTCGGCACTTTTCCGATCAGGCATGCCCTGGACAGGGCGAAACTGGGCGCCGGCCTGACGGAGATGCGCGGCGGCGAAGTTCAAACACGGGGTTGATGCTTGCTGAGAGGTTCACTTCCGTCACAATCGGGAGCGCCAGACGGTCGTCGCTGGTCATGATGAGATGCGCGCGAGACCTCGCCGTTGGGAAAGTTCTCATCGCCGGTCGATCGGCTGAAGGCTCTGGCTGAAGCGTAGAGCAGGGCGATACGCAGGATGAGGGTAGGTGCGTGCTCCACCCCGTCTAGATCTTCATGGCGATAGGTTAGGACAGCTGAGAACCGGGGTTTGAAGAGTCCACTGGTGGCGCCACTGCGTCCTCCAGCGTTGGTCGACGGCGATGACTGCTTTCAGGCGACGGCCCAACTCACCTTAACGGCCGACATCAGGCGCGTTGCTGACTGTCACTTTGGGGCCATTACCAGACCGTCCGGCTTGGATCCCAAAGAGCCGGAAGCTGACGTTCGGCCGAGGGCCCACCATGCGTCCGGTTTTCGTTTCTCGACGTGGGCTACGCCGCTGCAGATCTTCGAAGGGCCAGTCGTAGTCGCGTGGTCATATCGCTCAGCGCGGGCCAGTGAAACCAGCAGACGATAACCGAGAAGAGAGGAACCGTCCTCTCTCCCAAGTTCCTACGGACGAGCGCGAATGACCGTCTTCCCCGTGCGTCGCTCGCTCGCGTTGAAGGTTGCAACGGCCTCGTCGAGAGCCGAAATTTTGCCGATGTTCGTGCGCAGTCGTCCGTCCCGCACCCGCTGAACGATCTCACTCAGTTGGGCGCGATCCGCCTCGACGACGAAGTCGATTGTCAGGCCATCTGCCGGCCTCACTTGGGTGGGCCCGACGACAGTCACAAGCGTTCCTTTGGCCCGGATCAGCGCGGCGGACCGCTCCTGAATGTCACCGCCGATGACATCGAACACCAGATCGACGCCGCCGACGTCCTCCAGCGTATCGTTCCCGAGCTCGACGAATTCATTTGCACCGAAGTCGAGCGCCTTCTGGCGGTCGGCGGCGCGTCCGGTACCAATGACATAGGCGCCGGCTTCCCGCGCAAGCTGTGTCACGATCGAACCGACGTCGCCGGCCGCGCCATGCGCAAGCACGCTCTGTCCTGCCTGAAGGCGGCCGTGCTGAAACAGGCCCTGCCATGCGGTCAGGCCCGAGATTGGCAGACTCGCGCCAACGGCGAAGTCGATATCGCCGGGCAATGGAGCGAGATTGCGTGCTTCTATGGCGACGTACTCAGCAAGCGTGCCGTCACGATGCCAGTCCGACAGACCGAACACCCGCTGTCCGATCGACAGCCCCGTAGTGCCGTAGCCAAGCGCGGTGACCACACCGGCCAGTTCATGGCCGAGGATCGATGGCGTCCGGTCACGAAAGGCCCGATCCGCCCAGGTCGAAGGCCACTCCAGTTCGGTGTTGACGAATCCCGCCGCATGAACCTGAACGACGACGTCGTTGATCGCTGCCCGTGGCTCGGGCCGCTCCACCAATGCCATGCCGGCCGTTCCCGCAGTCTGGTCCGTTACAACAATTGCTTTCATGGGAATTGTCTCCTCGGTGATTTGCTGGTTCGAGATTGCAGGCGTGGAGGGTGTTTTAGACCCCTGCCGCAGCGGTTCAAGCACCGGCGGCAACCGAGGCCGGCAGGCGGCGCTCGACTATCTCCTGATCCTAATCGTGCGTCACGTCGTTGAGAGCGACGCCATTTGAGGATCTGGCCGACGTCGCGGGCATGTCACGCACGCGGTTCGCCGATCATTTTCGTACACTGGTTGGCCTGACGCCCATTGAATACCTGACGGTCTGGTGCATCACGATCGCGCGCCAGCTTCTCGGCAAGGGCAAACCGGTCAAGAGTGTCGATGCGCAGGTCGGCTACGATAGCGCGGCCGCCTTTTCGCGCGTGTTTAGTCGGACCGGGAAGCCGCCGCGCGAGTCGGCGCGCTCCGGGATCGATCTCGCTAATCGATGAACTCAGCACTAACAGGCTGTTGAAGAAGTCAGGCTCTTTCGCAAACGAAGCCTGAATCGTCGGCGTTGTGGATGTAGAAGTGGCCGACGAGGCGGCCTGCAGTGCCAAAGACAGCCCAGCCGCGGCCAGAGGCTGGGTCTTTCTCATCATGCCCCTCCCACGAGAATTCCGCGCATGCTGAGCCATCGCGGGTGCCATATCGGACATCGAGGAAGCCCTTGAGTGCGCCGAAGGCGATCTCGCCATCCGCCGAGCCTTTGAATGTCAGATGCGCTTCCTCGACGAGATCGAGGAAGTCGTTATCCCAAACATCCATCTCGACGATGCGCCAGCGGCCGGCAAAGGCCTTGGCGAAGCCGGGAACCTTGGCCATCAGCCGGTCTCCGCCATGAGCTTTGGCAGTCGCACCAGATTGTAGGCAGCGGCTGCGAAGGTGAAGGCCCATCCGACACGGTCGCGGCCGCGGAACCTCGTCTTGTGCTGGCCGGCCACGACCTTGATCCAACCGAATGCCTCTTCGATGCGCTTCCTGATGCGCTGGCTGACGGCATAGCCGCCATGCCGCGTCGTGCGCCCATCGATCGCGGAACTGCGGCCACTCGTGTTGTTCTGCGCTACATGCGGCGTCACCCTCATCGAGCGCAGCTCATTGACGAAGTCTTCTGTGTCGTAGGCCTTGTCGGCACCGAGCGTGATCGCCTGCGGTCGGTCGGCGCGAGGTTCGATCATGTGCAGTGCGGCCACCCGCTCAGCATGTCCGTCGGCCAGTGTCAGGCAGGCGTCGACCAGCAGCCCGTGGCGGTTCTCCATCAAGCCATGTCCCATAAAGCGCAGCTTGGCCTCCTTGCCTTTGCCCTTGCGATAGAGCCGGGCATCCGGATCGGTGGTCGAGGCATGTGTGTCGTTCGAGCGCTTGTGGCCATGGAAGTCCGCTTCCGCGTTTCGCCCGCCCCCTTCAGCCGGCGGCTCGCCATGGCCGCCGCTTGGGCCGTCCTTCGGTTTGACGCTCTTCATCGACGCCCAGGCCTCGATCAGCGTCCCGTCGACCGAGAAGTGATCCGTCGACAGAAGCCTCTTGACCTTGGGCTGCGCCAGCACCGCGCTCAGGAACTTTGCGGCGATGGACGACCGGTCTGGCGAACTGTTCAGTTATGTTGATCTCGAGGCTCGGGTGCGGCGCGATCATCCGTTGCGCCGCATTCGGGCGATTGTGAACGAGGCGCTTTCGGCGTTGGAGCGGGACTTCGCGGCGCTGTATTCGCCGATGGGGCGGCCTTCGACCCCGCCGGAAAAGCTGCTGCGAGCGATGCTGCTACAGGCGTTCTATTCGATCCGCTCGGAGCGGCTGTTGATGGAGCGGCTGGAATACGACCTTCTGTTCCGCTGGTTCGTCGGGATTGGCGATGCGGCCTGGGATCATTCTGTGTTCTCCCTCTCGCAAGGTCTGTCGCTCGTCTGGTTTGAGATCTTTGTAGGATGACGGTTCGTAGTCGGTTGCGATCTCTGCGTATCCAAGCGAGCCCGGCTCGGGTGCTTCAGCGTAGGCGTCCGCAAATTGCCGCAGCATCTCGTCAAGCGCGCGGACTTCGACCAGATAGCGACGCCACTTGTGTTCGTTGAGTTCGAAATCGCTGTTGATCAGGTCGCCGGCACGTTCGCCGAAGCCGGTAAGCTGGTCGATGCGTTCGGGCGGCATGTCCAGATTGAGGCCGCCTTCCTCAGGCTTGAGGTTGACCGTCGCGATCCGTTCGCGATAGCCGGCGAGAATGGACTGGAGGGAATCCTGCCAATCCTTGGCGCTGTCAAAGAGGGCGAACACGAAGGCGATCAATCCGGAAAATCCTCGGGTCGGAAGGAGTTGTCCCTGTCCTGCCTTTGTCGGGAGGAATACCCGGGTTTCCTTGGTGTTTTCCGGCTTCTCCCGCCGATGGTCATATTCCCCGAGCGAGATGCCAAAGGTCGGGCGCGACGGCAGGAAGCGGTCGAAGAAATGCACCGGAAAATTCGACGACAGTCCACCATCGGAGAACATGCAACGCACCAACCTGTCCTGTTCGGGAACGCCGACCAGCGTATAGTCGATCCTGTAGAGCGGGACCGCCGATATCAACGCCGGGAAGCTGAGGCTCATGCGTGCGAGGACAACGAGCGGAAGATTGTCAATCTTGAACGGATAGAGGTCGCTTGATCCCTCTTTTGGCGTCGTCAGCATCGCGTCGACGACACGGGCCGGAAAAAGAGACCGGAAGTCCCGCTCGGAAAAGTAATGAAGATTGTTCTCCATCGGCAGCACGTAGGGACGATGCGAGGTGATGTCGGTGGTCACGGTCTGCACCCTGATCTCGCGGGATTGAAGGTCCTTGACCCCGAGCGGCTCGGCGGTGGCCGGACGCCCTGCGACGAGATCGATTGTATCGGCCAGCCACTCGGTCAGGGCGGGATGGCCGGCGGGCATGTAAGGTTGGCTCATTCCGTTGCAGAGGCCGTAATCGGCCTCCGGAAGCCTGCGGGCGACATCGCGGGCCGCGACAAAACTCGCCGTGGCGGCGGGCAGGAGAACGAGCAGGAATGGGAACAGCAGGACAGCGAGGATCGCCGCCGAAGTCGAATGCCAAGTGAACGGGATCAGGAAGGCAACAATGATGGCGGGGATGGCACCCAGAATTGCTGGCACTGGGTAGCCTTTCAAAAGTGCGAAGACTGTGCCCGCGATACTTTTCGACATCGCCGCCAGTATCAGATTGAAGACCGGACGAAGCTCCGGGCGGGGCTGGAATTTCTCCAAGAGCGTCGCTGACAACTGCTTTGGAAGCGCCTCGATCTTCTCAAATCCGCCGTCCGCGCGACCGTATTCGGCGGCGGCAGTGACCACCGCCGCAATCGCGCCGGCCGACGTACCGCCGATATTGCGGAAGCGATACTTGCGCGAAAGTTTCACGACGGCCTTCGGGTAGACAACCCCACTTGTGATCCCGCCCTTCATGACGAGGTCGCAGCTCAGTTCAGGCGCGCTCATGTCCCATCTACCTCAGTTGATTTCAAGCGTGTTCGACCAAGCCTTCACGAGGCTCGAATAGGGTTGGTCCGGCTCCGCCATCGCGCGGATTTCGTCGAGGATTTGGTTGACCAGCAGGTCGAGCCGCGCGCCCATCGTCTTGGTCTGCTGATCGAGGCTGGCAAGCAGCGTCTCCGAAATCTTGCCGATCTCGTCGATCAACCGGCTCAGGAAATCGAGCTTGCGCAGGACCCGTGTTCGCTCCTGAACCAATCCGAGCCGGTTCAGGCCGTAGACATGGATCGATGTCAGGCCACGCCTGGAAGGGACGTTGTCTTTGAACGTCGGAAGGACGAGGCCGAGAGGGTCGCCGCGGTCGATGTGAAACACCAAGTGCTCTTCCGGATCGTCAACGCAGGGGTTGATCAGGTCGGGCTGCTCGTCGATTCCGGGAAAGTCCGCCATCGCCCTGGCTGCACCGGCGATCGGAAACAGATCCTGCTTGCCAAGCGATGCCTTGGCCCCTTGCATCTCGGGCGCCGACAGCAGTTGCACGAGGCTTACCGGGAATTTCGGCAAATCCTGCCAACGCCGGCGATTGCAATCAATGCAGCTCGGCAGCAGGTTGTCCCATACCATGGCGAGCCACCAGTAGCCGGGATGATTGGCAACGCCGGCGATGCGTCCCTTCGGCCGGTAATGTTCGACATCGGCCGGTGCCTGGTTGGCATATCGGCTTTCGCAATAGGCACATTTGCCGAAGAACAGCTTGTCGAGCGCGTATTTGACCGCTTCGTCGGAATAGGCGCTAAAATCGAACGTCTTTTCCTTCTTCGTCTTCTTTGCTTTCGTGGCTGGAGCCAGCGCGCCGGCGGCTGCTCCCGCAGCTTCAGCCTTTGCCTTCGCCTCGAAGAAGATCTTCGCCTTCGCCAGTTCCTTGCCGCCGCGGCTCTTGTCGCCGACAAGGACAGCCGGCGCTGAAACCAGGGCCCGATCGACGCGCCGCATCAGATGCCCTCCAGGACGGCCAGGATCCGCCTTTTCGTTTCGTCGCGCAGGTCCTCGCGTGGCTTGCCGGCAAGGTTGCGCCGGTTGACAAGGTAGTCCGCAACGGCCTCCTGCACGAGCCGGGCAGCCTCGCTCATGCCGACCGGAAGGGCGTCCACCACCTGCCTACGTATCGCGTCCATCGCAGCCCTAACGGCCTGGTCCGGCACACTTTCGGCCTTCGCGAGATAGTCGCCAAGACGGGCGAGGCTTGCATCCGTCTCGGGATCGTCGGTGGAAAAAAGGCTGAACAGGTCCGAGGTCAGGAGCTGCTCGATGGTCAGCGCCGACACCTTCGGCAACTGCGTCAGGCTGTCGACCATGATCGGGATCTGGCCACTGCCACGCTGCCTTGCGACCTTGCTCAGCACCACCACCTCCCCGTCCCGCATTCCCCTGAGGCACAATGGATCATGGGTCGTGACGATGAAGGTCATTGACGGCAAGGCGGTGCGCAGGCCCTTCATGATGTGGATCTTCCAGCGCGGGTGGAGATGGGCCTCCACCTCGTCGATCAGCACGATCCCCTCCGCCGAGGTCAGCGTCGTGAAGCTCGGATTGATGTCGCGATCCATGAGCCATCGCATGATGTCGCAGGACAATGCGAGAATGGTGCGGAAGCCCGACGAGACGTTCGAGAGCGGGGTCCTGCTCTTCTTGCCGGACGCATCGATCTGCATTTCGACGAAGCATCGGCCCTTGGCCTCGTCGCGATAGATGACGTCGATCTCTTCGGCAGCCCCGAAGATCACGCCTAGCGCCTGGACGACGGCCCGGTACTCGGTCGGTGTCAGGCCGAGAAGCCATTGCTCCGGATTGCTGAGCAGGCTGTCGGTATGAAACAGGCTGAGCACCGGTCGCGACGGTTTCCAGTCATGCAGGTCGCGCACATAATGACGGTAGGCGCCGTAGCCGAAGACCAGGGGCAACCGGTTCTCGCCGATCTGAGAATAGCCCTTGGCGCTGACCGTGAGTGTCGAGACCTGTCCATTGTCGAATTGAAGCCGGACCTTGGCCGTTGGCTTCTGCGGCAGATCTTCGGCGCCCATGAAGCTGGGGTTGAGCCTCAGGCTACCCGGATCCTCCACAAGGTCGGGGCGTGCGTCGGCGCCCATGAGGTTAAGTGCGATCGCCTCCAGGATGGAGCTCTTGCCAGCAGCGTTTTCGCCTAGGATCAACAGTGCCTGCGCTATGCGTTCGGTCGGGTCTGGTGCAGCAGGCATCTTAATCGACAGCGTTTCGATCGCCTTGAAGTTCGTCAGCCGGATTTCCTGCAGGCGAGGTCGTGCTCCAGCGATGTCGGCTTCCTCGACGATATTCGCAGACGCGGTGATCGCTGCGATCTCTGCGTCGCCAGCATCGGTCTGACGCCTCAGCATCCGCCAGAGGCCGACGAATTCATTGGTGTCGTTCGGTCCATCGCCTTCGAGTGTTGCGTAGTCGTCGAAGGCCTGCTTTCGCCTGGTTCTCAATCGCGTCCGATTGAGCCGGAAATGCTTGATCGTCTCCTCACCCTGCGGGCTTGCGGCTTCCAGCGATCCGTCGTCGCGCGGGACGAGATGGCGGGTAATGTCGTTGAGACAGGGATCGACCAGGAGCGGTGTCTCGTCGAGCTCTAGGTCCGGCCACGTCCCATCGCCATTCTCGACGAACCCGGCGTATTCTTCCGGCGTCGGGATGTGCGCCCTTTGTCCTTTGACCGGGAAGTACGTGGTTCGCTTCGGCCTGCAGTCCCCGCAGATCGCATAGAGGTTGATCCAGGCATCCGACAGCCAGCCGTAATAAAGATGGGCATCGCGCGCCCGGCCGTCCTCCTCGCTGCCGACAGTTGGCTCGGCATCGTTCATTGGCCTGAAACGGTGTAGGAACATGCTTTTCGAAGCCTGCTCGCAGAAAGCGCATTTCCCAAGGAACATGTGCGAGAGATCACGCATGATCTCCCGTGACTCGAACTGCATAATCGGAACGCGGGTCTGTTCGCGCTTCAAGGGATCGAGCTGCAGATACCGAAAAAAAGATTGCCGCCTTCCGCTCGCAAGGGAGTCCCCGAGGGCTGCTGGCGGACTTGGTGCCCGCATGACGTAACGCATGATCTCCCCCAAGTCGTTGATGTCGGCACGTCAAGTTTCAGTTGAGTCGACAAGGCGATTGGTCCGAGGTCGGCGCAATCGTACCCTGTAATCTAAATGATAATGTAAAGAGTGCGAGAAACATGCAATCATAAAGTTTAATTCGAAGAACTTCTGTCCTGACAAGCTTCGCACACCCGAGCAAAATCTTCGCTTTCAGCAGAAGAAGAGGGCCGACGCTAACGTCCGGCTTGAACCGCACCGGCGCCGCAAGTTATTCGGGCCGAACATCCGCTTTTGGGCAAAGGCAAGGCTTGCTTAAGCCATCGGGATGAGGCGCAAAACTGCCGTCCGTTCAGCAACAAGCCCAACCATCAGTGATATCGGCCGTCACTGAAAAATCGAAGTTGAACTGCACAATTCCCATACTCCAGTTTTGGGTATAGTTTGTTGGGACGGAGGACTTGGTACGTGGGGGCGGCGCGCATTCTGGGACAGGTTACAATCGAGATTCCGCAGGACTTTCAGCGTTTTGCGGAAGGCGCATTAATTCGACTACAAGTCCAATATCCGTCGCTGCGGTTTTCGGCCTCGGGTCAGGGCGTAGCGGTAGAAGAGCTTCCGCCGGACAGGCTGGACGATTTGCGAAAGAACGTCCTTCACGCCATTTATCGTGAGAAGATCTACTCGGAAACGCTTCCGCTGCGACAAGCGTTGATCCGGGCGGTCACCGCCAGATGACCGTATGGCCGCTCAAATTCAGAGATCGCCCGGATGGAACGCTGCTGTTTAGCGACGACGCCGGTGGGTTCTTTCTCGGTAGCGACGAGTTTCTAGGGAGATACGCACGCGATGCGCTCTCAGCCGACGACCAGAGATTTCTTCGTGGCAATGGACATACGTTTGAACGCGAAGGCGATCCTGATTGGACATCCTTTGCCTATCGTTGGGCTGGCAGGCAATCGAAGCAGCAAGAGCTCTCGTATCTCATTCTCGTCCCGACTTTGCGTTGCAATCTGACTTGCAGCTATTGCCAGGTTTCCCGGGCCCCTGAGGCCGCGCGGGGCTTCGACTGGTCCAATGAAACATTGAGCGCGGCCCTCGACTTCATCGGCAATTTGAAAGGTCCTGATATGAAGCTCGAGTTTCAGGGCGGGGAGCCTTTGCTTCGCGTTGATCTGCTCGAGCAGATCAGAGCTTTCACCCGCTCAAGATTTCCGCGCAGCCAGTTTGTCGTTTGCACCAACCTCCAGCGCATGGGCGAGATGGAGTGGGCCTTTCTTGATCAGCCGGACACATTCGTTAGCACGTCACTGGATGGGAACCACGAGACACACACCCGGCAGCGGACTGGCGACAGTCTGGCGACCGATACATTCCTCGGAAATTTGGCTGAAGCTGTCAGGCGCCTCGGCCCCGGCAAGGTTTCCGCCCTGCCAACCATCGACGTCGAGTGCCCGCCGAATTTCGAGGATCTCGTCGGCAACTTCGAGCGCCATGGCATACAGTCGATATATCTCCGTCCGATAAACCACCAAGGCTTTGCGCGCCGACGCAAGAGCGATCCAAATGCGATCGCTCGATGGAATGCGCTCCATTCAGGTTTCATCGATTATCTCATCGAACGCAATCATCGCACCGGCCGATACGTTGAAGAGTACTATTTCAGTCAGTGCCTACGGAGATTCTTGAGATCAGGGACAGACGATCACGTCGATCTTCGCAATCCGAATTTCTTCGCGTCCGACTATATCGTCGTCGATCACGATGGGCAGCTGTACCCGACGGACGAGGCCAGGATGCTGTCGCGCATCGGGCGCGTCGACCTCGCGATCGGAACAGTGGCCGATGGCATCGATCAGCAGAAGGTGCAACTGCTCAATGGCGCATCGATCAACAATTTCGATGCCGACTGCATTCACTGTGTCTATCAGCCTTTCTGCGGCACAGACGTTGTCGACGATTTGTCGCGCGACGGCCGTGTCGATCTCATTCGCATCGAGACGTGGTTCTGCAGGCGGCATATTTCTCTGTTCGACAAAGTCGTAGAAGTGATGACGCGCCGCGACGAGGCAGCTCGGCAATCTGTCGCCAAATGGGCCAGAGTTCCGTCCTGGGGGGATCACATGGTTCCGGTCCACACATGATCCCGCTTCGCCTCAAAATCGAGACAGAAGCGATCGATCCCTATGTGGTTCGGCTCCGCTCCTTTGAGGGCGTTGCCCACGACACGCCAGGGCTCAGCTCGTTCGATGCAGTGCTGGGCAACGCGACCCGCGAAAGCGCAGAGTTCTATGGCGAAGACAGATCACTTCGTGTCTTCGGAATCGACCCGAGCGACGTAAATGGCGACGTGCTGTTTGTTGTGCCTCGACGGGGCACCGCACACCGTCTCATCCGAGCAAACTCCCGTCACAACACACTGCTGGTCACCGAACGATGCGACCAGCTTTGCCTGATGTGTTCGCAGCCGCCGAAACAGCAGCATGTAGACATGTTCCCGTTTTTCGAGACGGCAGTCCTGCTCTCGCCAGAAAACGCAACGATCGGGCTATCTGGCGGAGAGCCGACGCTGTTCAAATCGGAACTGCTCGAATTCCTGCAACGAATGTTGTCGGCGCGGCCCGACGTTGATTTCCACGTCCTAACCAACGCTCAACACTTTGACCGCGATGACGTGACGAAGCTAGGCAAGCTAGACCTGAATCGGATCCTTTGGGGCGTTCCTGTCTACTCGAGCAATCCTGAAATTCATGACCGGATCGTGGAAAAGCCGGGCGCGTTCGGCCAGGTCAGAGAAGGCCTGTCGGTCCTTGGCCACGCCGGCGCGAAAATCGAATTGCGTACGGTGCTGATGAAGCCGAATGCAGCTGGTATGACTGATCTGGCCAGGTTTGTGACGACATCGCTGCCGTTCGTCGACAAATGGGCAATCATGCAACTCGAAAATATCGGCTACGGCAGGCAGAACTGGCACTCGTTGTTTTTCGACAGCTCCAAGGGTTTCGACGCGGTTGGCAACGCGCTCGATTTCGCCATCAGCCGTGGGATCGACGCGATGCTGTACAATTTTCCGTTGTGCACTCTTCCGCCCGACTACAGAACATTGGCTCCGTCGACGATTTCCGATTGGAAGCGATCCTACGTTTCGGAGTGCGCTGGTTGCGGACTACGCGACGACTGCGGCGGCTTCTTCGAATGGCACCCGAAAGCGCATGGATATGAAAGGTTAGGCCTCACGTGAAAAAGCGGCTCTTTACCATTCCGTCGTTGCTGGCAGCCGGCTTCATGCCAATCGAGAGCACCGCAATGCCGATTGCTCCATTCAATGATGGAGGCAAGTCGAAATCGTTGTTCGACATTTTCAAGCTGGATCACAAATTCACATTGGCCGGGCATAGTTCGCATTCGAGCCACAGCTCCCACAGCAGCCATCGATCCTCTACGGGAGGCGGCACCTACTACCCACCGGCCGCACCCGTCTATCAGGCTCCGGCACCAGTGTATCAAGCGCCCTCGCCAACCTACCAGGCGCCGACTGCCACTGCGCCGGCTGCAGCACCTCTGGTTGTGCTTCCCGGGAACGCTGCCAAATTCAAGGAGATCGTCCTGCAAGTTCAGTTCGCCATGCTGTCGTTCGGCTACTACAATGGCGAATTGGATGGAAAAATGAGCCCTGCGATGCGGGCCGGCCTCCTGAAAATGCAAGCGGATTACAATCTCAAGGTGACAGGCACCATTACGCCGGAGACGCTGAACGCCTTGCGCATTACAGCGGATTAATTTGACCTAAATGACACCGGTGAACAAACAGCGGTCACTGCCCCCCTGCACCCTCAATTTTCCCCTCACCAAATTCCGAGAATGCCGGGTTTTAGTAACGGCGAGACTGATCTCGGCCAACACAAGCGGCAACCGCAACGTCAGTTCCAACAAGTCCGCTTTTGGCAGGCGGTCAAGTCGAAAGGAATGACCGAGATTAGGCGCGATCCGGCCTGTCGCGAACGCGAACTTTTGACCCCAAAGCCCCCATTTGGCGGCGAACCCATAGACGGCCGCTTCTGGCGCTAGTTGCCCGTTCCGGCGGCCGGCTCAACGGCAAGCCCTGACCCAAACGAGCCATTCCGGCAGGCAAGCTCTAATGTCTCGAATGTGGTGACTACGACATTGGTTACACCTCGCCGTATCAGCGGTCCATCGTAAGCGCTGTTGTGGGACCACCTTTCGGGAGTGGTCGCGATCTGTGAGGTTGCCGATCCTGTATTGGGATCGGAGATCGGCTTGTGTCTGGACTTGACCTTACGCTTGACCCGGAGCGGCAGCCTCGGCGTTTCGAGGTGATCAACGGTGCCGGCGGTCGGCGTCATTGGTCGGTGGATGACAAGGCGCGGATCATCGCGGAGACGCTGGAGCCGAACGCAGTCGTTTCCGAGGTCGCCCGCCGGTATGGCCTCAGGCCGCAGCAGGTCTTCGCCTGGCGCCGCGAAGCGCGCAAACAGGCCGCTTCGGTGCAGCAAAATTCTCCTGCCTTCGTGCCGGCGGTTGTGGCGGCGGCGGAGCCTGTAGCCAGCCGTTCACCGAAGCAGCAGAAACGGCAAGCCACTCGAGACGCCGGAGTGATCGAGCTTGAGATCGACGGCGTTGCGATGCGCGTCGGCCGGGGCGCCGATGCCAAGACGGTGGCCGCAGTGATCCGCGCGCTGAAGGCGACGTCGTGATCGGGCCGACGGGTGCGGTCAAGGTCATGGTGGCGACGAAGCCGGTCGACTTCCGCAAGGGTGCGGAGGGATTGGCTGCGCTGGTGCGAGAGACGATGGGAGCCGATCCGTTCAGCGGGGCCGTGTACGTCTTCCGGGCGAAGCGGACAGACCGGATCAAGCTGATCTTCTGGGACGGCACCGGCGTCTGCCTCTATGCCAAGCGTTTGGAGGATGGGGAGTTCCGCTGGCCGAAAGTACATGACGGCATGATGCGGCTGACGGCCGCGCAGCTCTCGGCGCTACTCGAAGGTCTCGACTGGCGGCGCGTCCATGAGGCGCGCCGGACCCGCGTTCCAGCCCAGGCCGGCTGACCCGCGACGAAGTGAATCAGCCTGGATTCCGCTGTCGCGGGCTGTCGGCGAATATGGTCTGATCCTGTCATGGCGATGACTGCTGACCAGCTTCCCGACGATCCGGACGCGCTGAAGGCGATGGTCCTGGCGCGCGACGTCGAGAACGCCCGGCTGATCCAGATCATCAAGGAATTGCAGCGTCACCGCTTCGGCCGTCGTGCTGAAACGCTCCCCGAGGATCAATTGCTGCTGGGGCTCGAAGAGGCCGAGCAGATCGAGGCCGCCGGCGAGGAAGCGAAGGAACAATCTGCTCTCGCCGAGCGCCAAGCAAAGGCCACGAAGCGCCGGGCGAACCGTGGTGCGTTGCCACCCCACCTGCCGCGCACGGAGATGGTCGTCGACATCGAGGACCATGCCTGCCCGTGCTGTCGCAATGGCCTGCACCGGATCGGCGAGGACGTGAGCGAGCGGCTCGACATCGTTCCGGCGCAGCTGCGCGTGATCGTGGTGCGGCGGCCCAAATATGCCTGCCGCGCCTGTGAGGATGTGGTCGTTCAGGCTGCCGCGCCGGCCCGGCTGATCGAGGGTGGTCTTCCGACCGAAGCGACGGTCGCCCAAGTCCTGGTCTCCAAATACGCCGATCACCTGCCGCTCTATCGTCAGGCGCAGATCTATGCCCGGCAAGGCATCAATCTCGATCGGTCCACGCTCGCCGACTGGATCGGCCGCGCCGCCTGGCACCTGCGTCCGGTGCATGAGCGGCTGCTTGGCAAATTGAAGTCCTCGCCAAAACTCTTCGCCGACGAGACGACCGCGCCGGTGCTCGATCCCGGCCGAGGCAAGACCAAGACCGGGCAGCTCTGGGCCTATGCGCGTGACGATCGGCCATGGCAGGGAGCCGACCCGCCGGGCGTTGCCTATGTCTACGCACCCGACCGGAAGGCCGAGCGTCCGATCGCTCATCTCGCAGGCTTCACTGGAATCCTGCAGGTCGATGGCTATGGCGGCTATCGCGTGCTGGCCGACAAAAGCGACGTGACGCTCGCCTTCTGCTGGGCACACGTGCGCCGACGCTTCTATGAACTGGCGGCAGCGGGTCCCGCGCCGATCGCCAGCGAGGCGCTGAGACGGATCGCCGAGCTCTACAGAATAGAGGACGATATCCGCGGCCGATCGGCCGATGAACGCCGTGCGATGCGTCAGGAAAATAGCCGCGCTATTGTCGCCGATCTCGAACCCTGGCTGCGCGAGAAGCTCGGCCTGATTAGCCAGAAGACAAAGCTCGCCGAGGCGATCCGCTACACGCTCTCGCGCTGGCAAGGCCTCTCGCGCTTCCTTGACGACGGCCGCATCGAGATCGACAGCAACACCGTCGAGCGCTCAATCCGTCCAATCGCGAAGACCGATTCATTATGCACCTCCTTTTCAAATGGCGGAAAACAGCGATTCCTGGTTGTCGTCGTGGATGCGATGCGGAGTATTGCGCGCCAAATCGGCC
>NZ_JAMYMO010000060.1:0-22452 GCF_040318575.1 Mesorhizobium sp. M1088 | reverse complement strand
CGCCGGGGTGTTGCGGTCGGCGATCAGGCCATTCGCCGGGTTGGCCTCTTTGAGAAAATAGTCGAAGGACAGGCGCTGGATGTCCGAGAGAAGCTCGTCGTTCTGCGGGTGGTCGCTCGATGCATCCATGGCTGTCGATATAGAGGGGTTTCGCTGCGCTTCCCACCTTTTTGGTCGTCTTGTCGCCTTTGGGTCATGTCACGACGATGCTCGCGCTGGCCCAGGTGTCTCTATAACTAGGTTCGAACACCAGAAGCTGACATTCCGCTAACCGCCCAAGGCTGCCGATCCCAAGGCTGCCGGGCCCAAGGCGCCTCATGTACAAACCCGCTCCGCGGGAGGGTCGCCTAGTTGTGCGGTAAATCATCGTCCGTGAGCAGGTAAAGGCTGCTATCAGACGATGAAGTTCCTTCAACGAGAGGAACTCCCCATGGCTACTCGCTTCAACGAAGGCCGACATGAGGGCGTCCCAGCGATGGGGCGCTCTGTTTTTATTCGCGCGACGTGCGCGCTATCCGCCCCGCTCCGCAGTGTCGCCTCTCGATCCCGCCGAGCCAAAATCCGCTCGCCTATACCCAAATGGTGGGAATGCGCTATGGATGCCCGTCATGAGACAGTCGCCTGGCAAACTTGGTACGGAAGCGCGCATCTACGCGAAAAATCTCGCTTACGAGATTGCTCGACGAGAGAGGATAGGCGCGCCTGCGCTGGATCCCGGCGGCAAGGCGACGACATGGCGCGATGCGCAAGTCGCGTTGCGTCATGCGTTCATGGATGAAGGATCGCCGCCGCGACGGGTAAAGCTTCTTGATGCCGCTGCTACGCGTCTGGAGCGCCTCCCCCCCTCTGATCGTGGCTTTCGCATCGCGCTATTTTTGGAAGGCAACCGGCAGGCAACGATATTCGATCTGCGCATGCTGGTGCATGGCAGCCATCCGCTTCAAGGGTTGGAGCACGAAAGCGGAGTAACTGCACTATGCGCCACCTTCACTACAAATCGGGGCAAGCGCGACGCTTGTGACGTCGCCCCATCTGTTTACCTTTCAGATCACACCATCGGGCGCCTACGCGAGCGTTCTGAGCAATGGAGTACCCCCGAGGCTGGGTTAGCTGCTCTGCATATCGCGACAGTTGCTGCCGATCTTGCGCGTCCTGACCATCGGTTGAGTTTCTTGAAAATGTCTTCGCTGTCCTGTGCGATCGATGGAGGTATCCTTACGGGAGCGATGCGACGCGGCCCCGTCGACGATGGGACCGTCCCTCTATGGGACGTCCGCACGCTGCTTGATGACGATTTCAAACTCGATCCGGCGACTGTTCAGCAGGCCAGTCAAGTCGCCGAGCTTGTCACTCGCGTCCTAGTAGGTGGCGAGAACTGGAAGACGATCAGCCTTCAATCGAGGAATGGTGACGCTATCGATTTCGTTGAACCGCGCGAGGATCATGTCACGGCGACGCTGCGCGCTCGAGTGGGGGTCAAGAACTGACGCGGTGGGCGGCGAACGAAAGACCATCATTGTTTTCCGGATGAGAATGCGCCACGTCCATCTGCATCCAAAGAGGCAGTGATTTTCCGTTGTCAATCTTGGGCCGGAAGCAGGCGTTCTATGTGCCTCGCGACGAATGGCAGCTATCCCACCCTCGGTGCCTGAAGCCGACAGTCTGGAACCGGCCCGAAACGGTCATTCCGGATGACAGGTTGCGTGAAGCAGTCCGCGCCGTGCACGGTGGCGCAAGAAGGATGGTTCAGTCGAAGAAGCCTGCATCCTCATCCCGGAGATACTTCCTGGCTGCTTCGGCGTCGATATCGAGGCCCAGCCCCGGCGCTTCCAGCAAGTCCACCATGCTGTCCTTCACGATCTGCGACGGCAGGCCGATTACGAGGTCCTCCCACCAGGGGTCGGAGGCGCTCGGGTATTCGAACGCGATGAAGTTGGCGGGCAGGGTGGCGCAGACATTGATCAGCGCGCCGAGGCCGAGAAGGCCGTTCGCGGTGCCGTGCGGTGCCATCAGGATCGAGTGCATACAGGCGTGCTCGGCGACCCATTTGAGCTCGGCAATGCCGCCAATATCGGCTGGATCGGGGCCGATGACGCGCACCGCCTGCGTTTCGATCAGCTCCTTGAAATTGTGCCGCAGGTAGATCTGCTCGCCGGTATGAATTGGCGTCGAGGTGGAGGTGGTCAACTCCCGATAGGCCTGCGGATTGACCCACGGCACATAGTCGCCGGTCAGCATGTCCTCGAGCCACATCAAATTGTACTTCTCGACCGCGCGAGCGAACTTGATCGCATCGGGCAGCATCCAGCCCGGGCCGCAGTCGAGCGCCAGGCTGACCTTGTCGCCCAGCACTTCCTTCATCGCGATCACGCAGTCGAGCATGTGGTTGAAACCGCGCTCGCTGATCACGCCCTGGTCCATGGCACCGTGATAGCCGGCCTTCTTTTGCGTCACGCCGTAGTGAAAGCCCTCGATGGTGTCCTTCATGTTGGAGTGGAACGAGATCCCCTGCTTGATCATGAAGAAATTCTGCGGCTGCTCCATCATCCATTTCACGTCAGCGGCGTAATCCTCCGGCCGGTCCCCCGTTCGCTTCTGGCGGATCGAGCCGTTATAGACGCGCACCTTGTCGCGCACCTTGCCGCCGAGCAGTTTGTAGGCCGGCACGCCTGCGGCCTTGCCAGCTATGTCCCACAGCGCATGCTCGATAGCGCTTACCGCCGCGCCATAGGGCTTGAAAGAGCCGCGTTGGCGGATCTTCAGCATCACCCGTTCGACGTCGGTAGGGTCCTCGCCGATCAGCGCATCGCGGAAATGCAGCACCCAAGGCTTAAGATAGGTCTTGGTGAACTCGACTTCGCCAAGGCCATAGAGGCCCTTGTCGGTAACGATGCGGACTATTGGGTGTCTGCCGATGACGGCGCAGCGAAGGTCGGTGATCTTCATCTTCGGTTCTTTTCGCCTCAGCTCCAGGTGCGGTCCCAGGAATACTCGTTGTCCCAGTGATCCGTGGGCTGCCAGATGCCGGTGACACCCGGCTGCAGATGCTGCGAGATCACCTCGTCGACGACGTCGTCAATCCCCAGGCCAGGTTTGTCCGGAACAGTGATAAAGCCGTCCTTCACGAGCGGCTTGGAAAGGCCGGTGACGATATCGTCCCACCAGTCGACATCGGCAGAGTGGTATTCGAGCGCCATGAAGTTTTCGGTCGCGGTCGCGACATGTGCCGCGGCCATTGCGGCGATTGGACTTTCGGCCATATGGATGGCCATTGCGACGCCATGGTCCTGGGCCATGTCGCCGATCTTCTTGGTCTCGAGGATGCCCCCGCTTGTGAGCAGGTCCGGGTGGATAATGGAGAGGCCGCCGCTCTTGAGCAGAGGCTCGAAGCCTTCCTTAAGGTAGATGTCCTCGCCGGTGCAGATCGGCACCGTAGTGGCGGCCTGCAGTTGCCGGAACTGCTCGGTGTACTGCCATGGGATCACATCCTCGAGCCAGGCCGGCACGTATTTTTCAATCCGCCTGGCGAGCCGAATGCCGTTCTGCAGCGAGATGTGGCCGACATGGTCAATGGCGAGCGGAATATCCATGCCAATAACATCGCGAACCTCGGCAATGTACTGTTCAAGCAGGTCGAGGCCCTTGTCGGAAAAGTGGAGGCCGGTAAACGGATGGGGGACGTTATGCAAATCGTAAGCGGCATTGCGGGCGCGCCGCTCCTCCATGGTCTTGACCGGGCCGCGGCCGGGATGGATGCGGTACCCTTCAAGTGAACCAGCAGGGGAGACGACCGCACCGGGTACATCCGCGATCTGCATCAGCCCCAGATCCATCTTGAGGAAGGTGAAGCCGAGCGCCATGCGCTGCTTGAGGCGCTTGCCGGTCTCGGTGCCGCTCGGCACGGTAGCGTCGGTGTCGCAATAGACGCGCACCTTCTCCCGAAACCGGCCGCCGAGCATCTGGTAGATGGGAACGCCATAGGCCTTGCCGGCGAGATCCCACAACGCGATCTCGACCGCCGAGACGCCGCCGCCTTGCCGGCCATGGCCACCGAACTGCTTGATCCGGCGAAACAGGCGGTCGATGTCGCAAGGGTTCTCGCCAAGCAGCCGGCTCTTCAGCATCAGCGCGTAGGTGGCACTGGCGCCGTCGCGCACCTCGCCAAGCCCGACGATGCCCTGGTTGGTGTAAATCTTGAGCAGGGTCGAGGTGAACGGCGCGCCGACGATTTCGGCTACCCGCATGTCGGTGATGCGAAGCTGGGATGGCTTGGAGTTCGCGTTCACCTGATTGAGCGCTTCGTCGGCGCCACCTGTCTTTGCCATGACTTATCCTCGTTTTCGGCTTGTCGTCCCGCACCCTGGGCCGGCATTTGGTCTTGCTAGCCCAACTCAATCTCGTAGGCCTGCAGGTAGTCGCGGTCCATCTCAATACCGAGACCAGGCTTCGACGACAGCTTGAGGCTGCCGTTCGAAATGTCGAGTGGTCTGTCGATCAGGTGATCGTATTTGCCCAGGTTCCACTCCGATGTTTCGAGTTTGTAGAAATTGGGGACGGTCATCATCACCTGCGCTCCCGCAACCACGTTGATCGGTCCCGCGGCGTCATGTGGCGAGACCGGCACGTAGTAGGCTTCGCACAGCGCAGAAATCTTCTTGAGTTCGGTAATGCCGCCGGTCCAGGTAACGTCGGGCATGATGTAGTCGGCGAGCCTGTTCTCGAGTACCGGCACGAAATCCCACTTCGTGTGGCCGCGCTCGCCCCACGAGATGGCGGTATTGACCTTCTCACGCACCTGCTTGAGGGCATTAAGGCTCTCGGGCGGGCAGGGCTCCTCAAACCAGTCGATCTGGCCGGCCTCCTCGAGGCTCCGACAGAGGCGAATGGCGGTGGGGACATCGAAGCGGCCGTGCGCATCGATGAGAATGTCGACATCGGGTCCTGCCGTTTCGCGGATCAGAGCCGTGAGTTCGGCGGCCTCGCGCTCGTCCTTGCGGGTCATGCCGCCATCGAGGTAGCCGTCTCGCTGTTCGCGGGGCAGGCCATCGGCGCTGCGGCCCTGGTGGGGGTAGGGATCGAACTTGAGCGCAGTGTGTCCGGACTCGACAATGTCTAGAATTTCGCGGACCACAGCCTCCTTGCTGGTGAATTTGGCCTGGTTGGGATGGGTGTAGAGCGCGATTTCATCGCGTACCGGCCCGCCAAGCAGCTCGTAAATCGGCTTGCCGAGGACTTTGCCCCGGATGTCCCAGAGGGCTATGTCGATGGCGCTCACGCATTCGACGGCGGCGCCGCGGCTTCCCATGTAGGTGAAGCTGCGGAAGATCTTGTGCCAGAGATGCTCGATACGCGCCGGATCCTCGCCTGTCACGGCGATGCCGATCTGCCGCAGGATCGTGCAGAGAGTGCGGTTGGCGAGCCTTGTCGTGGTGGTGATCTCTCCCCAGCCACTCACTCCCTCGTCGGTCGTCACTTCGACGAACAGGAACTCTCCCCAGTAGGAAGCATCGGACTTGATCAGCCACGGCCGAATGCTCGTGATTTTCATCTCAACTACCTTTGCCTGGAAATGGTCAGCTAACGATGTTCTGGACTGGACATTCTATCCGGCCCGAGCGGCGTTGCGCGCTCGCATCTGTTCGAGAATATGCCGGCCCGAACCCTCGACATGGCGGGAAACGAGTTCGGCCGCCTTGTCGGCCTCTCCCGCCTTCACAAGCGCGATGAGTTCGCGGTGCTCGCGCATGATCGCGGCACGTCGCGCCAGCGTGAAATTGAAACGACGGCTCACGGCTCGCAGCACTTCGCGGTGCTTCCACCAAAGCTCGGCGGCGTGGCGGTTGTAGTGCCGCTGGTACATCACGGTGTGGAAAGCGGTATCCAGCTCACTGTGCCTGAATGTGTCGGCGAAGTTGTTCTCTTCGATCAGGCCTTGGAGACGTTCGAGTTCGGCGATGTCCTCGCCGGTAGCCATATTCACAAACCATCGTGTCAGGGCTGGCTCGATCAGAACACCGATCTCGTAGATATCCCGGACAAAATCTTGATCAATGGGTCGCACGCGCGCCCCGCGGTTGGCGATAAAGGTGACAAACCCTTCGCCGCGCAACAACTGCAGGGCCTCGCGCACAGGATTGGTCGAAGTGCCGTGACGCCGGGCGAGATCGGTGACGACAAGCCGTTCGTTGGCAGCGAGCCGTCCCTCGATGATATCTTCCCTGATCAATTCATAAAGCGAGGCGCCCTCGCTGGAGGCCCCGATGGGATCGGTCCCCACCGGTGGCATCGCTTTGAAATCGCTTATTTCGGCCAAGGCCGGGCTCCCCAATTCAATACATACCTTGCCCGATATCACACACGGCTTTCGCAAACAATGTACGATCCAGCGCGTTGACAGGCAATTCACGATCTGAAAACGTACCAAGTGATCGAGAGGATACACTGAGCTGACAGAAGCATCCTCGCGATCGAAACGAGCAAGGACCGCTTCAGGGCGGCATGGGAGAACCAGGGAGGATACCTATGACGAGAATTGCGCTCGGCAGTGCCGTCCTGCGCGGCACTGTCGCCACTGCTTTGATGGCATCCCTGACGTCTACATCGGCGCTGGGTGCACCGCCGGTCGACCTGAGCAAGTGGTCGCCGGAATATGTGCGCTCGATTGCGGGCACACAGGATTTTGACACGGCGGCCGATTGCGCCAAGGTCACCCCGCTCGATTACAAGGGGCGACTGACTTTCTGGTATCAGGGCGTGTTCGAGGGCGACCCCGACCTCCTGCGCCAGTACTACAAGGATTTCTTCGAGACCTTCCGCAAAACCTATCCGAACATCCAGCTCGAGGAACAAGCCCTCACCTATAATGACCTTCTCGACAAGTTCCGCACCGCGCTCCTGGGCAATGCCGCGCCTATGGCGGTCCGCCTGCAGATCCTGGGTGGTACCGAGTTCGCCTCAAAGGGCTATCTGCAGCCGCTCAAGCCAGAGGATGTGGGGTATTCGACCGAGGATTTCTGGCCCGGCGCCATGAAGGCAGTGACCTGGGAGGGCGTGACCTACGGCATTCCGACCAACAATGAGACGATGGCGTTCATCTGGAACGCCGACATCTTCAAGCGGGCCGGCCTCGATCCGGACAAGCCGCCGGCAACGTGGGACGACGTGGTCAAGTATTCCAAGCAGATCCACGACAAGCTCGGCATTGCCGGATATGGCCTCGTGGCTCGCAAGAATGCCGGCAATACGCCGTACCGCTTCATGCCACAGCTGTGGGCCTATGGCGGCGGTGTCTTCGACGAAGCGACGCCGAACCCGACCTATGAGCAGGTCCAGCTCGATAGCCCGCAAAGCAAGGCAGCGCTGCAAGCCTCCTACGACATGTATGTTCGCGACAAGTCGGTTCCGGTTTCGGCACTCACCAATCAGCAGGCCGATAATCAGCCCCTGTTCGTCGCTGGCCAGCTCGGCATGATGATCTCGCACCCGTCCGATTACAACGTCATGCTCGACCTGCAGAAAAAGGCGACGGGCACCGACAAGGACAAGGCGCAGACGGTCATCGACAACATGCGCTACGGCCTGATCCCGACTGGTCCCGACGGCAAGCGCGCCGTCGTGTTCGGCGGCTCGAACATTCACATCCTGAAGCCCGAATATGTCGAGGGCGGCAAGGTAGACGAGCCGGCCGCGAAAGCTATCATCTGCATGTGGACGAGCCCTGAATGGTCGCTGAAGATGGCCTACGCCGGATCAAACCCTGGCAACCTCAACGGCTTCAAGACCAAGTGGATGAAGGAACGTCTGGACAACATCAAGTTCCTCGACGTCACCACCTCGATGCTGCCATACGGCATCCCGTTCCCAGCTCTGCCGCAGGCCCCCGAGATCATGAACATCATCATCCCGGACATGCTGCAGAATGCCCTGACCGGAGCGATGACCGTCGACGAGGCAGCGGACGACGCGGCCAAGAAGGTAAAAGACCTGATGGGCGGACTCTAGTCCAAGCCACACCTACGACCTGGACCGGCTGCGCCGCTGGCGCAGCCGCAGCGTTCCGAAGAAAAAGGGCACGCCACAAGTGACGATCGTGACCGGCAAGGCCGAGGCTCGCCGAAGATTGCAACCCGGTTGGTCCGGCGCGCTGCGGAAGGTCTGGGAGCATCGCGCGGACTACGCGTACGTGCTCCCAGCGATCGCCGTGATGCTCATCGTCATCGCCTATCCGATCTACTACACGGTCGAGCTGTCGTTCTTTAAGACACCGCCTGGCCTGCAACTCCGCGACAAGACCTTCATCGGCTTCGACAACTACACGACCATCCTCACCAGTCAGGTGTTCTGGAAAGTCACCTGGAACACACTGATCTGGACTCTGGGGTCAACTTTCATCTCCTTTGTCCTGGGGTTTGCCACAGCGCTGGCGCTCCACCGCGACTTCATCGGCCGTGGTGTCCTGCGCGCCGTCCTGATCATCCCTTGGGTCATCAGCGCCGTCGCCGCCTCCTACATCTGGAAGTGGATCTACCATTCGGACTTCGGGATCATCGGCGCGGTGCTGGTCGGCCTCGGATTGGCCGACCAGCCGCCGAATTTCATCGACAATGTCAGCACGGTGCTGCCCTCCCTGATCGTCGTCAACATCTGGCGCGAGTTTCCGTTTGCCATGATCATGATGATGGCCGGCCTGCAGACAGTCCCCGACCAGTTGCTGCGTGCCGCAAAAGTCGATGGTGCCAATGCATGGCAGCGCTTTTGGCACGTCACCTTCCCGCACTTGCGCAACGTCTCGGTGGTGACGATGCTGCTGCTCGCGGTGGCCAACTTCAATTCCTTCATCATCCCCTGGATCATGACCGGCGGCGGGCCGTCGAACGCATCGCATATCTGGATAACCCACATTTATGAGCTCGCCTTCGGACGGCAGCGCTGGGGCGTGGCATCGGCCTATTCGGTGCTCCTGTTCCTCACGCTGATGACGCTGGGCTACTTCTACGTCCGTGCGTTAAGCGGCAACGAGCGGAAAGAGGGGAGCGCCTGATGAGCACGATTGCCGAAACAGCGCCTCGAGCCCAGACCCGTCGCCGCATGCGCGTCGACGGATGGCGGTGGGCCGGCCGCATATTCCTCGTGTTCATGCTGCTTTATACCGCGTTGCCGATGATCTGGATGCTGATCACCTCGATCAAGTCCGGATTCGCGGCGACGCAATTCCCGCCGCAATGGTGGCCGGACGAACCTACCCTCGCCAGCTATCAGAAACTGCTCGATCCGCAGAACAGCGTCGGCCAGGACTTCCTCCGCTTCTTCTGGAACAGCCTTTTCGTGTCGACCGTCACGACAATCCTTTCGGTGATCGTGGCTGTCCCAGCGGCCTACGCGTTTTCGCGCTTCAGTTTCCCCGGCCGGAATTTCCTGTTCTTTGCCGTGCTGCTGCGCAATATGTTCCCGGCGGTGATCTTTCTCGTGCCACTCTTCATCCTGATGCGCGCGATCGGTCTGATAAACACGCACGGCTCGCTGATCCTCACCTATCTCACCTTCGGCCTGCCGCTGGCGATCTGGCTGCTCAAGGGCTTTTACGACAATATCCCGGTGCAGCTTGAGCAGGCGGCGCGCATCGATGGCGCAACACGGTTCCAGGCCTTCATCATGATCGTGATGCCGCTCTCGACGCCGGGGATCATCGCCACCGCAATCTATTCCTTCATCGGCGCGTGGAACGAGTACATCTACGCCTACACCTTCCTCTCCAAGAACGAGCAGTTGACCCTGCCGGTCGGCATCCAACGCTTCTTCTCGGAAAATACGACGGACTTTCCGGGCCTGATGGCGGCCAGCTTCATGATGAGCGTGCCCGTCGTGGTGCTGTTCCTGGTCCTGCAACGATACTTCGTACGCGCCCTTACAGAAGGCGCGGTCAAGCACTAGGGAGTTGCCGATGGCCCACGTGGTCCTCCAAGATCTCGTCAAGAGCTATGGCAGCTTCAAAGCTGTCAACCACGTCTCGCTGACGGTCAATGACGGGGAGTTCGTTGCGCTCGTCGGGCCTTCAGGCTGCGGCAAGACAACCACGCTCAATCTCGTCGCTGGGCTGACCCCGATCACAGCGGGCGACATCATCATCGGCGAGCGCGTGGTCAACGACCTCGACCCCAAGGACCGGGACATCGCAATGGTGTTCCAGAACTACGCGCTCTACCCGCAGAAATCGGTCTACAAGAACCTGGCGTTCCCGCTTCAGATGCGCAAACTCCCCAGGGACGAGATCGACAAGAAGGTCAAGGAAGCGGCGCGAGTGCTCGACATGACGCACCTGCTCGAGCGCAAGCCGCGCGAACTGTCGGGCGGGCAGCAGCAGCGTGTGGCCCTTGGCCGTGCCCTCGTTCGCGACCCCGCCGTGTTCCTCATGGACGAGCCACTGTCTAACCTCGATGCCAAACTGCGCGTGCAGATGCGGTCGGAGATCAAGCGTTTCCACCAGGACCTCAAGGCGACGATCATCTATGTGACGCACGACCAGCTCGAAGCCGTGACCATGGCTGACAAGATGGCGGTGATGAATGGCGGCTACCTGCAGCAATACGATTCACCGGCGCAGGTCTTTGCCCATCCGGTGAACATGTTCGTGGCCAGCTTCATCGGCAGCCCGGCGATGAGCCTTATTCCGTTAGAGGCCTCGATGGCAAACGGCAACACGGTGTTGACCGGCGCCGAGGGCTGGCGCCTTGAGCTCTCACCGCGCAATGCCCAGAAGGTGGCGAAAGCGACGACCAGGAAACTCGTGCTCGGCGCACGTCACTCGACGATCAAGCTCCACAAGAGTGCGGTCCCTGGTTCCATTCCGGCCAAGGCCTACACGGTGGAACCGACCGGCGACGTCACCTTCGTCCAGGCGTTCCTGTCCGGCGCCATCGTCAACGTCAGCGTGCCGCCGAACATTGCCGTCGCGCCCGACGAGCAGATCTGGCTCGAGTTCGACCAGGAGCGGATGCATCTGTTCGATGGCGAAACTGAAATGGCCCTCAAGGCCAACTGAGATAGAGCGAATGCGCGTGAAACGTGGGCGTGGATGACTGAGAAACTTAAGATCACCGCGATCAAGCCCTATCCGGTGTGGGTAGGAACGCGCAACCAGATGCTCGTCAAGGTCGAGACCGACCAGGGCATCTTCGGCTGGGGCGAGAGCGGCTTGAGCGGTCGCGAGAGGGCCGTGGCCGGCGCGGTCGAGCACTATCGCGAGTTTCTCATCGGCCGCGACCCGATGCAGATCGGGCGGATCTGGCAGGAGGTTTACCGCAGCCAGTACTTCGAAGGCGGGCGAGTCCTTCAGGCGGCGATTTCCGCCATCGACATCGCCCTTCATGACATCAAGGGCAAGGCGCTGGGCGTGCCGGTCTACGAGCTGCTGGGCGGCAAGCAGCGCGACCGCATTCCCACCTTTGCCTCGACCGGCGACGAGGCCGAGGGCGACGTTGCCATCGAACGGGCCCGCGAACTTCGCGCGCAGGGGTGGCAGGCGATCCGCTTCTTCCCCTTCGGGCAAAACAGCAAGGACATCTTCGAGCCGCGCGAGTCCATCGGCGCTACCGCGGGTATGCTGAACAAGGCGCGCGAGGCGCTGGGCAGCGACGTGGTCCTCGGCCTCGACTATCATCATCGGCTGTCGGTGGCAGAGGCCGCGAGCTTCTGCAACAAGCTCGGTCGCGGCGTGCTTGATTTCCTCGAGGAGCCGATACGGGCCGAAACGCCGGAGGCCTATGAATCGCTGCGCACGATGACCGAAATCCCCTTTGCCATAGGCGAGGAATTTGCCAGCAAGTGGCAGTTCCTGCCCTACATCGAGCGCGGCATCCATCAGTTCAACCGGCTCGATGTTTGCAATGTCGGCGGGCTCACCGAGGCGATGAAAATCGCTGGCTGGAGTGAGGCGCATTATGTGGACCTGATGCCGCACAATCCGCTTGGTCCAGTGTGCACGGCCGCGACCGTGCATCTCGCTGCCGCGGTACCCAACTTCGCGTGGCTCGAGACCAGGGCACCCGAAACAAAGCTGGGCTTCGACAATTCCGACTTCTTCCCCGTGCAACCACGGCTCGACGGGACCGATTACCCGGTCGGCGATCTGCCGGGGCTCGGCGTCGAGGTCAACGAAGTTGCGGTCCAGGCGCAGAGTTTGCGTTTCTGGGAAGCGCCTCACCTTAAGCGCCGCGACGGTTCTGTTACGAACTGGTAGTTCCATTCAATCGGAGTCCACAATGACGCATACTTCCGACATCATGCGGCCGCCTAAAGACCTGATCGACGCACTCAGGGAGATCGGCGCCGCGACGGTTGCCGGCACGCTTGGCCACATGGGTTTCCGCAATCCGCACATGGTCGGTCCGGTGGCGCAAAACCACGGGAAGTCGATCGTCGGGCCGGCGCTGACGCTGCAGTTCCTGCCGCAGCGGCCGGACCTCTTCACCGAAGGAGAATATGCCGATCCGGAGACACAGCTGCACCGGCACGTGCTCTATCACGCGCAGGAGGGCGATGTGGTTGTGGTCGACGCGCGCGGCGACATGAGCTCGGGCGTCTTCGGCGATATGATGTCGACGTATTTCAAGGGCAGGGGCGGGGCCGGTATCGTCATCGATGGGTGCATGCGCGACCGGCCCAATGTCGAAAAGCTCGACCTGCCCCTATGGCTGCGCGGCTGGACGCCAAACTATCATGTGCAGACCAGCATCTATCCCAATGCCGTCAACGTTCCGATTGCCTGCGGCGGTGTCACGGTGATCCCGGGCGACATCATCGTCGCCGACGACGACGGGGTGGTGGTGCTTCCCGTCGTGATGGCCCCGAAGGTGATCGAAGAATCACAGAAGCATCATGATTGGGAGGAGTTTTCGCGAGCGAAGCTCATGGAGGGCGGGCCGTTGCAACGCTACTATCCGCTGCATGACGATGCCCGCGGAGAGTACGAGGAGTGGCGCAAAACAAATCGCCTGGAGAACCCGAGTTAGTCAGCAGGCCTTGGCGATCAGTTTTGCCAGGCAATCGCCAGCCTCGGTCCCCGGCACGCCAAGATCTCTGACACTGTCCATGTGGTTGCGGTTCGGGAGCACATGCGACGTTACCAACGATCCCTGCCTCAGCAAGCTTGCTTTGAATCGATCGGCTTGTTGATGGAAGGGTGGCGTCTCGTTGGCTCCGACCAGAACCGCCGCCTTGGTTTGAGCATCATGCCGACAGGCGAGAGGTGTGAACATGGCGACTTCCTCGTCGGTTATTCCAATCTCGTTGGCGAGAAAGGAATCCTGGAGCGGCTTCAAATCATAGAGTCCGCTCAGGAGAAGGGCTGCCTTCACATTCGAGGGGGTATGCTCGCCCTCGAACAGAAACGTTGCAAGATGGGCTCCTGCCGAATGACCACTGACGGTCAGGGCCGCCGGGCTTCCGCCATGATCGGCGATGTTGGCCAGGACCCACTGCTTGGCCCGGCGCACCTGGTCGACGATCCTCGCCATTCGGACCTTGGGCATCAGAGCATAATCAAGGATGACGGCAATGGCCCCGGCCTGGGTAATCGTCGTCGCCATATATGAATAGTCGCGCTTGGAGAACATTCTCCAGTAGCCGCCATGGACAAAAATGTGCACCGGAAGCGCCGTTCTTTTGCCCGCGGGAAAGAACAGGTCCATGGTCTCGGTCGGATCCGGTCCATAGGCCACGTCAGCGGTCATCGCAATGGCGGCGCGTGCCACCTCGCTGCGGTCAACAATGTCCTGCACGATTTGGTCAAAATCAGCAACGTGGTCGCGGATGCGAAAGGGATCGCCTTGCATTCTTCTTCAGCTCACATGCTGACGGCGAGGTATTTCGCCTCCATGAACTCGGCAATGCCGTGATGCTGCCCTCCCTCGCGGCCGAGCCCACTTTGCTTGACGCCGCCGAAGGGAGCTGCCGGATCAGACATCAGCCCGCGGTTGAGAGCAATCATCCCGGCCTCGATGCGGGAAGCCACCCGCATGCCGCGCGCCAGATCGCGCGTGTAAATGTAGGCAGCAAGCCCATATTCGGTGTCATTGGCGCGTGCGATGACCTCGGCCTCCGTTTCGAAGCTCGAGATTGGCGCCACCGGCCCGAATATCTCCTCATGCGCCATCTTTGCGTCGCCCGGCACGTCGCGAAGCACCGTCGGAGGGTAGAAGAAACCGCGCCCGGACAGGACTGAGCCGCCGCACATGACCCGCGCGCCGCGTGTGACCGCGTCGACGACAAGGCGGTCTATCTTCTCGACCGCCTTTTTCGTGATCATGGGCCCGCATTCCGTGTCCGGATCAGTGCCAGGGCCGACCTTGAGCGACGACATCCGCTTCTCGAGGCCATCGCAGAAGGCTTCGTAGATGCCGGATTGCACATAGAGGCGGTTTGCGGCCGTGCAGGCCTCGCCGGCGTTGCGCATCTTGGCCACCATTGCACCATCGAGCGCCGCTTCGAGATCGGCGTCGTCGAACACAATGAACGGTGCGTTGCCGCCGAGTTCCATCGAACACGAAACCACATGCCTGGCAGCCTCTGCCAGCAGAGCGCGACCCACACCCGTCGAACCGGTGAAGGAGAGTTTGCGCACCCGCGGATCGGCCAGCATGGCGGCTGTCAAAGGCCCGGGACTGGAGGTTGTCAGGACGTTGACCACCCCTGGTGGAACGCCCGCGTCCTGGTAGAGCGCGGCGAGCGCATAGGCGGTGAGGGGTGTCTCACTGGCTGGCTTCAGGACCACCGTGCATCCCGCGGCAAGTGCCGGCGCGATCTTGCGCGTCGCCATCGCGGCAGGAAAATTCCAGGGCGTGATCAGGATGCAGATGCCGACGGGTTCGTAGTCGACCACAATGCGATTGGTGCCGGAAGGCGCAGTACCGAATTCACCGGTAATGCGAACGGCCTCCTCGGCATTCCAACGGAAAAATTCCGCGGCATAAGCGATCTCGCCTCGGGCATCCCGCAGGGCCTTGCCGTTTTCCAGTGCGATGAGAGTAGCCAGTGCCTCCGATCGTTCCGTCATCAGTTCAAAGCAGCGTCTGAGGATCTCGGAACGCTTTCGCGGCGGCGTTGTCCGCCAGCCATCGGCTGCCTTGGCAGCGGCTTCAACGGCAGTGGCGGCGTCGTTCACGGTCGCATCCGGCACAGCGGCGATGACAGCCTCGGTCGACGGATCAATGACCGGAATCACCCTGCCATCCGCGGACTGGCGCCATTGGCCGCCAATATACAGCCGGTGCGAGATTGTGTGGAAGTCGCTGACGCCCTGATCGTCAGTCAGAACCTGTGAAAACGTGTTCATCTCGATATTCCCGATCGTTTACATGACGCAGCTGGCGAGGTCGCCATCAAAGGCGGCCTGGACCAGACGTCGCATGGACCTCAAATCGAATGGCCGCGGATTGTTCTTGATGAGGCGCTCGATAGCGATCGCCTGTTCCGCCGTCCAATCGAGCTTATCGGCGGGCAGCCCCAGCTCGGCTAACGAGGAGGTGATCCCGATCGCCCCAAACAGCCGGCTGACTTCGGCAATGGTCGCGTCGGCCAACTCGTCGGGCGTCCGGCCTTTACGATCGAGGCAGAGCGCGTTGGCGATCTCGGCCATCTCGGTCGCTGCGGCTGTTTTGTTGTACTTCATGACGTACGGCAACATGGTGGCGACGCCCAATCCGTGAGCGGTGTGGGTTATCGCGCCAACCGGATATTGCACGGCATGCGCTGCCGCTGTGCCGGCCGTTCCGAACGCGCAGCCGGCTGCCAGTGCACCCATCATGACGTCGGCCCGGGCGTCCTCGTCAGAGGGCCGGCCGCATGCCGTTTCAAGGCTTCGGCCAAGCAGCTTGATCGCCAGCAGGGCGAAATGATCGGTCAAGGCGGTTTTGCCGATAAAGACATGGTTCTGCGGAAGGCCGGGATCGGTCCCACGCCTGGCGGCGGTGAAGGCCTCGATTGCATGCGTCAGCGCATCGGCGCCTGCGATTGCCGTCAATCCCGGCGGGCATGTCATCGTCAACTCAGGGTCGCAGATAGCCGCGGCCGCGATCAGATACGGGCTTGAGATGCCGACCTTCAGCGTGCGATCCGGATCCGAGATCACGGCAACCGGGGTGACCTCAGAGCCGGTGCCGGCTGTCGTCGGCACCGCAATCAGCGGCAGCGTCGGGCCGGGCACCTTGAACTCGCCGTAGTAATCCTGGAGCTGACCGCCGTGACTGATGAGCAGCGCGGCGCATTTGGCCATGTCGAGACAGCTGCCGCCGCCAATGCCGATCACCATGTCGGGCACGAACTTCCGTGCTTCCTCGACGCAGACGGCAACGGTGTCCCGAGGAACGTCGGGCAGCACACGGTCATGCACCAGTACGTCTATCGAGGCGGCTCGCAGCGCCGCGACAATCTCTGCGAACGGGCCCGTTGCGGCAAAACGTTCATCGGTGCAGACGAGCGCGCGACGCCCGAGCCTGGCCGCGACAACCGGGATGACGTGGCGTTGGCCCTTCCCGAAGAGGATTTCGCGCGGCAGCCTTAGGGCAGCGAAAAGGCTCATGACCTGCATCCTATGATGATGTCTGGATTGGAATGCGAGATGGCGTTCAACTCGGCCCCAAGGCCGGGTTCGATGTAAAACCCGTCTCGCAACGCGGTTGCGTATCGACGTGCCGAATCATCGCCCGCAACGCTGGCGGTCCGTTCAGCAGGTGAGGAAGCACGGGCTGCCAGGACGGCACGCTGTTCCAGCAGGGCCACTGCAAATTCGATTGCTTTGTCTCCTAGTTGCCGCAAATGATATCCTCGATAAAATCGTATAGGATATAGGATTGCATTGGCCGGAGCATCGTGTTAGCAGCTCAATGTGTCAAGAGGCAAAACATGCAGGCCATGAACTTACCCAGTCTAGACGAAGCGAACCTCGCCGGCGGGCGTATCCAGCGCTCCAGCAGCCTGGTTGAGGACGTCTACGAAGCGATCTTTGCGCAACTCATGTCCCTGAAGATTGCGCCGGGCTCGCGCATCACCGTCGACAGCCTGGTCAAGGAATTCAACGTATCCCACACGCCGATCCGCGAGGCGCTCGGCCGGCTCGAAGGCGAAGGCCTGGTGCTGAAGACGCATCTGATCGGTTACCGCGCTGCGCCGCAGATCACGAAACGGCGGTTTGACGAACTTTATGAGCTTCGCCTGCTGCTCGAACCTCATGGCGCAGCCAAGGCAGCCGCGCTCATGGACGAGGTAAAGCTCGCGCAGCTTCAGAAGTCGGCCGGCGTCATGGCGCGCCGTGGGGGCAAGGACGAGCGCCTGCGGTATTCCAACTTCGCCCGCCAGGATGCCATTTTCCATGACAAGGTCATGGAATTCGCCAACAACGAACTCGTGCGCGAGACATTGGCGCACCAGCACACCCACTTCCACATATTCCGCCTGATGTTCCATTCGCGCGTCACCGAGGAGGCGCTTGACGAGCATGAGGCCATCCTGGCCGCTTTCGCTGCGGCCGATCCTGCCGCTGCCGAGCAGGCGATGCGTCGCCATATCGAGCATTCCCGCGACCGTTTGTTGTTGGCGTTCGACTGAGACTGTCCCGATGTCCCCGTACCCGCTGTTGACGGTCATCACGCAGGCCAGTGCCAACGAAGACTACTTCCCCGATTCACCCTTCTAGAAACTCAAACCTCCCAGGCGAGTACAGGTCTCGCCCGGCCGTTGTCACAGGAAAGGAAGTACCATGCCAGGCAAAAAGATCCTGATGCTGACCGGTGAATTCACCGAGGAATACGAAATCTTCGTCTACCAGCAGGCGATGGAAGCGGTGGGCCACACCGTTCACGTCGTGTGCCCAGACAAAAGCGCCGGAGACCTGATCAAAACATCGCTGCACGATTTCGAGGGCGATCAGACCTACACCGAAAAGCTCGGCCACTATGCGCTGATCAACAAGACCTTTTCCGACGCTGAGAAGCAGTTGGAGCAATACCACGCTGTGTACTGCGCCGGCGGCCGTGGCCCCGAATACATCCGCACCGACAAGCGTGTACAGGCGATGGTGCGCCACTTCCACGAAACCAAGAAGCCGATTTTCACGATCTGCCACGGCGTGCAGATCCTGATTGCGGTAGACGGCGTCGTGCGTGGCAAGAAGGTCGGCGCACTGGCGGCTTGCGAGCCCGAAGTGACGCTTGCGGGCGGCACCTATATCGACCTGTCTCCAACGGAGGCATATGTGGATGGCACGATGGTTTCGGCAAAGGGCTGGACGGCCCTTGCAGCGTTCATCCGCGAATGTTTGAAGGTGCTGGGAACGGAAATCCGTCACGCGTAAGCGTTTGCTTCCGACGCGTTCCAGAGGATGCGTCGGTTCCCTTGAAGGGCGGGTCGACTACATCATTCAACAAGTCCGATAAGCGAACGCGTTAACGTTGCTCTTGCCGACGCCAGGTGCGCTCGGCAGGCCCGCTCAATCCGGTCAGATTCGCGGCTTTCGAGCGCATCGATATAGGCGAGATGCTCGAGGATTGCCGCCTGGTTGCGCTGCTTTTCGTCCTGCTTGTTCCACTGATAGTGGTAGTGAAAAATGAACGTGATGATGTCGTAGAAATCATCGATGAAGCGGTTCGGTGATGCCTCGTTTATGAGCCGGTGAAACCGGTTGTCCAGGCCGGAGAAGTCATGAAAACGGCCCTCAATTCGCTCCAGCAGGTCGGCATGCGCCATCTTGAGCGCAGCGAGTTTCGACCATAGGGGAGAACTGTGCGGCTGTAGTGAAAATAGTTGCGCCGAACGCAGTTCGAACATTACTCGGATCTCGAAGAGCTCAAGTGCAAAGCTTTCGGTGAAGCCCTTGAAAAGCCAGCCTGTATTCGGCCGTTTCTCGATCAGTCCAAACCGGCTGAAGCGGATCAGGAATTCGCGAATTCCGTTGGTCGCAACGCCGAACTGGCGCGCAAGCTCGAGCTCATTGATGCTGGTTCCAGGCCTGGTGTCGCCCCGCAGCATCCACTCCATGAACTGCTGTTCGACATGCTTGGCGCGAGGTGTGGTTTCGGCGTCCGGATAGTAATCGTTGTCGCTGACCGGGCGGCCCGTCGACCTGAGGCCGTGGCGTTCGGTGATAAGTTCGCGGTGAACCAGTTCCCGCAAAACCTTTCTGACGGTTGTGCGACTGACGCACATTCGCCGTCTAAGCTCATTTTCGGAAGGAAGTTCACCGGCCAGTTGCCCGTCGCGCAGCATATTCGCAGCCCGATTGAAGGCCTTCTTGTAGACGGTGTCGGTTCTCATCGGATTTTCCTTGGGAACTATAGCTTGTCCTTTTAGCATGAACTTTATCCATAAAAAACAACTTGACCCGGCCTGGCCGGTTGTTTTTTATCGATAAGAAGAGGACCTGAACACGAATTGAGTTTTTGACGACGCGGCTCGTACAAGCCGCGGCGGGGAGGGGGAAATTTGCCTGAAACGGGAAACACCGGCACGACTGTCGGCGAGGCCGCGTTGCCGGCATCCAGGAAGTCAGAAGCCGTTCCCGGCCTTGCGCTCGGCCTGATGCTGCTGAGCGCTGGTCCGGTGGTCATCCTGGTGCTGCTGATCGCCGTTCTCAGCTTTCTGTCGCCCTATTTCCTGACGGGACGCAATCTCAGCAACATCCTCGCCCAGACAGCCGTCATCTCGGTTGTCGCGATGGGCCAGCATCTGGTCATCCTGACACGCGGCATCGATCTCTCCGTCGGCTCGAACCTTGCGCTGGCTTCCGTCGTCGGCGCGCTGAGCTTTCATGCCGGCGCTCCCGCCATGATCGTGATCGCCGTGATGGTTGGCTGCGGTGCCGCGGTCGGCGCCATTAACGGGCTCTTCTACGTCTTCGGCCGGCTGCCGCATCCTTTCATCATCACGCTGGCGACATTGAGCATCGCCAAGGGGCTGGCCCTGCAACTGGCCGATGGCCGCGCCATTCCTGGCATGCCGGATTCGATCGATGCGCTTGGCCGCGAGGCGGTTTGGGGCCTGCCTGGATCGATTTTCGTCGTTGCGGGCGTTGCCGCGGTTCTTTCCGTCATGGCTAAAACCATGGTCTGGGGGCGCTGGATTTATGCCGTCGGCGGCCGGCCCGACGCCGCGCTGCGCATGGGCATTCCCGTGTCCTGGGTGCTGGTTTCGGTCTATGTCATCTCAGGGCTGTGCGCCGGCATCGGTTCCGTCATCCTTGCCGGCCGCACCGACGCCGGTTCGCCGCTGTTCGGCAATCTGCTGGAACTGGACACGATCGCGGCGGTGATCATTGGCGGCGCCAGCTTTCTTGGCGGTCGCGGCCACCTCGGCCATGCCTTGATCGGCGCCATCATGATCGGCGTTATCCGCAACGCGCTCAACCTGCTCAACGTCAATGTCTTTTTCCAGCTCATCGTCATCGGCGTGGTCATCGTGATCGCGGTCGAGTCCGACGTGCTGCGCAATTACCTCGAAGGGCGTGTGCGTGTCCTGCAAGCCGGAAGGCAGTCATGAGCGCCGCTGCGGATAACGCCGATCACGCGGTCACGGCGGACAATCCCGTGCTGGCGGTACACGGTGCTACCAAGCGTTTCGGTTCGGTTCTGGCCCTCGACGATGTCAGCATCGAGGTGCGGCGCGGCGAGATCGTCGGCCTGCTCGGCGACAATGGCGCGGGTAAGTCGACGCTGACCAAATGCATCAGCGGGGTGCACCAACTCGATGCCGGCGCGATCCTTTTGGACGGTGCGTCAACGCAGATACGCTCCCCTGCGGATGCGCGCTTCGCCGGCATCGAGACCGTCTATCAGGATTTGGCGCTGTTCGACAATCTGACGCCGGGACAGAACTTCTTTGCCGGTCGCGAGCTGGCTGGCCCGCAATGGCTTCCGCGCGGCCTGCGGTTTCTGCAGCAGCGCCGGATGGACGCCGAGACCCGCGCTCTGCTGGCAAACCTGAAGGTTACGTTGCCGCGGCTGGATGCCGTCGTCGCCATGATGTCTGGCGGTCAAAGGCAAGCGATCGCCGTGGCCCGCTCGACCGTGTTCGCCCGCAAGGTTGTCATTCTGGATGAGCCGACCGCCGCACTCGGCCTGCGTGAATCACGCCAGGTGCTCAATCTGGTCGCTGCGCTCCGCGACCAGGGCAATGCCGTCATCCTGATCACTCACAACATGGAACACGTCGTCGAGCTCGCCGATCGCGCGGTGGTGCTTCGCCAGGGCCGCAGGGTCGGCGAACTGGTGCCGACCAAAGGCAACAAACAGGAACTGGTTTCCATGATCGTTGGAGCCTGACCCGTTCGAAATTTGGGGACCTTTCAGGTCCGCAAATGCCTGAAGCGTCTCCCGCCGGGAGGCGTCTCAATCCAAGGGAGGAATACAATGCCAATGAACCGAAAACTGTTCGCAGGGCTGGTGATCGCTGTTGCGTTTTCAGTGCCGGCTTCGGCCGCAGACAAGATCAAGGTTGGCCTGATTACGAAATTCCCGGTGCCGTTCTACTCGACCATGGAGGACGCCGCCAAGAAATACGCGGCCGCTCATCCGGAGATCGAACTGGTCACCGGCCAGGGCCAGGCAGCTACCGACATCGAAGGCCAGATCGCTCTGATCGAATCCATGATCACGCAGGGCGTCAACGGGCTGGCAATCACTCCGGTCGACCCGACGGTCGCGCCGGCGCTCGACAAGGCGGTGGCCGCCGGCATCAAGGTGGTTCTCGTCGACAACAGCATTCCCAACTGGAAAGGCCAGACGGCATTGGTCTCGACCAACAACCTCAACGGCGGCAAGATCGCCGGAGAGTATCTTAAAACGGTGCTCAAGAGCGGTGACAAGATCGGTATCCTGCAAGGCGTTCCCGGGGTGCCGGCTCTGGATGACCGGGTCACGGGCATGATGGAGGGATTGGGCGACGTCAAGGTCGATGTCGTCGGCAAGGGCGCAACCAACTGCACGCTGGAACTTGGCACGTCAGTGACCGAAGACATCCTCACCGCCAATCCCGATCTCAAGGCGATCTACTCGGCCTGCGGTCCGCCGATCCCTGGCGCCGTCAAGTCGATCAGCAATTCCGGCATTGCCAACGACAACCTCATAGTGGTCGGCTTCGACGCGTGCTGCGGTGAGATCGAAGCGATCAAGTCGGGAGCGGAGGACGCCAGCGTAGCTCAATTTCCAGCGAAAATGGGTGAGCTTGGCATCGACACCGTCGTCAAGGCCATCCGCGGGGAACCCGTCGAGGCCAATGTGGATACCGGCGCCGGACTGGTGACGCTGCAGAACGTCAAGGACTTCGAGTGATCCACCAGCGGTCCGGCGGGATTCTCCCCCCCCCCCCAACCAGGTTACGGCGGCAACCGCAGCAAACGGGGGGAATTTATTGAAGAGGCGTATACACAAAAACCAGCCCCCGCCAAGGAGCGGACAGTGCTGTAACGTG
>NZ_JAMYMO010000059.1:0-24868 GCF_040318575.1 Mesorhizobium sp. M1088 | reverse complement strand
ACTCCCCAGGGCTTTGTGGCGGGGCGCGGCTTTTATCCCATGTCACACGCCCCCGCGTCAAAATTATTTCCAGCCGGGGCCCCCCCATCTTTTTACCCCTCGCCGGGGGTGGCGCGACGAAGCCGGCCGGGCCGGGCACACGGTCCAGCGGATCGCCGTCGCCTACGAGGCGGCCGGCGACGGCTTCTGGCTGGCGCGCTGGTTGCGGGCGCACGGCATCGAGGCCTATGCCATCCATCCCTCAAGCGTTCCGGTGTGCGCGAGCACCAGCGCGCCAAGACCGATCGTCTCGACACCGAGCTTTTGATGCGCGCTTTTCTCGGCTGGCTGCGTGGCGAGAAGCGCCATTGCTCCATGGCGGCAATCCCGACACTCGAAGAGGAGGACGCGCGGCGGCCGAACCGCGAGCGGGGGACCCTGGTCGGCGAGCAGACGCGGCTCATCAACCGCATCAAGGCGATCCTCGCCCGCTTCGGCGTCCGCAGCTTCCGGCTGAGCCTGCGCCAGGCGGCGGACAGGCTGGAGACCATCCGAACGGCGGAGGGAACGCCGCTGCCGGACAACACCCGCGCCGAGCTCTACCGCTTCCTTGAGCGGCTCAACCTCGTGCGCGCGCAGATCCGCGCCATCGAACAGGAGCGCCTGCGCCGGCTGGCGGCGGCTCCGGCTGCGGCGAACGGCCCGCACGCGATGGTTCGCCTGCTCGCGCGGATCATCGGCATCGGCGTCGAGACCGCCGACATGCTGGTCAACGAGATGCTGTCGCGCAAGCTGCGCGACCGCCGCGCCGTGGCGCGCTACGCCGGCCTCACGGGGTCGCCGGACGAGAGCGGCAATACCCCTCGGGTCGGTTGAATAGAAAATCAACGGCCCTCTCCACCAGTCGAGCCCGAAGTGCTGACTTCGCCGAGAGTACCAACTTTGGGACAGAGCCAGTCAAGGTGGCACGAGTTTTGAGCTGCCCGGGTACAAAGCAAGGGAAGCTGCCGAATAGCTTCCTGTGGTGCGAAACGCAACGGATGAAATGAAGGAAAGCAGACAGCATGTCAGATCTGATACGGATCCTTGTGAGGATAATTCTCACCACAACGCCGGTCACGAGTTTGAAGCCGCCTTTCTGAACTCAACGTGCCGAGGGTGTCACGGCACCCGGTTTTCCTCTCAGGGGCGAACTCTCAGCTCTTGAGCGTTCCGCCGTGGGCCGAGCCTCCGCTCGGACGCGTAAAAGCGATCGAAAGGTGGGTTGGTTCGGCTCTGCATTCGCGAGTGGCCGATGGCCGACACCACGATGAGGTTGGCGTCTGGAGGACTATATGAACAAGCATGGAAGCTTAGTCTCGGAAGCAAATGCAACGCGCATTCACCAGAACGACACTTCTCTCGCCCTCTTCGGAGGGATTCCTACAGTGCCGGCCGGGCGAGTTGTCCCTTGGCCAGCCGCCAAACGCAAGCATCTGAAGGCGCTCGCCAGTGTTGTCAAAAGCGGCAAATATCATCGAGTTAATCACCCTATTGTCACTGAGCTCGAAAAGCGCCTAGCGGAGTGGTCGGGCAACTGGACTGTGCGCGCTGTTGGAAGCGGCACAGCCGCTATTCACGTGGCCCTCGACTACTACCGGAATCGAGGCCGCCGAGCTGTCACCTCGGCTTTGAACTGGCCAGGAGCCGTCGGCCCCATCGCGATCAGCGGACTCGAGCCGGTGTTTGTCGATGTAGAGCCAAACCTTGCGGGAGTTGATCAGAAGATGGCGGCCGCTCTCATCGAGCCCGGCGACGCGGTGGTGCTCATAACTCATCTGTTCGGAAATAACATTTTGGTTCCGGATCTTAGGCTGGCTGCGCGAGCGAGTGACGTGGCCATTATTGACGATGTTTGTCAATCGATTGGCGTTGCGAAAAACATTGTCAATGGATCTTACTTAGAGACCGACGCACTTGCTCTTTCAGGAAATGGGGCCAAACACCTCGGAGCGGGTGAGCTTGGGTTTGTTCTGACAAGGGACCCTGCTCTGATTCACCATGTCGATAAGGTTTCGCTGACAAGCTCGTCGCGATGTGGAGCTAGAATTTTCTCCCCGAGTTCGAAAGGCTACAATTACCGACCCAACGTATTCTCTGCTGCTATAGCCAATCACAGGCTCAAGCGCCTAGACCGGCAGCTCAAAAAGAGGCGAAGCAACGCAATGTTCCTCTGGCAGGAAATTGGCCATCTCTCAGGGCTTCTGCCTCTTTTCGATCCAGCAGTTGATCAACAATCAATGCTTAGTCTCCCGCTGCGTCTTGAGCCGGAAAAGCTCGGTTTTCTAGCTGGCCCTTCGGCCAGGGATTTCATCGTTAAGCTCCTTCAAGCCGAGGGAGTTCCGGTCATGGTTTGGCTGACGAAGCCCGTTTTTGACTATCTCCCGGATGTCAGCAAAAGATGGTCAAGGACCGATTTCCCAAACACGATGATGCTACTGAACACTATGTTTTGCGTGTCGGAGATCGCTCCGCCAAACGGCGCAGAAGTGATGAAATTGTACGCAGCCGCATTTCAAAAGGTCTGGGCAGCGCTTCCAAATCTAACCTCAAAATTCCCTTAGATCGTGTGTTTGGCCAGAGGGCAGGAGGGCGAGACGATGGACAGCTTAATAAAGGGCTTTCTGCCATATGGCTTTTCAATTGTTGTGAAATTCGGCGGGAGCATCATGCGTGATCTTGCGGTGTGTAAGCTTGCACTGGCTGAACTTGAGCGTCTCGCCGGTGACGGCCATCGAATACTACTTGTTCCGGGCGGCGGCATCCCAGACAAAGCAATTGAAATGATTGATGCGGCCAAGCCATTGGAGTCGTCTACGGCGCATCATGCGTGTGCGCTAGCACAGGACCAAACGGGGTATTTGCTTGCGGACGCCGCCTTCTCTTCCAAGCTTGTTCCATCGGCCAGCCTAGGTGAGTGCCGAACTCTCGCGAGAGTCGGAAAGATTCCAGTCCTGCTACCTTCCCGTTTGCTGTTTGCAGCTGATCCAGTGGAATGGAGTTGGGATGTTACATCCGACGCCGTTGCCGCGTGGGTCGCTTGGCTCACCGGGGCACCACGGCTGGTGATTTTGACAGATGTTGATGGCGTGTATCGTGGTGGAGCAACCGAAGATCCCGCTGCACTTATAGAGCAGATCGCTGCTCAAGATCTTGTCCTTCTCGGCCACACGTCGGTTGACGCGTGCGCGGTCCAGTTCATGGCACAGAAACGCCTCCCCGGCGTGGTGATTAACGCTCGTCATTCTTCTCGTCTCTCCGATTGGCTCGAAGGGAAGCGCGTTAAAGCGACCAATATCACCGTCGGAAGCAGGAAAGCGTATATCGGAACCGAGGATCTGGGGGGGGCGGCATGATGCCCTCCACGGCGCTAGTAGTTTATGGCCCAGAAGTCGCTCGCTCCGGAATCACGTGGCTGCTCGACGAGTTTATTCGCAGGCGAACCGGCTTGGAACTCGCGGAGCGATTCTTTTCAATCCACAATCGTAGATCGATCGATGCCTTTTATACCCTGACACATTCCACCGGCGGGAACCATTGGCCATTGGTGCTGGACTTGTTCGACATGCGTCCGGTTTGCGCCACAATCTGGAGCGGACCTAATGCGCTGCACCTATCGCAAGGACTAAAGGGTAATACACAGCCGGCCCATGCTAGAAGCGGCACCGTACGTAGTCTCTTTTTTTGCGACAATCCCGTGACGAACCTCCTCCATGTGAGCGACAGTCCAGAAGTAATGCAGGCCGAGCTGACAATACTTCGGCGCCAATTCTTGGGCAACGAAGTAGCCGCTTGGAATTCCCTCGATACCGGCCAAATCGCCCATTCATCTTTCCAGATGTTGTTACACGTTCTTGGCGACAGGGGATCTGTGCCGATGCCGGACAATGGGGGTGATGGTAGCGCCTTTGCTCACGCGAGATCAAGTTACGGCAAAGCACTCCTACTCGCATCAAAGAGGGGCCTGACAACGGCCGTCCACCGGTACCTTCAGGGGGATCGAGCCGGTCTAGAAGGTATTGTTCAGCATGCGTCTGTCCGCTCATCTTGGGATCGCCTCGTTCTTGAGGCCGGTCTGTTTTCAATGCCTCTTTGGCATTCCCTGCTGAAGCGAACCGTCGATGCCGTCGAGCCTGAATCAGGTAGCGACGACTACCGTATCCATCTGGGGGAGCACATATGAGCGAACTCGATAGTATCAGGACAATGCTTCGGACAAGCCAACAAGGCAACTTTCCGCGCCATTTGCAGGAATTCGGGCTTGATCTGATCGTACTGGAAGGGGTTTTTCCTCCTGAGAGTTTCGAGGGTTGGCGTTGGATCAGCGAGAATTTCCCCCCATTCGCCGGGAAGACCATATTGGAAATCGGCTGCGGCTTCGGTCTTCCCGGCCTTCTGTTGGCAAAAAGTGGTGCGCGGTCGTTAGTAGCTTGCGACATCAACCAGAGGGCGGTCGCGAACACATTGGAGAATGCGAAAAGAAACGGCATCAAGAACGTGGAAGCTATCGAAAGCGATTTATTCACAAACATCCCCCGTCGCAGGAGATTCGACATTGTATTTTGGAATTACCCGTCGAACTTCGCTGCAGAAGACTACAAGTATGTGGATGACATCGAATGTGGCGCGATTGATCCAGGGTATAATTTGCTCAAGCGCTTTTTGTCGGAAGGCCCAAATTTCCTTACAAAAACAGGTCGTATCGTTCTAGGATTCGGGACTAATGCCCGTGACGATCTCCTTGAACACATTGCGGCTTCGAATGATCTCACAACTGTGATGCTGCGGTCCGGAACCTATCCCCACGTGAAGGTAGTTTACAGGCTGTTCTCAATATCCAAGAAGGATATAAGGATATGATTTCCGACCTGATGCACACTGGATTTGTCGCTATTTCGCCCAATCGGTGTAAAGATAGTTGGGTGGCCGGCAGCAGCGTCCTTTCGCAATTCATCCATCGTGTGCCGAGTGATGTTGACATTCATCATGTCAATTTGGACGCATTTACGGAAGCTGTGGACAAGGATACAAGGGCTCTGGCGTACGCCGGGTTCTCCATCGCTTCACAGCGACCTGCCGGCGCGGAGTTGGAGATCGTGTTTTTGAGGTCGAACGGGACCTTGGCGCTGAATTGGGTTCTCGAAGAGGAACGACCAACGGCGTTAGTTGATGATCCGCTTCTTGGGACACGGGCGAGCTTCGCGGACGTCATCGCGCGAAAGATTGAGATGTACTTGGAGGACCATCATTCGAAGCATCGGGATGATCTGCTTGCACTGCTGGATCATTCCGCCTTAATGGCTCCCGAAATCAGCCGGGACAAATTGGTTGCTATGATTTCCGCGCTAGTCCAGGGCTCGGAGGACACGGGTCAAATCCAATCTTCTTGCCCGCACAAATGGATATCTGACCACATTTGGCCAGTCACGGAACGATCTTTCATAGACTAGACTAAGACTATACATGTGAACCTAAAGGTCGGCACATGAGGTCTGCTGGGCCGCTCTGACAGAACTCCTGACGGACGAGAGAACTTCGTCCACGGCTTGATCCGATAGCGGAACCTTCATCCATCATGTCGCTCACCGAACCATTCATTGGCTTTCCGGCTTTCCGCAAGCCTCCGGCTTCGCCAGATTGGGGCGCTCCCTTTTGCGTCGCCTCTTCCCTTACGCGTGATCATATCTGCCGTTGACAAGAGCAGGGTGTTGCCGCCTGTTCGGCTCAGTCGGCGAACAATTCCCTCTAACCTGCGGTCGCCATCCATTTCGCTCTCTCGAGATTGCTTCGCGCGGCTTTCCGCGCGCGCTCCGGTTCTTCCACCGGATCGATGCCGAGGATGATCTGAGCCATCTCCTCATAGCTGGCGTTGTCGGCAGATGCATCGACAAACCTTAGATAGGTCCTGAAGTGCTCCCTATCGTAGGTGGTCAGGCTGTCGGACCAAGGGACTTCCTCTTTAAGGCCTGGTTCAACGTCTGGGTATTTCACCATCACATCGGGCTCCGGAAGTAAGAATCGGAAGTCGAGAATTTCCTTCGACACGCGGGCTAAGCGGAGAGGAAACATCGTCTCCAAGACGAGGTCCCGATCAAGGTCCGCAAGCCCCCGCTCGAGGCGATGTGCGCATCTGCGGGGCAAATCAGGCCCAGGTTAGAAAGGAATCGCAAAAGGCTCAATACCATGCGGCTGCACATCTGTTTTCGAGGACTGCTCGGACAGGGCTTCGTAAGAAACCTCCAACGGGATGAGAAGCGTAGTCGGTCCTGCGCAACCGCTCCCGCGAACTCGGAATCAGCTCAAAATCGTCTTTTGATCCGCGTCATGACGACGGGGCTTGACCAATCCCCGCTGCTTGACTCGCCGACCCATAGTGCAGATTGCCTGCGTGTTTCGGCAATTCCCGGACACAGCCCTGGAGTGTACCCCACCCCTGTCCGGCTTTTGCGAAATGCGCAGATTGCCGGCAATCGAAAAGGCCCGACAGCAGTTGACACCCTCTTTCGAGCCACGGCACGATCAACAAAGTGGTCGCTTCGCATCCTCGAGCTATTGCGCTGATGATACCGTCTGGACCCAGCACCGTTCCGGCTAGGCCGTGGCTTGCCAAATAGGCTAAAATGTCTGTTGCGGCGGGTGCTCGTCGAGTTTACTCACGCTCGTCCCCCTTGCCTGATCTCATCTCCGGTGCTGGGGGCTGGCAGCAAGCACCAGGTGGCGCGGCTCGCCCTTCGCAGGAAACGCGGCGGTTCATGTTCGCCGCCTCTGGCTCGAGCACGTGCCCAAGGTGAGATTCGGGTATGGCGTCGAAACTGGCCGGATTGGCCTAGTCAGGCGTTCAAACTTCCCTCACCTGCAGACACTGGCAGAGATATTCGCTCAGCAATACTACAGGCGGAACATGCATCGCCGACCCGGACTGTGGCCAAGCTCCAGCCGAGGTAAACAAGACCGCCTCGTCGGCAGTCTGAGCGATCGGGCAGTCCGCGCGGGTCGTAATGGCAATCGTATATGCTCCGGTTTTGCGCGCAATTGCCAGAAAAGCCCTGGTTTCCTCAGTGTGGCCAAGCGAGGAAACGCCAAGAGCAAGGCCCGACGAGCCAAGTCTCCGCGCAAGAGCGTGAGACATGGTGGCGGACCCCGAGGAATGCGCCGGAAACCCTAGCCAGATCAGCCGCATGGCCAAAATATCAGCGCAGACTGAAGACGGCCCCGCGCCAAACACTTCGACGCGACGGGCCGCTCGGACGCGGTTGGCAAGCCCAGTAATTTGAAGATCGTCAAAACCTCGAGCGGACGCGGCAATTGAGCTTTGTAAAGCAGTACTGAGAGCGGCGACCCCCGGTGCTACGTCTATATCTTCTGGTGCGGCGCGTTCAGCCAGCTCAATCAGCGTTACCCGCTCAATGTCGCCGCTGAGCGCAATCTTAAACTCGCGGAATCCCGAGAGTCCCAGCCTTCGGCAAAATCTTATTATTGAAGCAGGCCCAGTTGCGGTGTCGTGCGCTAGGTCGGCGATGGACATCGTTAGAACAGCCTTCGGATCTTGCTCAATATACAGAGCTATACGTGCGAGCGCATTCGGGGCCGTATTGATTACATCATGGATCATGTCTAGCAGTGATTGCTGTGTCTGTCGGGGCTCTTGCATACTGTCCTAAGGTGTTCGATTCAATTGGAACTCAACTCCCCTACCCGAAGGCAAGGGAAATCCCCTGAATAACTCGAGTCTGCTGCAGGTGCATTGACGCAGATCAAAGACAAGTTCGATGCCGGATTTCCGGCCTGCTTCGTTCGCGGCGGCAGCCATTCCGAGCACCACGCTTTAGATGTCAGTGCGGATTCCGACGACAACGGCGTTCCGACCCAAAAACCGGATTCTCCATCGGTGTCCGCGAATTTCTGGTACAGGCATTCCAGCTGGAGCACAGGTTCATGCCGACCTGATGGCAAAGTTTGTGTAAGCCAGCCAAGGTGGCCCGCTGTGTGGCAGCCAGATCGACCAACATCGCATTCTCCAGCGGCGCAAGTCCCCCGGACGAGGCCGGAGTCGCACCTTTCGGGGGCCAACCTGCTCCGCTGAGCCCTCCGTTGGTCCTAGCGCTTTAGGTCTTGTGCACTCTTACGATTGACTGGGTCTGAGCCACTCCCACGGCTACGAAGACGAACCCACCTTGGCGTTCTTCACCTATGTAACGCAGTATCGGCGCAGATTGGTTCAAGCTGCAAGATGGATGCGATTGCGCCCCGCCATCTTGGCGGAATAGAGAGCCGTATCAGCCCGAGCCAGCATATCTCGGTGGTGGTGTCGCCCGCGCGAGCAGTAGCGACTCCAGCCGAGAAGGTGTATCCAAATTCTAACTTCTCCCTGAGCGGCCGTGAGTTGCGAACACAGTTGAGCATCCTTGCGATGATCAGCTCCGCTGCAGCAGCTAATGTGTTTGGCAACACCAGGACGAATTCTTCTCCGCCCACGCGGCGAAACAGTCGGATCGTCTTACCTCTTTGTTCCCCCGGTCGACGAGTGCCGCCCTGAGACCCTCGATAAGGGATGCATCTTCGGAGTAAAGAGGACGCCCTATCGGCACCTACGCAAACTGTTGTTGAACGACCTGGCTGCAGCGCCGAGGCGCCCAAGATCGCCCCGCCGCCACCGGCGTGCGGCGGCTGTGCTTCCCTTGATGAGCCCAGTTGAGGGATGGAGGCCTGCGGCACGCGACCGCTTGAATTGCCGGTATCGCCGAGCGGTCCCGCAATGGCATATCGTTGAGCATGGCTGAGCGTCTTCTGCCTCTGCTCGCGCGACCAGTCGCAGCATGCGCCGAGCCGCTTGAGCTGCTTGAAGATCACACCGCCCGATTCCGCAGAACCAGGTTCGTACCGCGCAACTGGGAGAACACCTGTTCAACTGACCGCCAAGCAGCACGCCGGTTTGGCCTTGTGCAGGGCCGTGGCGCCGGCCTGGATCAACAGGCGACCCGCGACTTCCCACATTGAAAAGGGGACATGCGAGCAGCATGAAGGCCGACGAGACGCCGCCGAGCACCGCGACGTTGCCTTGCCGAATGCGACAGCCAGTTCCTTGAGACGCATCGGCTGCCCGGCGGAACAAGCTCGACGGCGTGCGCCTGGTTGAAGATCGCTTGCAGATTTCTCCTGCCAAAACCACGGTCCCGCCGATGCCGAAGCGCTCGCCGACCGGCTCGGCCATGATGCCACGCATTCGCATCACCGAACTTCTGCACGAAGTCGCCCGCGAAACAGGCTTCATGACGGCGTTCACCAATCTGCGCACCGGCGAAAACTGTCCCAACGAGAGCGCACTGTTGGCCACCATCCTTGCCGATGCCACGAATCTCGGCCTGGCCCGCATGGCTGCCGCAAGTCAAGGAGTCACCTGCGACCAACTCGTCTGGACGCAGGATGCCTACGTCCGCGAAGAGCCGTGGTTTTGGCAGGAGAAATCTGCAATCGATCTTCAACCAGGCGCACGCCGTCGAGCTTGTTCCGCTTGAGGCGGTGCGCAAACTTTTTCAGCCGCCAATCGAGCGGCGGCTGACGGCAACCCAAGTTTCGAAACGATCGGTGCGGCCACCGGCTCGGGCAAGAGATAGCTGTCGAAACGGCGGTACGCGGAAGACCGTTCCACCCACACGTCCCCAGAACGCAGCTTGTTGCGCAAATGGGCGAGCATTGCCGTTTCATAGAGCGGGCCATTGATCTTGCCATCCGGGCCGATCACCAGCTTGCGCCAGTCCTTCTTGAACGGCATCGGCGCATCGGGCGGAACATCGCGTTTGCCCGATCTCTTCAGTTCGCGGAGCATACGGATTCCGGCGATCGTGCGGGCGCTTCTCCGCCCGCCTTTGAATTCCAAGGCCTCGATCAGCGTCGAGGCGAACGCCAGATCGACCTGCTCAGTCTGGAAGAGAAGATCGATACATCCTCAGCCGCAGGCGAGCTCGTGTTCCGTGTATTCGGTGCGATCGCTCATTTCGAGCGACGGCTGATTTCCGAGCGCACGAAAGATGGCGTGGCTGCAGCACGGGCGAAAGCCAGACAACCCGGTCGGCAACCGCTCGACATGTAAAAGGTCGAGGCCGCCATCAAGCTGATCAAGGCCAACATGTCGCCGACCGAAGCTGCGAGGCACGGGGTCTCGGCCGATCGACCGTCTATCGCCGAAATGAGGCGACTGGGCATCAGTCGGCCAGCGTAGTGAGCACTTCCGACGCTTTGCAAACTCTCGCTCTTGGAACTTCAAGGGCAAAGCGTGACCCGTTTTCGTCGTTGACTGCTCAATTGGGCCGACCGCTACGCCTGGAAGGCTGACGTTGCTGGGTCGGCTGGACCGGTCTCTGGAAGGCGGCGTGCAATTTCGTGTGCCAGGCGCTTATCGTTCGCCTTTTCGCAGTACCATCCAGTAGGGCAAGCTTTGCTGACATTCATCAAAGTGCGATGGGCCACGCTCTTCAGCCTTGTTCGGGCTTCCGGCGGGCGGCTGCAAGCATCGCCTGACCGACGCGCCGGTCGCCTTGGGCGTTCAGCATTTCGCCGGCATTGCAGATATCACGTGCCTCCTGTTCTGGCTGAGCTTGGCTTTGCCTACAAGGCGGGTGATCTCGATCTCCAGGCCGATGATCGCCTTGACTATAGTGTCGATGAAGTCCTTCGGTGCGTTACCCATCTTCCATGGGACAGGCTCAGTCGCCTCGTGCCTGTGAGTCAGTTTGGCGACATTGCGGCGGACATAGCGTTCGTCGTCGTGGATTGTGATCCGTCCATATGCATGTGCGACGAGGTAGTTCCAGGTCGGCACCTGCTTGTGGAACTCCTGCTTGCTCGGATACCACCGCGGCGAAATGTAGGCGTCGGCGGCGCGGAACACCACGAGCACCTCATCGCCGGTCGCCACGTCCTGCCAAACTGGATTGTTGCGTGCGACGTGGCAGCGAAGGGTACCGTTTTCTCCCTGTGAGGTGTCGAGTTCGAAAGGGATGTGATCGGCGTCGAGACCGCTCCAGCCATGGTTATCAGAACGCCGAGTGCGTTGTTCTCGATCAGTTCGTAAAGGACTTCTCGGCTCGGTTCATCGAAATGAGCGGGTAAATACATGACAGTTCCTTTCACTGGCCGCCGGGTTCGCTGTTCACCGGCTGGTATCCGATGGCAAGCGTTCCAACGCGGCGGCGATCTGGCGCTTCGCTGCTGAGGGCAGAGGCAGGATGGGACGCGGGGGGTCGGCACGGCAAATGTCGAGCAATTCGGCAAGTGCATAGACGACGCGAAGGCTCGAGAACTCCTTGAAGAGGCTCCAGAGCGGCGCAAGCGTGGCATCGATCCGTCGCGCTTCGGCCGCATCGCCCTGTTGCGCCGCCGTGACGATCTTCACGCAGACCTCGGGCAGGATGCCGGCGAGGACGCTGTACCATGTGTCGGCGCCGGCGATCATGGCCTCTGCAGCGTTCCAGTCGCCGCTGTAGCCGATCGAGAACCCTTCCGGCACAGTGCGCCTCTGGTCGGCCAGATGGCTCTTGATCGCATCGCCCTTGTCTGTCGGATTCTTGATAGCGACAATCCCACCCACCTTTGCCAGGCGGCTGACGAGTGCTGGGGTGAAATGGAAATGCGTCGTTCCTGGATTGTCGTAGACGACGATCGGCAGGCCGCTCTCGCACGCCACCGTCGAGAAATGTTCGAACACCTCGTCCTCAGTGAGCGGGGTGTAGGAGGCGGCCGCAAGCAGCCCCGCGGCAGCTCCAAGGGCCTTGGCGTCCTGCGCGAACCTCACTGCTTCATCGGTGCGCAACGCGCCCACACCCACCACGACCGGCGTTCGCCCGGCGATTTCGTCCAAGGTCTCGGCGAGCGTCCGTCGCCGTTCCTCGCGCGACAGATACATGTAGGTGCCGGTGCTGCCGAGAAGACCGATGGAGTCGACCTGAGCGGCGCCAAGCCGAGCAATCAGCCTGCGCAGAGCAACGGTATCGACGCGGCCGTCACGATCGGCGGGCGTGATGGGAAACGCAGAAAGACCGCTCAGGAATGCCATGGCAAGGCTCCAGGTTTGTGCGTGAGCGCAGGACTGGCCGGACGACAGGTCATCACAAGGCGTCCAGAGCCCGCCGCAGGTCGGCGATTAGGTCATCGGCGTCTTCAAGGCCCACCGAGAGACGCATGAGGTCCTCGCCGACTCCATCGGCCAGATGCGCATCCTTGCGGATCGGCTGACGAGCACGGGTCAGGCTTGCCGGATGATAGATGAGACTGTCGGCATCGCCGAGGCTGACAGCCCGGGTGATCAGGTTGAGCCGGTCCATCATCCGCCGCGCGCCCTCGAACCCAGCGTGGAGGCCAAAGGCCAACATGCCGGACCCTTGGGACATCTGCTTTCGCGCCGTCACCTGATCAGGGTGCGAGTCGAGGAAGGGATAACTCACCCATGCCACCGCCGGGTGCGCCTCGAGCGCCTGAGCCACCGCAAGGGCAGTGGCGCTGTGCCGTTCCATGCGCAGCGTGAGCGTCTTCAGACCGCGCAGGATCAGGAAGGCTGACATGGGCGAGAGCGCTGCGCCGGTGATGTAGCGCAGGCCCGTTTCGTGCAGCGTGCGGAGCGTTTGCGCGTCGCCGAGAATCGCCCCGCCAAGGGCATCGCCGTGCCCATTGATGTATTTGGTCAGCGAGTAGAGCACGAGGTCTGCCCCATGTTCGAGCGGCCGCTGGAGCGCGGGGGAGGCGAAGGTGCTGTCGACTGCAACCTTTACACCGCGCGCGTGGGCGCGCTCGGCAATGGCAGCGATGTCGCAGATGCGGCTCAGCGGATTCACCGGCGTCTCGAAGAAAACAAGCCGGGTCCGCTCGGTAATCGCGGCATCGAGATTTTGAGGATCGGACAGGTCCACCGCGACGACCTTGATGCCGAAGCGGGGGACCGCCTGTTCGACCATGGCAAGCGTGTTCGCATAAAGTGTCCTGTGGACGATGAGTTCATCCCCTTGGGACAGGAGCGACAGGATCAGCGTCCCGAAAGCCGCCATCCCCGAGGCAACGACCAGACCTGCCTCGGCTCCTTCCAGATTGGCAAGCCGTTGTTCTAGGATCTCCGTCGTCGGATTGTATTCGCGCGCATAGAGCCTTCCGCCAAGCGCGGCGGCGGCCTCGTTCGCTGCCACGCTTTCGAATCCATAGGTCGAGGTCAAGAAGACTGGCGGCTGAACGGCATTGGAAAAGCCGGCCGGATCGTAGCCATGATGGATCGCCCGAGTGGCGAATCCGGGACCGGTGTCGTGGAGCGACCGCGTGAGAGCATCGGTTTCGGATTGATAGGAACGGGTCATTCGGCCTCTAGATCTTTCTTGGGTTTCCGAAAGATTGACGGCAAACTGGCCAATGTGAAATATCCAGTTAGCGATGAATGAAATGGTCCAGTCTTCAAGTGCCGGTTCTGCAGAGCGCTTGCACGCGATGGGTGCACGCCAGATATACGAGGCCCTTCGCGAGCAAATCCTCGGCGGCGTCTACGAAACCGGCAGTCAGCTGCCGTCCTCCCGAGGCCTCGCAAATGACCTTGGGGTTTCGCGAACGACGGTGACGGTCGCCTATGAGCAACTGGCTGCGGAAGGTTTCATCGAAGTCCGTCAAGGCGCACGACCTCGCGTTGCATCCTCGCTGATCGGTCCTGAGACGAGCCGCACTGTCGCGAAGCGAGTCGGCCCGGTTCATCTGTCCGCCTATGGCGAACGACTGCGCGTCACGCCGCCCTGGCCGGATTATCTGCCGACCGGGCTGAAGGTCGATTTCCGCTATGGCGACCTGGCGCCGTCAGACTTCCCCGCATTGGTCTGGAAACGTGCGATGAACGAGGCGATGGGGCAGCGGCCGTTGCGTCTTGCCTATGACGATCCTCGTGGCTCGCGCCGGCTGCGCCAGGCGCTCCAGGGCTATCTCTGGCGCGCCCGAACCCTGAACTGCGACCTCGAGCAGATCATCATCGTCAACGGTTCGCAGCAGGGCCTCGATCTGTGCGCTCGCCTGCTTCTCGATGCCGCCGACCGCTTCGTCATCGAGGACCCGTGCTACAGGATGGCGCGTCAGGTCTTTGCCAGTACGGGTGCCTCGGCCGTCCCGGTCACCGTCGACGAGGACGGGATGAAGACGGAATTGCTGGCGGGGATCGGGGCACGACTGGCCTATGTCACGCCATCGCATCAGTTTCCGCTGGGCGGCGTCATGCCGATCGCGCGCCGCCACCAGCTTCTGGAATGGGCGCGGCATAACAACGCCTATGTGATCGAGGACGACTACGACAGCGAATATCGTTACGACATCAATCCGGTCCCTCCGCTGCACAGTCTTCAAGACCACGGGGCTGTCATCTACCTCGGCACGATCTCCAAAACGCTCTCGCCGATGCTGCGTATCGGCTATCTCGTCGTCCCGACGGAATTGCAGGAGGTCTTCGCTACCGCCAAACAATTCGCGGACCGGCATTCGCCGGTGGCTGAACAGGAGGCTCTGGCCTCCTTGATCGAGAGTGGCGGCTACGAAAGCCATGTGCGGCGTGTGCGCAGGCTGAACGGCGAGCGTCGGGAGACGTTGTTGGGCGCCTTGCGGCGCAGCTTCGGAGATCGCATCGCTGTCCAGGGAGCAGAGGCCGGTCTGCACGTCGCCGTTTGGTTCAAAGACCTGCCACGATCGCAGGAACCGGCACTGGTCGAAGCCGCCCGACGTGCGGGCTTGGGGCTACACCTGATCTCGCCGCTATACGAACAGCCATCGGACGAAGGCCGCGCGGATCGCGTCGGTCTTGTCATGGGATATGCCGCCTTGAGCATTAGGCAGATCGGGAAGGGCGTTGAGGTCCTGCGAGAGGTTGTCAAGCAGGTGCAAGACGCGATGCCGGCGCGGAACAACTGAGACAGGGGGAGGTCGAAAGCAGGCGCTGAAAACGGTCCGAGGGGGCCCCGTATTTCTTTGCAACAGCCAACTGGACCGGGAAAACGCCATGCAACTGGCGCTATTGATCAGGCCAGTTTTGCAGCAGGTTTCCACGAGACGAATTTCCGAGAGCGATGATGACCTGGCTAGGAAAGCTGCTTCATATCCATATCGCGCCTGCTGCCTCCTATGAAATGGAGGAGCTAGCGGAGGCGCAGCTTATTGCCGGCCAAGGCATTGTCGGAGATCGCTACTACCTGGGGGCGGGGACCTATTCGGCGCGTCCCGACGTTCGCGAGGTGACGCTGATCGAAGCTGAAGTTCTGGAAGCCATCGCGCAGGGCGAACCCAGGATACCGGGCTTCAAGGCCAAGCTTGCGCCCGAAGATCACCGGCGCAATCTGACGACACGAGGCGCTCCGCTAGGCCATCTTGTCGGCAAACGCTTCCGGGTCGGGGAAACGATCCTTAGAGCCGCCCGGATGAATGTCCCGTGCAAGTATATCGAGGAGTTGCTGGGGCTTCCGGGTCTCTACGACGGGCTTCTGAACCGCTCCGGCCTGAACTGCGCAATCGAGGTCGGGGGCGTGATCCGCCCCGGTGATCTGATCTTGCCCATCGACGAGTGAAACGCCATGGCCTCGCCCCGCATCGTCATGAAGCTGACCGTGACCGCTGTCCGCAAGGAGCCGGGGGAAGTACTGGTCATCGGCCTCAAACACCCGCGCAAACCTGTGCTGCCGCCGTTCGAGGCGGGTTCTCACGTCGATGTCCATCTGCCTGAAGGGAAGGTGCGTCAGTATTCTCTTTGCGGCGACCCGACCGAGCTCAGCCGCTACACCATCGCGGTGAAGCGCGAGAATGACGGCCGTGGCGGCTCGGCGTGGATCCACGAAACCATTGCCGTCGGCTCCACACTGCCTGTCTCCGCGCCACACAACCATTTTGCGCTCAAGCCAGGCGAGGGGCCGACTTTGCTGCTGGCAGGGGGGATCGGGATCACCCCGGTTCTGGCCATGGCGCGCGCGCTCACCCGGCAGGCCAAGCCCTTCGAGTTGCACTATTTCACCCGCAGCCGGGCGCTCACGCCACTCTTGCCGGTGATCGAGGGCGATCTTCCTGGCGGCAATGTTCGGCTCCATTTCGACGACGAGACGGCGACCCGGCAGGACATCGCCGCGCTGCTGGCGAACCGTTTGGCCGAGGCACAGGTTTACTATTGCGGACCGCCCGGATTCATGGCCGCCGTGGGGCGGGCGGCTGAACACTGGCCTGAGGGCACGGTTCATTTCGAAACTTTCCAGCCTCCCGACTTTGATGGCGCACCACCGGAACCATTCGTCATAGAACTCCGTGAGGGCAGGATGGTTGAGGTTTCGGCGCAGACCACGGCGCTCGCGGCTCTGCGCGCCGCCGGGGTGCCCTTACTGGCCTCATGCGAGAACGGGGTTTGCGGGACCTGCGAATGCGTTATGCTTAGTGGACAGCCGATCCATCGGGATTCCGTCCTGTCCAAAGACGCACGCGGCCATCGCTTCATCCCCTGCGTGTCACGCGCGACGGGCGTGCTGAAGCTCGATCTTTGACGATCTACTCTGGGAGGCATCGGTCCGACCGCTGATTTTCGGGGAAGTGAATGATGACGAAACTTGCATATTTGAACGAGATCGAGCGCTGCGCTTCCTGGCTCGCAGCCTGGACGATCCACCACGCCAACCACGTCCGCGAGGGAGATGAGATCAAGGTCGGCGGCCATCAGGCTTCTTCAGCCTCCCTGAGCACGATCATGACTGCACTCTACGGATCGGTGCTGCGCCCGCAGGACCGGGTGGCGGTCAAACCTCACGCGGCGCCGATCTTCCACGCACTCCAGTATCTCGCCGGCAACCAGACCCGTGAAAAGCTCATGAACTTTCGCGGCTACAAGGGCGCCCAAAGCTACCCTTCACGGACCAAAGACATCGACGATGTCGATTTCTCGACCGGGTCGGTGGGTCTCGGCGTCGCGCAGACGCTGTTTTCCTCGCTGGTGCAGGACTACGTCTCGGCCCATGGCTGGATGAAGGGCCGCCCCGAGGGTCGGATGATCAGCCTGATCGGCGATGCCGAAATGGACGAGGGCAACATCTACGAAGCCCTGATCGAGGGCTGGAAGCACGGGCTACGGAACTGCTGGTGGATCGTGGACTACAACCGCCAGTCGCTCGACGCCGTGATCCGGGAGGGCGGACGGTCTACGACCCGTTCATCTATCGTTCCGCCGATCAACTGAATTATGCCTGCTACCAGGACGCGCGTTTCATGCTGGTCGCCACGCCCTCCGGCGTGACGCTGGCGCCGGAGGGCGGGGCGCACCAATCGATCGGCACCCCGCTGATCGGCATGGCGCAGGATGGGCTTTGCGCCTTCGAACCGGCCTTCGTCGACGAGCTGTCCGTGATCATGCGCTTCGCGTTCGATTACATGCAGCGCAACGGCGAAGGAGATCCGGACGAGACGACATGGCTGCGTGATCAGACCGGAGGGTCGGTCTATCTGCGCTTGTCCACCCGGCCGCTCGAGCAGCCGCTGCGCGACATGAGGCCGGACCTGGCACGGGATATCGTCAATGGCGCCTATTGGCTGCGACCGCCTGGGCCGAACGCCAGCGTGGTGATCGCTTATCAAGGCGTTGTCGCGCCGGAGGCGATTGCAGCGACGGGGCTTCTGGCAGAGGACCGGCGCGACGTCGGGCTGATGGCAATCACGTCAGCCGACCGGCTGAACGCGGGCTGGCAGGCAGCGGAGCGTGCCCGCCAGCGCGGAATGACCGGCGCCCTTAGCCACGTCGAGCGGATGCTGGCGCCGCTGTCGCGAGATTGCGGGATCGTTACCGCAATTGATGGTCACCCGGCGACGCTTGCGTGGATCGGCGGCGTGAACGGGCATCGCGTCAAGGCGCTTGGGGTCGAGCACTTTGGTCAGACCGGCACGATTGCGGACCTCTACCGTCACCACGGCCTAGACACCAACGCCATCGTACATGCGGCACAGGCGGTCAGTGCGGGACCGGCTATTCGCTACCGGAAGGCGCTGCCCTGACCATGAGCTACCGGATGGTCCGTGGCCGGTAGCGGATCGGCTGGTTCCACAGGCGTTCCGGTTCGAACGCTCGATATCAAGCGGCAAAAGGAGGCATTCATGAGTATCGCGCCCGATGAGCACGAGAAGGTGATGACGTTCGATGACATCGAGCTCAGCCCGCAGAAGGAGATCGTCCGGGTGTTCTACAAGGACATTGGGATCACGCGGCCGTCGACTTGATCCCGGCAATCTTTCATGAGGGGTTCACTTTCCGCGGGTCGCTCGGCCCGGTTCTCGTGGGGCACAGTGGGTTCGCTGACTATGTCAGATGGGTGACAAGCTCTCTCGATCACTACACATCCGACATCCTGGAAATGATCGAGGAGGGAAATCGGGTCTCGGCGAAGCTCCGCTTCCACGGAATCCATCGCCGTCCGCTGTTCGGTCGCGCGCCCACCGGTCGGCACGTGTGGTGGTACGGCATGCCGATCTTCACATTCGAGGACGGCAAGGTGAGAGACCTCTGGGTGCTGGGCGACATTCACGGGCTGATCAGCCGGATCGACGGCATCGCGCACGAGCAACCGGAGTTCCGCGCGGCGTCGACCGGGGCGGACCCTTCAACCGCGTCATCAAACCCAGGGATCGATGAAGATGCGCCGGCTCATCGTCTGTGGAGCAATTGCCGTTTAGCAGGAACCACGGCCCGCAATGGGGCGGGTCGACACGCATCCGCGATTTGCCCCACGCATCCTGCGGTGTTCCACGCATGAGAGTGATGGCTGCGGGTCTCGCTGCCGTCGCATTCGGTGCGGGCGACTTTCTTGGCGGTTTCGCCGCCCGGGGTGCCGAAGCCACGCGTCTTGCCCGCGCGGCCTCAGCATTGCCGCCGTGGCCAGCCTTCTCGATGGAATTGCAAACCTGTTGCTGATGGTGGCTTTCGCCACCGAGGATTGGCCGAAACCGCGGCCGTCGCCTCGCTCTATCCGGTCGCGACGATCGTGCTGGCCATTAAGGTTCTGCGCGAGCGGCCTTCAATGACACAGGGAATCGGTCTGCTTTTGGCCATTCCTGCCGTCTTCCATCTCAGATCCACCTAAGGAGGTGCTCCATGCAACTCGAAACCAAAGCGATACATGCGGGTCGGGGTGTCGATCCTTTCACCGGCGCCGTCACGATCCCGTTCCATCCCAGTACGACCTTCGAACGGAGTGCGGACGGTGGCTACCCGTCGGGCCATGAATATATCAGGGATGCCAACCCGACGCGGAACGCGTTCGAAACGGCGATGGCCGCGCTTGAAGGAGGTCACGCCGCTGTCGCCTTCTAGTCTGGCATGGCCGCCATTACGGCGGTGTTCGAGGCGCACCCCCGCAAGGGCAATCGTATTGTCGTGCCGGACGACATGTATTTCGGCATCCGATCGCTGATTGACGAAACCGATATCGGAAGCCGGTTCGACTTCGTCGCCGTCGACATGCGCGACCTGGACGCGCTGCGCACGGCCGTGGGTGCCGCCCCCACGGGCCTCGTGTGGATCGAGACCCCCTCGAACCCGCTCATCCGTGTCGTGGATATCCGGGCGGCTTGCGACAAAGCGCACGAGGCCGGTGCGATTGCGGTGGTTGACAACACCTGGGCGACGCCCGTCCTCCAGCGCCCGTTCGAATTGGAGGCCGATGCCGTGATGCATTCGGCAACGAAATACATAGGTGGCCATTCCGATATGATGGCTGGGGTCGTCGTCTTGCCGGACGCCGCGTCTCTGGAACGCCCCCTGCGCATGATCCAGCGGCACAAGGGAAGCGTCGCGGCTCCCTTCGACTGCTGGCTGGCACTTCGTGGGCTGCAGTCTTTGCCGGTTCGCATGCGAGCCCACTGTGACGGCGCCCAGAAAGTCGCCGAAGCGCTGGGCAAACATCCGGCAGTCGAAAGTGTTCTCTTTCCGGGCCTGCCCGATGACCCGGGCCATGAGTTGGCCGGGCGGCAGATGTCTGGCTACGGTGCCATGCTTTCCTTCATCGTTCGAGGCGGCGCCGAGGCAGCCATGACGGTCGCTGGGCGGCTCAATCTTGTGGTGCGGGCCACGAGCCTTGGAGGCACGCATTCGCTGATGGAGCATCGGGCCTCTGTAGAAGGACCAAAGTCGATTGCTCCGGCGGGGTTGCTGCGCATCTCGGTCGGGCTCGAGCACCCGCAACATAATCGTCGATCTCTACCAGGCCTTGTCCACGGCCGAATGATGGAATTATCCAGCGCATGGTGCGGCATGCACCACGCCGATGCCAGAAGATCTGGACGCTCGACAAGCACCCTTCTTCATACATCTCCCGAACGACCGCCAGCGCAAAGCCTCCCCATGAGAAAAGAGCATCCCATGTCTTTCCCGCCCATTGATTGCCCCCGAGATCAAGGCCCGCTACCCGGATTTTCATCTGATCAGGATTGTGGTGCGGAACGCTGAAATCGACGTGCCGGATGCACAGGCGTTGAACGACACGATTGCGGCGGCGGAACAGGCCGCGCTTCGCGATGACGCCCAAAGGGACGCGCATCTTGCGGCGTGGGCCGTTGCCTACGAGGCTTTCGGCACAAAAGCCAATCGAACGCCGTGCTCGGCCGCCGCGCTTCTCAAGCGGGTGCGGAAAGATGGCTCTCTCCCGCGGATTTCCCCACTGGTTGATGCCTACAATGCCGTCAGCGTGTTGCATGGCGTTCCGATTGGCGGGGAAGATCTCGATCTCTACCAGGGGTCCCGAGACTTTTAATTGCGAAGGGAGCGGAGCCATTCGACACGATCGAGCAAGGTGAAATGGTAACCGAGCATCCCCAACCGGGCGAAGTCATCTGGTGCGATGATTCCGGTGTCACGTGCCGCCGCTGGAACTGGCGGCAGGGGCGGCGCACCATGGGTCACGGTCGATACCCGCGCCATGTGGCTCGTGCTGGAAGCCCTCGGCCCAATGTCAGCTATACAGATGACGGGCACCGGAGAGCATTTGATGGGACTTATCCAAGCGTTGTGCCCGGGTGCGCGAATCGAAACCGCGCGGATCGACGAGTCCACTACATCTCGTGTCCCTTAGGGCATGGCCCCCACCTTTCGGGAAAAACACCCCACTCAGCCCTGTCCAGATCTGGCGCTCCTTGCTCGCTCGGCTGGCCTACACAGTTGATTGCGAACGACCCAGAGCGGCTCTCGAAAACGAGCGTCGAACGAAATCAGATCACCGTTTGTTCTCCTTAGCGTTGTTTGGCGTACTTTTATCGCGATGCCCTCTGATACGCTGGCTGCAATAGCCGCAATCCTCCGGGCAGCCGCCTGTCTTGATGCTGAGAAGCCGGCTGAGCTGGACCTTGTTGGGATCGAAATTCTGGCGGTGCACGGTTTGCGCAAGGAAGAGGAGATTTTGAAGGGGCATCGTGAAGTGCCTGAGCCTTCTCCAGAGTCCACGCTCCAGGGTCAGGGGATTGAGCCTGTGGCGATGTCTGCATTGAACTGGCTGTTTGCATGTCCATGCTGTTCCTCCGGTTCTGCCGTAAGGGTGTTTGCTGTGACGACGATCGGAAAGGACACTTGACCCACTTGTAGTCCGCGCCTTTCGTCGACATAGCGGACTGGCTCTGGCCACCCCAAGGTTGAAGAGTGTCCGTTATTGCAGTCGTACTTGGCCTGCGTGAACCAGATGCGTGAGCGCGCGGTCGCGTTTCAGGATTGATCTACTCGTAAAAAGGAATTGTCTTAGGCGGAAGGCCGCACTTAATACCGCTATCCCGGCGCCCCATCGGGTTCCCGGATTGAGCAGCGGAACTATTTTGTGCCGCTGCCAGCGTTGTGTCGGCCATGTGCACGCGCGCTGCCGCTGCCAGCAGGTCGGTCTGGGTGATCAGCCCAATAATGCGTCGCTCGGCATCGACGATGACCGCGGCATGGCTGCGGCCGTCAGTGAGCACCGGCAGCAGGCTCATCGCCGGCGTATCGGGAGAGGCGGTGCTAGCCTTCGACATCACAGCCCTCACCGTGTCGGTCGCCTTCGTCATCTCGCGCAGGCCAACTACACCGACCAGCCCGCCCTCGGCGTCGGTCACCGGCAGCGTCCGGATGTTGTGATCGAGCAGCAAATGACGCGCCTGGTCGGCAGGCGCATGTTCATCGACCGAAATCACATCGCGCGACATGATGTCCTCGCACAGCAGGGTCCGGTGGGAGCGCACCATCGCCTGCAACTCGACCTGCCGTAGCAGCCGCTCAAGATCGTTGCGGTCGATATCGAAGGTTTCCTCCAGCGCGCCGAGCGCGGCATCGATATCCTCGGGCTGGAAGCCGACCCGCTCCCGCGCGGGCGGATCGATGGTTCCATGCGCGCTTTTAAGCGCGGGGGCCGCCACATGCGGATAGTTGCGCCGCGACAGTTTATGGATGCCGTAGCCGAGTGCGACCAGCACGATCGAGTTCAGCGCTACCGGAACGAAGGGAAACAGTAAGCCCGAGCTGAAGACGGCCGGTCCGCCGAACACCGCAGTTAAGGCGGCGGCGCCACCCGGCGGATGCAGGCAGCGCGTGAACGACATGGCGGCGATGGCCAGCGCCACCGCAATGCCGGTAGCAAGAACGGGTTCATGCACGAAATGCGCCACGATCACCCCGACCAGCGCCGAAATCGTATTGCCACCGATAATCGACCAAGGTTGCGCCAGCGGGCTTGAAGGCACGGCAAAGAGCAGCACGGCCGATGCTCCCATTGGAGCAACCAGCAGTGCGACATGTGGGCCAGACCCGTTCGCCAGCGCACTGATCACGCCAGTCAATGCGATGCCGATCATGGCCCCGATGCAGGCGAGCAGCCGCTCGCGCAGCGTTGCACCGGCAAGGATCGGAACAAAGAGACGAAACGCCATGGCATACCCTTGGGCGAGTGGTCGGAACTCCGCGGTCCGCAATGCAGGCAAAGCCACAGATTTGGAAGTTAAGCCAATTCGGAAAGTCGGCTCACGGGGGAATACTTTTGCGCGAAGCGGCCATTCCCAAATGGGTGCAAACATTTTGATCAGCCAGAGGAGGCGGACGACACGCTGATCCGCTCGAGCGCAGCAAGAGGCCAAGGGCTACCGTGCCGCAGGCAGCCGGAAATGGGGATGGTCGGAAGTCGAGCTGGGATGGACACAAGAAATTCAGAGGCTTCGAAAAGCGTGCTGACAATGTCGGCACGGCAAGACAAATCAGGCCCTTGTCGCTCCACTTCCGAGGCGCACTCCAGCGGAGTACGGCTTCTACGCGGTGCTTGGTCTGCCTGTCCTTGCCACCATCGGATTCGTTCGCGTCATGCTGAAACGTCCACCTGTAGCCGCTGAGAAGACGACTGCCGCCAGTGCCGTCCTGGAACCGCCATATGACGGCGGCTTGGTTACAGAGCCGGCTCGTGTCGATCGGGCGGAGGAGCCTGATGTGACGTACATGGTCCAGAAAGTGGCCAATGAAGGTGCTGGCATCGTCAACGTGATCAGGTCACGTAATAGCGGTAATACAACCGCGACCATGAGCCTCTCAGGCGTTCGATGAGGCGGGAAAATCCGATCACCAGACCAAGCGCGATTCCGCCACACTGCCACACACGAAACCGATCAGGTCACGTTCCAGGCTCGCCAGAAGATTGGAGCCGAGGCCACCTCGGCTGAACTCTGCCATGCCGCGGGCCGCCACCTCTCCCAGCCGCGGTAGAAAACGTGGGTCAGCAGCGCCGGCATGGGCGAGCAACTCCCAAATCGCGAGCATCGCCATCGGCACCGCAAGCGGCCGCAGATGTCGGCCGATGGAGCGGAAGGGCGGCGGTGCGATGGAAGCGCCGTGCGACAGCCTATCCCGACCTGCAATCGTGATCAGGCTCATCGTGGGTCTCCGGACGCCAGCGTTGCAGATGGTTTCAGGCAAGCGTGAGCAGGCCGTGGATCACCAATCCGGTCAGGCCGACCACGATCATGGCCGAAAGAACGAGGTTCCAATTGAAAGAGCTGACGACCATAGGCCATCAGGTATCGGAGCCCTTCGAACGATGCGATGAGTTCTACCGCAACCAGGGTCTGCCAGCCGTTGAAGGCCTTCTCGCAGCCCTGTAAAGATCGACGGTACGGCGGAAGGCAGCACGATCATCGTGAGTTTCGACCAGCGGCTGAACGAAAGGACACGGCCAGACGCGTCTCACGACGACGCCGTTGCGCTTCGCCGCCATCAGGCTGGGTAGAGGACTTGCACGTCTAAAGCTGTCGATGCTCGGCACACAAAAAAGGGCGGCATTGCTGCCGCCCTTTCCGCTGTAGGTTGATAGGGGGCTGGATTAGAAATCCATACCGCCCATGCCGCCCATGCCACCGCCGGGCATACCGGCCGGCATGCCGCCGCCAGCCGACTCCTTCTTCGGAGCCTCGGCGATCATAGCTTCGGTGGTGACCAGCAGGCCGGCGACCGAGGCCGCGTCCTGCAGAGCCGTGCGCACAACTTTGACCGGATCGACGATACCCATGGCGATCATGTCGCCATATTCGCCGGTCTGGGCGTTGAAGCCGAACGTCGGGCCCTTGTTCTCAAGGATCTTGCCGGCAACGATCGATGCTTCCGCACCGGCGTTGGCCGCGATCTGGCGGGCCGGAGCCTGCAGCGCGCGACGCACGATGCTGATGCCCGCGGTCTGGTCGGAGTTGGCGCCGGTGACGGTGATGGCCAGCGAAGCGCGCAGCAGGGCGACGCCGCCCCCGGGAACGATGCCTTCTTCGACGGCCGCGCGGGTCGCGTTGAGGGCGTCATCGACGCGGTCCTTCTTTTCCTTGACTTCCACTTCGGTCGCACCGCCGACGC
>NZ_JAMYMO010000058.1:0-26062 GCF_040318575.1 Mesorhizobium sp. M1088 | reverse complement strand
AAACGTCCGAGCCACTTAAGGCGAGGAGGTCGCGTCGACCTTAATCAAGACGCTTCGGTGCGAGTGGATCCACGGCTTCATCGCCGACTTCTTCAACACTATCGGTCGGATCTTGCCGTTCATTGCCGATACCAAGCGTTAGGCTTTCACCACTAGCTCCGGGTGGCTATGCGCTTGCACGGGGGCAGGGAAGGCCGCTAAAGGCCTTCGAAGGACGGCAGGCTCCCTATCTCAGTCGAGCCGCCAGCGTCATTCAGAAGGCTGTAAAATCGAGCTTTCCTCCCGTGCCCGATCCCAGCACCGACCGGCCCCTCCTGAACTTCCCAGAGCCGACTCAATAGCCGCCTTTCAGGCTAGCTAGCACCGCGCCTGAGACTATCACTGAGCAGGCTGCCGCAACAAACAATGCACCGATCATAATGCCCCGCCATGGCTGTACACTTGGTAGTCGGACCTTATGTCGGAAGAACCAGTACAAGCCGAATGCAAGCCATGCATGTGCTGGTGCAGGGTGTTTCTAATGTCTTGGTACTGCATTCCGTGCATTGTTCCATGGACAACGACACCATGGGCGGCATAACCGAGATAGCGGGCGAGGCGCAAGGCTTCCCTCGGGTCGCGGGTTCGGAGCGAAACCTTGATGGTGGACGGCTTCCGTGCGGGGTGAGTGTGTCTCGGGATCGGCCAACGGAAATAGAAAATTTGGTTTCGCGAAAGTGCGAGGTACGTAGGATTTAACACTGGGATGTACCCCTTGGATGTCCCACCAAAGGATCGTGCAGGCTAACCTAGTGACTTTAAACAGAATGGTGGGCGATGCAGGGATTGAACCTGCGACCCCACCCGTGTGAAGGGTGTGCTCTCCCGCTGAGCTAATCGCCCGCTCGTTGCCCGAGGGCCAAGCGCGCCGCGATATAAGGGAGGCCGGCCTGCTAAGTCAACCACTTGTCGGTCGGCATTTGGCGGTCCGCCCGATGACCGGCTTTCAGCCCTCTGCCGCGGCCATCAGTCTTTGTGCCAGATCGAGCGTCAGCGAATCGAAATGCGAGATTACCGCCGACGGCTCGAACTCTCGCACATGGCGGTCTGTGTAGCCGAAATCGACTGCCACCACCGGAATCCCGGCGGCTTTCGCCGTGTCGATGTCGGTCAGCGAATCACCGACCATCAGTGCACGGTGCGGGTCGCCACCGGCGCGCGCGATGGTCTGCGTGAGATGGCGCGGGTCGGGCTTGCGGAACGGAAAACTATCCTGACCGCAGATCGCCGCGAAATGCCTGGTCATACCGAGCGCCTCGATCAGCGCCACCGAATTGGCCTCGTATTTATTGGTGCAGATGGCCAGCAGGTAACCGGCTGCCTCGAACCGTGCGATCGCCTCGGGGACGCCAGGGTAGGGGCGCGATTTGCCGGGGATGTTAACGGTGTAATGGTCCAGAAACAGCTTGAGCAGGCGGTCGTGCTCCTCCACTGCCAGCGACCTGTGCTGCGCTGCGTGAGCACGCTCGATCATCACCCGGCCGCCATGGCCGACGAAGCGCTTGAAGCCGGCTTCGTCGACGGCCGCGAGCTGGCTGGCGGCAAGGCTGTGGTTGAGACTGTCGAGCAAGTCCGGCGCCGTGTCGATCAGCGTCCCGTCGAGGTCGAACACGATGATCGGTCGGGTCATGGCCTGTCCTGTGACGATTTGATTGCCGGCAGGCGATAACCGCTGCGGCCCGTTCAGGCAAGACGGCTTATCCACCGCGGGCAAGGTCCTTTGACCAGCCCGGCAAAAATGCTACGAGCGCCGAAACAAATCTCGGGACCCAGCATGGATGCGAGGCAATTGAAGGTTGAGGCCGCGCGGGCAGCGCTTGCCCATGTCACGGATGGCATGCGGCTCGGCATCGGCACCGGCACGACGGCGGACGAGTTCGTGCGGCTGCTCGCAGACAAGGTCGCCACCGGCCTGACTGTCATCGGCGTGCCGACCTCTGAGCGCACCGCCGTCCTTTGCACCGAGCTTGGTGTGCCGCTGTCCACCCTCGAGCAAACCCCCGAGCTCGACCTCACCATCGACGGCGCCGACGAGATCGATCCGGCGCTGACGTTGGTCAAGGGCGGCGGCGGTGCGCTGCTGCGCGAAAAGATCGTCGCGGCGGCCTCCGCCCGCATGATCGTCATCGCCGACAGCTCCAAGATGGTCGAGATGATCGGCCGTTTTCCGCTGCCCATCGAAGTCAACCGGTTTGGCCTGCGCGCCACCGAAATTGCGGTCGGCGCGGCGGCTGCAAACCTTGGCCTTTCCGGCCCTGTTACATTGAGGATGACGGGGAGCCAGCCATTTGTTACAGACGGCGGCCATTTTATCCTCGATGCATCTTTTGGCCGCATTCCGGATACAAGAGCGCTTTCGAATGCTCTCCACGCCATTCCGGGCGTGGTCGAGCATGGTCTTTTCATCGGGCTGGCATCAACGGCCATCATAGCCGGCGGCGACGGCATTCAAACCGTCCATGCCGCCCGAAAATCAGGGAGTTTTACCGATCATGATGTTGCATAACCGGGTTGGCCGCTTTTTTGCCATTCTGGCGGCCTCGGCCGTTTTCGCGTTTTCGTCGCCTGCGTTTTCGCAGGACGTCACCGATGCGCATTTGAAGGCGGCGCGCGCCGCCGTCGCGGCGATCCATGCGACGGATACGTTCGACAGCATCCTGCCGCAAGCAGCCGCGGCACTGGAGCAGCAGATGATCCAGAAGAACCCGGACATGCAGGAACTGATCGCCAAGACGATCAACGAGAAGGCGATGGCCTTGGCATCGCGCCGCGCCGACCTGGAAAAGGAAGCGGCGCTCGCCTATGCAAAGGTATTCTCGGAAAAGGAACTCAATGAAATTGCCGCCTTCTACAATTCCGATTCCGGCAAGAAGCTGCTCGACAACGGCCCGATCGTGACGCGCGAACTGGTGAAGGCTGCCGAGATCTGGCAGAACGGCCTGGCTCGCGATCTCGCCCAGCAGGTCGGCGAGACCCTGGGTGCGGCGGCGAATGCCAAGGCGCCGGCTGCACCTGCCGACGGTACCGCTCCGGCCGATGGCGCAGCTCCCGCGGACGCTACACCGAATTGATTGCGGACTTCCGAGCCGCCTGACCGCCACTGGACCAAAAGCCCGGCAAATCCGGGCTTTTCTTTTGATAGTCGGCAGCCTACCTGTCTCGGGGTTTGAGGGGCAAGGAGTTCAGCCATGGCCGGTTACGACTACGATCTTTTCGTCATCGGCGGCGGCTCCGGCGGGGTGAGGGCGGCGCGCGTCGCGGCCGCACTCGGCAAGCGTGTCGGCATTGCCGAGGAATACCGCTATGGCGGCACATGCGTGATCCGTGGCTGCGTGCCGAAGAAGCTCTATGTCTACGCCTCGCAATTCCCCGAGCATTTCGCCGACGCCGCCGGTTATGGCTGGACGGTGCCTGAGGCGCGTTTCGACTGGCAGACGCTGGTCGCCAACAAGGACCGCGAAATCAGCAGGCTGGAGGCCATCTACAAGAAGAACGTGCAGGGCGCCGGCGGCGAGGTCTTTCATTCGCGCGCCATCCTGGTCGATCGGCATGTGGTGCATCTTCTTGGTGAGGATCGCACCGTTACCGCCGACCAGATCCTGATCGCTACCGGCGGGCGACCGGCGCCGCATCCGGCATTGCCCGGCCATGAGCACTGCATCTTTTCCAACGAGGCCTTCGACCTCAAGGAACTGCCGAAGGCAATCATGATCGAGGGCGGCGGCTATATCGCCGTCGAATTCGCCAACATCTTTCACGGCCTCGGCGTCGACACGACGCTGGTCTACCGCGGCAAGGAGATCCTCAGCCGTTTCGACATGGACCTCAGACGTGTGCTGCACGAAACGATGGAAAAGAAGGGGATAAAAATCCTCTGCCACGCCGTGTCCGAGTGGGTCAGGAAGCGGCCTGACGGCCGGCTCGACGCGCTTGTCACCGGCGGCACGGTGCTGACGGTCGACCAGGTCATGCTCGCCATCGGCCGCATTCCCAATACCGAGAACATGGGCCTGGAAGGCGTCGGCATCGAGATGACCAAAACCGGGGCAATCCACGTCGACGAATACTCCCGCACCAACATCGACAACATCTGGGCAATCGGTGACGTCACCCATCGGGTGCAATTGACGCCGGTGGCAATCCACGAGGCGATGTGCTTCGTCGAGACCGCCTTCAAGGACAAGCCGACGGCGCCCGACCATGACACGATCGCTACCGCAGTCTTTTCGCAGCCCGAGATCGGTACGGTCGGTCTGTCGGAGGATGAGGCGGCAAAGCGCTTTTCGGATGTTGAAATCTACCGCGCCACCTTCCGGCCGATGCGGCACACACTTTCCGGCCGCGACGAAAAGATGCTGATGAAGCTGGTCGTCGATGGCGCCTCGAAAAGGGTCCTCGGCGCCCACATTCTCGGGCCGGATGCCGGCGAAATGGCGCAGCTTCTCGGCATACCGCTGAAGGCCGGCCTGACCAAGGATGATTTCGATCGCACCATGGCGGTGCATCCGACCGCCGCGGAAGAACTCGTCACCATGTACAAGCCGACTTACCGGGTGAGAGATGGTGAGCGCGTCTGACGCGACGACAACCCATCGCGGCAACGAAATTGCCGCGATGGCAGTGCGTGCGTTTTCTTACAGCAACGTTCCGCGCAGGATCACCAGCGCCACAGAAAAATAGATCACAAGCCCGGTGACGTCGACCAGCGTGGCGACGAACGGGGCCGATGCGCTGGCCGGGTCGAAGCCCATGCGCTTCAGGGCGAACGGCAGCATCGATCCAGACAGCGAGCCGAAGGTGACGATGCCAACCAGCGTGGCGCCGATCGTCATTGCGATCAGCGGCCAGTGCGGGCCGTAGTCGTAGAAGCCGAGATACTGCCAGAGCGCGATGCGGCAGACGCCGACCACGCCAAGAATCGAGCCAAGCACCAGGCCGGTGGGCAGCTCGCGCAATGCCACCCGCCACCAGTCGCCAAGGCCGATCTCGCGCAGCGCCAGCGCTCGAATGACGAGCGAGGTCGCCTGCGAGCCGGAATTGCCGCCGGAGCTCATGATCAATGGAATAAATAGCGTCAGCACGATCGCCTTTTCCAGCTCGCCCTCGTAACTTTGCATCGCGTTTGCGGTCAGCATCTCGCTGATAAACAGCGCGCACAGCCAGCCGGCGCGTTTCTGGATCATCGCCAGAAAGCCCATCTTCATATAGGGCTCGTCGAGAGCCTCCATGCCGCCGAAACGATGCACATCCTCCGTCGTTTCCTCGATCATCGTGTCGATAATATCGTCGATGGTAACGATGCCGAGCAGTTTGCCGTTGTCCACGACCGGAACGGCGAGCAGATCATATTTCGAGATCAGCTGAGCAACCTTTTCACTGTCGGTCAGCGGTGAAACGGTGACAGGCGCACGATCCGGCGCGATTGCCATGATCAGCTCGTCGGGCCCGCCAGCGATCAGTCGACGCAGGCTGGTCGAGCGCAACAGGACATGCGTTTGCGGATCGACGATGTAGATCGCGTAGACGGTTTCGCGCGTCCGCTCCACCTTGCGGATATAATCCAGCGTGCGGGCCACGCTCCAGTCCGGCGGCACGCTGACATATTCGGTCGTCATGAGCGAGGCGGCGCTGCCTTCGGGATAGCCGAGAATGGCAAGCAGCGTCGCGCGCAGCGGTGGCGCCAGGCCACCAAGCAGTTCGGAACGAGCCGGCTCGTTCAGATCGCGCAGTATGTCGGCGGCGCGGTCGACCGACATGGCGGCAAGCAGTCTGCCTGCCTTGATGCGGGGCAGCGCCTCGACCAGTTCGAATGCGCCGTCGAGTTCAGGCTGGTCGAAGATCTCGACCAACCGCTCGAACGGCACTTCGCAAAGCAGCCCCGATGCCGTCTCGCGGGGCTCCTGGTTCAAGGCCTCGACGATGTCGGCGACGTGTTCGTTGGCAAGTACGCGAGCGATGGCGATGGCATCGCCGCCCGCGACAGGGGAAAACTCGTTCATGGCTCACTCCTTGCCGTCCGGCAGGACGTGAGCCTGTCAGGTCACGTCAAGCGGACGGCGGTTGCGTTCGACTGTGACTGTCGCCAGGCATGGCGCGGTGACCTTTCTGCTCGCGGGTTCGAGTTGAGATTCTGCAAGCCGGCGCAACATAGGAGCGCGCCTTGCCGAGTCAATCGCGAGAGCGGGTTAAAACGGCGGCAAACCGGCGGATCGCGAGACTGTGATCGGGCGACGTGGCAGGCTGGCTGGATGCCGGCAAGTGGTGCCCGCGGCTATCTCTGCTTCAGCCGGCGGGGAAAGCGCAGCCATTTGTCCTCGGCCGGCCGCGTCGGCTGCGTGAGGATGGTGGTGAGCTCTGCCGGCAAGCTCGGAACCAGCGGCTTCTTGGTGGCGACGCCGTCGGCGATCGCAACCACGCTGTGGTAGAATTCGGTGCCCGCGAGCGATCTCGGCGGCGTCGCCTCATGCATGATCGAGATCACAGTTGCATCAGGGCAATTGTCCTTGATCGCCTGGTGGAAGGCGATCCGTCCATCGGGGTCGAGCGCGCCGGTGGCTTCATCGAGGAACAGCAATCCCGGCTGCTGCAGCACGATACGGGCGACAACCAGCTTCTGTTTCTGCCCACCCGAGAGAACCTGATCCCAGATCTTTCCTTCACGGCTCTCATCGGCCAGATGCTCGATGAAGTCGCCGAGACCGGCCTTGTGCAGGGCGGAGGCGACCTGGATGTCGACGTAATCATGCTCGGAACCTGGCAGGCAGACCAGTTGCTTCAGCGAGACCTGCTGCAGCTTCACCTCCTGGGCGGCGTAGAAACTCTTGACCCCTTCCGGGAAGACGATGGTGCCGCGGCCATAAGGCCACAGGCCGTTGATCGCCTTGACCAGCGAGGTCTTGCCACAGCCGGATTCGCCCTTGAGGAACGTCCACTCGCCACGCCGGAAGCGCAAGTTCGCGGCACTCAGGAAGGGCGTTGCATCCTCACCCTGATGCGCCAGTTCAAGCTTCTGGATGGTCAGGCCGAAGACCGGGTTTTGGCGGTCGTAGCGGAAGTCGGAGCGGCCGGTCTGCTGATAGAATTCCTGCGGGTGCTGGACGTTTTCGATCGCCTGCGCCAATTCAATGACGCGCAAGCTGTTGGCGCGCAAGGTGGCAAGACTTGGCATGACATGGATGAACCACGAACATTTGCTGATCAGCGCGTTGACCTGTTCAGAACCTGTTATGTAACCCTTGAGGTCGAGGCCGTTATGGATAAACGGCACAAGGCCAGGCCCGAAGGCGACAATTTTGGCACCGACAAAGTTATAGACCGATTCGAATCCCGAATAGATGGTGTTGACGATGTTGAACTTCGACCAAGTCCTATCGATGTCGAGATAGAGCCGGCTATGTATCGTCTTCTGCACGACTTCGCCTTGCGAGGCCGCCACATGAAAGCTGCGGCGCAATAACGTGATCAGTTCGCCCCGATAGCTGCCTTCAGCCTTCTGCATCCTGATGTTGAGCCACTCCAGCATTCCGCCGATTTTGACTGCGATCCAGGTGTTGAACGGCACGTAGAGAGCGACCGCCAGCAGAGCAAGCACGACACTCCCGTAGCTGCCGAGGAACTCGAGTCCTTTTACCTCCACAGAATTTGCCAACAAAGCTCCACCGACAAAGTAGAGCGAGGTAAAGACACTGAATACGCCCATGGCAAGCCCAATAGCGCCGCCTGTCATGTCCTTGATCGATTCCTGCACGCGCTGGTCGATGTTGTCGGGCGCTGCCGTGCCGGACGAGCCATGCTGGGCGTGGTAGTGTGAATGGTTGGGGTCGAGTAGCGCCGCATTGAAGCGGCTATCTAGCCAGCCGCGCCATTTGCGATGCAATGTCGCCGATACAAACTTGCATGTACTGGTAATGCCCATGTCCTTGAGCACAACCAGCAGCACGAGCAGGCCGGCATTGGTCAGCAGCGTTTTGAGCGGCGTGGTATTCGCGGCGTCGTGAAAAAAAGCGATTGAGGTATATAGTTCAGCCGCCGCCACGGTAAACCAGACGTCGGCTTTGCTGGAGAGCCCTGTCAGCAAGCCTATTACCAAGGTGAGCGTCCAGGCTTCCACCCACCGGTCCGAGAACCAGTAGGCCCGCATCAGTCCCCAGAAGCTGCGCATCGACGATACGGGCGTCAGGGGCGACGGCCTTGCGGCACCGCGGAGCCATTTTTCCGATATTGAATGTCGCGTTGGTCTATCGACCCGAATCACTATCCCGCCCAAACGATTTTTCTTTTGTTACGGACAGTAACACCAATTGATCATTTTCCATTAGCTTTTCACCAGTCGCAGGTGGCTTAGCTTGCCGGCCGTTGCAGTGGAGCAACAGAATGAATGATCACGGCGCTATGTCGTCATGCTTCGAGGGGCTGAATACCGATGCAATTTCAGATAGTTACTTGCCTGCGCCCGAGCAAGTAGAGACCTTCCCCCGGGGAAGGTCTTCACACAGCTTTGTGAACATAGAAGCGCCGTCCAGCGGTCGATCTTCACAGCCTGAACCGCCTTCGAGGCCAGTCCAGCTTCGTCGGCGGCCAGAACGTGACCGTATGATTCGTGGTTGAAGCCGCCTTGTCAGGACCCCGTAGTCGGCCAAGCAATGACTTTGCCGACACAGTCCAGGATGAAGATCAATATCAATTGGCCCGTGCCTTTTTAAGAGCGCGCACAAACCGCGTTTGACAAACACGCGCTTCGGATCGAACCTGCCGGAGGCATCCAGGTTTGAACCGGGGGGAAGTTCGCCATGCTTGCACGGACATTGTTTGTGGCGATGCTCGCGATGTTTGCCTGGCTGCCGCAAACATATGCCGGCAGCCAGACCGTTCCCGCAAACGCCGAGGGACAGATCGAGTTCAACACGCCGTCCGGCAATATTGGCTGCATCTACACACCGAAGGGCGGCACCAGCACCTACGAGCCGCAGGATGGCGGACCGGAACTGAGTTGTTCGCGCGTCGAGCCCAGCTACGTCACCGTCATCCTCGGCCCGAAAGGCCCGGCGACGCTGATCAAGAATCCGGGCGAGCAAGGCTGCTGCGGCGGCGTCACCAGGCTGGCCTACGGCAACAGGTGGAGCAAGGGGCCATTTTCCTGCCAGTCATCCACCAAGGGATTGACCTGCACCGGCAAGCATGGCCATGGCTTTTTCGTCAGCAAGGCCAAGGTGACCGTGAAATAGTCCGACTCAGTTCGCTGTTTCCAGTTCGCCGCGTGCCTTGGCCGCGGCGACCTGGCGGAGTGCATCGGCGAGCGTATCGGCGTCCTGGGCACCCATCACCGCATATTTGCCTTCAAGCAGAAAGCACGGCACACCCGATATGCCCATGCGCGAAGCGGTGGCGATTTCGGTGCGCACCGCCTCTACATCGGCGTCGGTCGGCAGAAGCGTTTCGACCACGGACGCATCCATGCCGGCCTCGCGGGCGGCTTCGATCAGCACGGCATGATCGCCGAGATTGGCGCCTTCCTCGAAATTCAGCTGGAACAGCCGGCGCACCAGCCGGTTCTGAATGGCCTCGCCGGCCGTGCCGGCCCAGCGAATGAGACGGTGCGCATCCAGCGTATTGGGCGCGACCTTGATGGCGTCGAATGCGAAGGAGATGCCTTCAGCCTCGCCCAGCGGTTCGATCCGGGCATGGATTTCGCGGATGCGTTGCTCGCTGCCGAATTTCGCCACCATATAGTCGCGGCGGTTCTTGCCTTCGGGCGGGATTGTTGGGTCGAGTTGGAAGGGCCGCCAGCGTATGTGAACGTCGATATCGACGGCGGCAATCGCCTTGTCGAGCCGTTTCTGGCCGATAAAGCACCAGGGACACACGACGTCGGAGACCACATCGACGGTAATCGAGCTCTCGTCGTTCATCTTGATCTCCTGTTGTGAAGAGGTCACTTCGGTTTGCGCCACCAGGTCGGCAACTGATAACCGTATATGGGCGTCTTTTGCGGATGTTCCAGATAGTTCCAATAAGCGAGCCATTGCTGGTTGTTGTGCTGCGTCGGCACCATGTAATTGCCGGAGATCAGCAGCCGGTCGAGAACGCGGACGGCCGCTACATAGTCCTCCTTCGAACGAGCTCTCAGCATCGCCTCGATCGCCGCATCCACTGCGGGGTCGGCGACACCCGCCAGGTTGAACGAGCCTTCGGCCTTGGCGGCAGCGGATCCCCAGCGCCCGGTTTGCTCGATACCGGGCGACAGCGAGTTGTTGAAACCGGTCGAGCCGACCAGCACCTCGAAATCGAAACGCTGCTTGCGCGACTGGATCTGATCACCGTCGAGGCTGCGGATGCCGACATCGATGCCGAGCTTCTCAAGGGTGCGCTGATAGATAGCGGCAAGTCGCTCTTCGTCCTGCGAGGCGGTCAGGATCTCGAAACCGAACGGCTTTCCCTCGGCATCGACCATCGCGCCGTCCCGCACCGTATAGCCCGCGCTCTTCAGCAGCTCGAATGCCGCCTTCAGCACCTTGCGGTCCTGGCCGGAGCCGTCGGTAGCGGGCGGCCTGTAGGTGCCGTCCATGACATCTGCGGGCACTCGGCCGGGGTAGGGGGCCAGCAGGGCCTTTTCCTTTTCGCTGGCCGGGTGGCCGAGCGCGGACAGCTCGGAATTCTGCCAAAAGCTCATCGTGCGCGTGTATTTGCCGCCGAACAGATTCTTGTTGGCCCATTCGAAATCGTAGAGCATGCCGAGCGCGCGCCGCACGACCGGATTGGAAAATTTCGGCAGCCGCGTGTTGAACAGGAAACCGTTGACCACCGGCGGAATGCCGGTATCGAAAGTTTCGGCGATGACCTCGCCCCTGTGGAAGGCCGGAAAATCGAGATCGCGCTCGCGTTTGACCGGGTCGCTGTCGTCGTCAATGGCGCAGATGCCTTTCTTGAACGCTTCCTGCTTGGCGTTGGCGTTGAGGAAATATTCGATGGTGATCTGGTCGTAATTGTCGAAGCCGCGCTTGGACGGCACGTCCTTGCCCCAATAGTCCGGATTGCGCTTGAACACGATGCGCTGACCGGGCACGACTTGCGCCACCGTGTAAGGCCCGCTGCCGATCACCGGCTTTAGCGTCGTCCTGTCGAAGGTGTCCTTGTTGAAGGCGTGTTTCGGGATGATCGGCGTCAGCGCAATGATCAAAGGAAATTCGCGGTCGGCCTTGTCGTTGAAGGTGAAGCGCACACTGCGGTCGCCGGTCTTTTCGAGCTTGGCAATCGCTTTCATTCGCTGGCTGTAAGGTGGGCGGCCCTTCTCGGTGAAGACGTCATAGGTAAACAACACGTCTTCCGGCGTCACCGGCTCGCCGTCCGACCATTTGGCGTTGGGATCGAGGTGGAATTCGATGCTCTTGCGCTCGGGATCCATGTCGGCGGTATCGGCGAGCAGGCCGTAGAGACTGAAGGCCTCGTCGTAGTTGCGCTGCATCAACGGCTCGAAGACAAGATTGCCAAAGGCTTGATCCATCATGCCGCGCGCGGTGGTGCGCAGGCTTCTCAGGATGAACGGATTGAGATTGTCGAAGCTGCCGACGCCGCAATAGGTAATGCTGCCGCCTTTCGGCGCGTCGGGATTGACGTAATTGAAATGATCATAGTCGGCCGGCAGCGCCGGCTCGCCCTGCATGGCAAGCGCGTGCTTCGGTTCCGACAGAGCCGGCTGCAGGGAAAGGCCGACAAACAAGATTGCGGCGATCAGCCAAACGACAACGCGGCCCATGACCGTCTCCTTCCCGATTCGATGCGCAGCATACATGAGCCGGTCGTGCACCGGCCAACCCCTTGAGCCTATCCCTTGGCCAAGATTCGCGAGACCCGGGCTGGATTCGGCACCGCTTGCAGTGTAACACGCCGTCCGAAGTCATTCTGTTGCCTCATTTCGGCAACAGGTAGCTGGACCACACGGCATGAAACAAGCCGGTTCCGGGATCATTTGAGAGGAATGCACGACATGACGAGCCTGAACAGCAACGCGCACCGCCTGTCGGTCATGGCCGCTGGCGTGGTCGGCATTCTGGGCGCCGGGATTCCCGCTGCTTCCGCGCAGCAGCAACAGCAGATTCCGCAAGGCTGGTTCAAGGCCTGCACCAAGCAGGAAGACGTCGACATCTGCAATGTCCAGAACATCACCACCGCTGGCAACGGCCAGCTCATCACCGGCGTCAGCCTGATCGAATTGAAGGGCAAGGTGAACCGCAAGGTGTTCCAGGTGACGGTTCCGACCGGCCGTCTCGTTCCTCCCGGCATCGGCCTCCAGATCGACGGCGGCAAGGCGCAGAAGCTCGACTATGTGATTTGTTTTCCGGATCGCTGCGTGGCGGAAGTGCCGCTGAGCGATCAGCTTGTCGCATCCTTCAAGAAGGGATCGGCGCTGACGCTCACCTCGGTCAATTTCCAGAACCAGCCGAACCCGATCAAGATTGCGCTGACCGGCTTCAGCGGCGCCTTCGACGGCCCGCCGCTGCAGCAGTCGGACATCGAGGACCGACAGAAGAAGCTCCAGGAGTTCGTCGCCAAGAACAATCAGGATTTTGCCAAGAAGCTCAAGGAAGAGCAGGAAAAGGCGAAGGCCGCCAACTGATCGACGGGTTTTCGAACCAACAAAAAAGCGGGGTTCATGCCCCGCTTTTTTCGTTTGGACCGGCTGTTTGTCGGGTCCAGCCATGTCTCAAGCCTGTCCCAGTCCAGCCAGATCCCGGCTAAGTCAATGTCTCAATTGGTACTTCGGCTCGTAGCGCCCGTCAGGCTTCTTGTCGAACATTTCACCAATCTGCGGATGCCGGACCGGTTCGCCCGACCGGTCCTCGAGTAAATTCTGCTCGGACACATAGGCGATGTATTCCGTTTCGGAATTCTCGGCGAGCAGATGATAGAAAGGCTGGTCCTTGCGCGGCCGCACGTCAGCGGGGATCGCCTCGTACCATTCGTCAGTATTGGCGAATTGCGGATCGACGTCGAAAATGACGCCGCGGAACGGAAACAGCCGGTGCCGAACCACCTGTCCGATCGAGAATTTGGCTGTCTTCATCGCACTCACCACTTGAACTTCTTGAACGCCACGCATCTCGGAACACGCAAGGAACGCTCCAGGACTTTAGATTCTTACGCACCGGTCCGGCAAAGATTGGCCCAGACCTTAAGGTCGACATCGTCATTATTTGGCGCAGACGCGGCGTCAATTCAATCCCGATCCCCTTGATGCCGGGTTGAGCATCGCGAGATGCGGATCAAGGGCGGTGGCCAAGATCGCTATCGCTCAGCCGGTTTTCGAAATCCGCCAAAAAACGCCGCAAAACCGCTGCCGGGTCGAAGACCCTCGCGCATGAAAAACGCCCGTAACGGCGCAAACCCCTCAAGCGCGCCCAGGCCAGCGCTGCGCACCAGCTGGGCCGGCAGCATGTCGGAAAGCAGCGACATGTTGAGCAGGTTGACCGCGCTGCTGCGCGCCAGAATGTCCGGCCGCCGCTTGAAATCATAGGCTGCAAGCGCCTTGGCGGCGCCCGGGTCCGAGCGGTTTCTGCTTGCGGCACCAATCAGGTCGTCGATGTCCCGGATGCCGAGATTGAGGCCTTGCGCGCCAATTGGGGGAAACACGTGGGCGGCTTCACCGACAAGTGCCACGCGGCGCTGCGCAAACCGCCACGGGCTCACCGCTGAAAGTGGGTAGACCTGCCGGCCGGGCTCAACCGACACGCGGCCCAACATCGATTGCATCCGCTGTTCGACCCGCGTCGAAAGCTCGGCGTCGTCGAGTGCTGCAAGGTCCTTGGCGATATCGGGTTCGAGCACCCAGACAAGGCTGGACCGGTTGCCGGGCAGGGGAACCTGTGTGAACGGACCGGTCTCGGTGTGGAATTCGGTCGAGGTGAAGGCATGGTCGCTGCGGTGACCGAAATTGAGCACCAACGCCGCCTGCGGATAGGATCGGATCGAGGTCCGGATGCCGGCTGCCTCGCGGGCCGGCGACTGACGGCCATCGGCGGCAACTGCCAACGATGCCTCAACCTCGCTGCCGTCGGCGAGAACGGCATGGGCATGGTCGGCATCGAGGCGCCATGCCTCCACCATCGACTTTCGCCATTCGATGCCCGAATGCGCGACAGCCTCGGCTAGCATGCGGTTGAGAACGCTGTTGGGCAAGTTCAGCCCGAATTGCTCTTCGTTGATCTCGCTGGCGCGAAAGGTCACTGTCGGGCTGCGGATCAGCCGGTTGGTTGCGTCAACGATACGCATCACCTTGAGCGGCGCTGCGTGGGGCCTGATTCCGTCGAAGATCCCTAGCCGTTCGAACATCTTCAGGGCAGGGTTCATCAAGGCTGTCGTCCGGCCGTCGGGGCCGGCTGCATCGGGTCCGACGAGCGTCACGGGAAAGCCCGCCTCGGCAAAGCCAAGCGCCGCGATCAGCCCCGCAGGGCCGCTGCCGGCGACCAGTATCCGTGCTGTTTCCCGATGGTTCAAATTCGGCTTCCGGATTGCGAGGTGAGGCCCGTCCGACCTGCTGGTCCATATAGGTCAGGTGATGCGGCTTGATCAACGCGGCGATTCGGCCCATTCGGTTGCCATGACGGCCAACAAGACGATTTCAGCCACCTCGACGGCACCGGCCGCGCGATGGCGAGCGTTGCATGCAGCCCTCGACTGACGGTGGGCGTCGTTGCCGGCATGGGCATCGCCGTTGCCTGGCTCCTTCTCGGCGCAATGGCAGTTCGGGGGGCGGTGAGCCGGCTCCCGGGCGCCGATGTACCCGGCGACGCCGTGCTGGAATACCTGCCGCAACTGCCGCTGCCGGATTTCCTTGCGCGTTTCTTCGCCCTTTGCCTTGCGCCGGCGCCGCTTCGCGCAAGCGTAGGCGCGCAAGGCGGGGCACTCACCGCGATGTGGCTGTTGATGGCCATCGCGACCATGCTGCCCTCCGCGGCGCCGATGATCCGCACCTATTGCGAGATCGCAGATACCGCCCGGATCAAGGGGGAACCCGTTGCCCATCCGCTGATCCTGGTCGCTGGATATTTGAGCGTCTGGCTTGCCGCCTCAGCAATATTCGCTGCCCTGACGCTCGCAGTCCATGCATTCGTGTCATCCGGGCAGATGCTCGATCCGCTGCTTGGAATTGCCGGAGCAGCCGCGCTGTCGATCGCTGGTCTCTATCAGTTCAGCTGGCTGAAGGAAGCCTGTCTGGAGAAGTGCAGAAATCCGTTCTCGGTCCTGTTCGCCAACTGGAGCGCCAGGCCCATTCGCATTTTCCGGCTCGGTATAGAGCAGGGCCTGTGGTGCCTTGGATGCTGCTGGGCGCTGATGCTGGTAATGTTTGCCGTCGGTGTGATGAACGTGTTCTGGATGGCGCTGGTCGGCTTGTTCAGCCTGGTCGAAAAACAGACGGCAGGCAATCTGCCGACGCGGTTGGGCGGTGCGATACTGCTTGTCTGGGCAGCCGCGCTACTAGTAGTCTCGGCATGAGGGGGGAGAATTCGATGACAGATCAAAACTGGGCAATGAAGGGAGAGCTCATCCTTTCCTGCAATTGCACGGTTTTTTGCCCTTGCGTTCTGTCGCTCGGCAATCATCCGCCCACGGAAGGCTATTGCCAAACCTGGGCGGGGTTCCGGATCGATGCCGGCCATTTCGGCGAGGTCGACCTGTCCGGCCTCAATCTTGGGCTGGTCATGGAAATCCCCGGTTATATGAGCCGCGGCAACTGGACGGCGGGCCTGTTCATCGACAAGCGCGCCTCGGTTTACGCTATGAAGGGACTGACGAAGATATTCACCGGCAAGGCCGGTGGAACCACATCGCTGCTCTCCATCCTGGTCGGACAGTTCCTCGGTGCCGAGCAGGTGCCGATCACCTACGAGACGCGTGAGAAAACACGCATCTTTCAGATACCGAAGATCATCGATGGTGCGGTGACGCCAATCACCGGCAAGGATCGCGACAAGGATACGGTCATCAGCAATTCGGAATACTGGATTGCGCCGGAAATCATCGTCGCCAAATCCGACAAGAGCAAAATGCGGGCCTTTGGCCGCAACTGGAACTTTGCTGGCCGTTCGGCCGAAATCTGCAAGCTGGACTGGCGGGGCCCGTGAGCAAGAAGACGACGGCCAGGAAAATCGCCGACCGGATTCCGCGGCCGAAGAAGAAAGTCACATGGCCTCAGGCGCGGGCGTTCTCGGTCCATCTCTTGACCGCGTCGGGCTCATTCCTGGCGTTTCTGTCGCTGGTGGCAGCAAGCGAGCAGCGCTGGACGGCGATGTTCTGGTGGCTGGGGCTGGCGCTTTTCGTCGACGGCATCGACGGGCCGATCGCCAGGAAGCTCGATGTCAAGGAAATCCTGCCGACTTGGTCGGGCGAACTGCTCGACAACATCATCGACTACGTGACCTACGTGTTGATTCCGGCCTTCGCGCTCTATCAGCGCGGCTTCATGGGCGAGCGCCTGTCGTTCCTGTCGGCGGCGATCATCGTGGTGTCGAGCGCAATCTACTATGCCGATACCGGCATGAAGACGAAGGAGAATTTCTTCAAGGGCTTTCCGGTCGTCTGGAACATGGTGGTGTTCACGCTGTTCGTCATCGAGCCCGGACAATGGGTTTCTTTCGCCGTGGTCGTGGTGGCCGGCATTCTCACCTTCGTGCCGATCAATTTCATCCATCCGGTGCGGGTGAAGCGGCTGCGGCCAATCAATCTCGGTATGACGCTGCTTTGGTGCGCTTTCGGCGCGCTGGCGCTGGCGCAGGCCGCACTTGCCTCCTTCTACGACCAGATCGGCGTGCTGGGCGAGCAGGTCAGCGATTTCATCAAGATCGGGATTACGGTCACCGGGCTTTACCTCGCTTGCATCGGCGCTATCATGCAGTTCTTCCCAAATCTCGGCGCCAAGCCGGATAAGAAAGCCTGATCCCAAGAGAGCCAGAAAATGTCCAAAGCGATCCGCATCCATGCCCATGGCGGCCCGGAGGTCCTGACCTATGAGGATGCCGATCCCGGGCAGCCGGGCTCGGGACAGATCCTGGTCAAGCATACCGCGATCGGTCTCAATTTCATCGACGTCTATTATCGCTCTGGCCTTTATCCGCCGCAGGGCGGATTTCCGCTGATCCCTGGCGGCGAGGCGGCCGGCGTGGTCTTGGATGTCGGCTCGGATGTCGACTGGCTCAAACCCGGCGATCGCATCGCCTACGCCGTGACGACCGGCGCCTATGCCGGGCAGCGCGTGATCGCCGCCGACCGCGTGGTGAAGGTGCCGGACGGCATCAGTGACGAACAGGCCGCAGCCATGATGCTAAAGGGCATGACCGCCGAATATCTGTTGCGCCGTACATTCAAGGTGAAAGCCGGCGACACGATCCTGTTTCATGCGGCGGCCGGCGGTGTCGGGCTGATCCTCGGCCAATGGGCCAAGCATCTTGGCGCGACAGTGATCGGCACGGCGAGTTCCACCGACAAGATCGAGCTCGCCAAGGCGCATGGCTTCGACCACGTGATCAACTATCGCGAACAGGATTTCGTGGCCGGCGTTGCCGCTATCACCGGTGGCGAGAAATGCGACGTTGTCTACGATTCAGTCGGCAACGACACATTTCCAGCCTCGCTCGATTGCCTGCGGCCGCTCGGCACTTTCGTCAGCTTCGGTCAATCGTCTGGGCCGATCCCGCCCTTCAGCATCTCGTTGCTGGCGCAGAAGGGCTCGCTGTTCGCAACGCGGCCGACACTGTTCGTCTACAATGCCAGGCGCGAAGACCTCGAGGTTTCCGCCGCTGCCTTGTTCGACGTGGTGCTCAGCGGCGCCGTCAAGATCAAGATAAACCAGCGTTACGCGCTCAGCGAGGCCGGCAAAGCGCATTCCGATCTCGAAGGGCGCCGGACCACCGGGACAACAATACTTATCCCTTAGGTGCCCGCCGTTTCGGGCCGCCGACGCCGGCGTTCTTGCGAACTGCTCTTTACCGCTTGAGTTTCCGCTGAAATTCTTGAAGCTCTTTCAAGTCGTGAGGCGCTTACCGTAGAGAGCAGCCCGCGCATACGATGCTTGCGGGAACACAGAACATGTCTGGCAAACCAGATGGAGGCACCGTGAGTGCAGATCAGGACGGCGCAAACCTGCTTGAGGTTCGCGGCCTCACAAAGATATTCGGCACGTTGACGGCGTGCGACCATGTCGATCTCAACATCGCCAAGGGCGAGATCCATGCGTTGCTTGGCGAGAACGGCGCTGGCAAGTCGACCCTGGTGAAAATGCTATTTGGATCGCTGGAACCGAATTCCGGCGAGATTTTCTGGAATGGCCAGGCGGTCAGGATCACCAGCCCCGGCACCGCAAAAAAGCTCGGCATCGGCATGGTTTTCCAGCATTTTTCCCTGTTCGAAGCGCTGACGGCGGCGGAGAACATCGCGCTGTCGCTGGATGACGGCTCGCCGATCAGTACGATCGCGGCCAAGGCGAGGGCGCTCTCCTACAGTTACGGCCTGCCTCTCGATCCGCTATCGCTGGTCGGTGATCTGTCGGTCGGCGAGCGTCAGCGCATCGAAATCATCCGCTGCCTGCTACAGACGCCGCAACTTATCATCCTCGACGAACCAACTTCGGTGCTGACGCCGCAGGAGGCCGATAAGTTGTTCGAGACGCTCGAACGGCTGCGTTCGGAAGGAAAGTCCATCCTCTACATTTCGCACCGGCTGGAAGAGGTCAAACGGATCTGCGACCGCGCCACCGTGCTGCGTCACGGCAAGGTGGTCGGCCATTGCAATCCGCGCCAGGAAACCGCGTCTTCGTTGGCGCGGATGATGGTCGGCAACGAGGTGCTGGCCGTGGTGCGGGCGCCGGCCGAGGGTATCGAGACCGCGCCGGTGCTGCTTCAAATCCGCGAACTCACCCGCAAGCCGGCGACCCCGTTCTCGATCCCGCTCAGGAACATCAATCTCGAGGTCCGCGCCGGCGAGGTGATCGGCATTGCCGGTGTGGCCGGCAACGGCCAGGGCGAATTCTTCGAATCCGTTTCCGGCGAGGTGCTGCAGCAGGATGCCGGCTCGGTCCGCATCCGCGGCAAGGATGCCGGTGGCCTCACCATCACCGGCAGGCGTCTGATGGGCGCTGCCTTCGTCCCGGAAGAGCGGCTCGGCCATGGCGCAGCACCGCGCATGAAGCTTTCGGAGAACCTGCTTCTGTCGCGCCACGCCACCGATGGCAAGATGTTTGTCGGCACCGGTGGAATGGTCAAAGGCGATGCGATCCATACCGCTGCCCAGCGCATCATAAAGGCAATGGACGTGCGCAAGAGCGCGCCGGATCCGGAGGCAGCGGCTCTTTCGGGCGGCAATCTGCAGAAATTCATCGTTGGCCGCGAACTCGACCGCCGGCCAAGCGTCTTGGTGGTCAATCAGCCGACCTGGGGGGTCGACGCGGGTGCGGCGGCCCACATCCGCCAGGCGCTGATCGAACTGGCGCGCAGCGGCTCGGCGGTGCTGGTGATCAGCCAGGACCTCGACGAGCTGTTCGAGATTTCCGATGCGATCACGGTCATGCACAATGGCGAATTGTCGAAGCCGCTGCCGATAGCTGAAGCGACATTCGAGAAGATCGGGCTGCTGATGGGCGGCGCCGAACCCGGGCATGCCGAACATACGCTGGAGACGGCTTGATGCGCCTCGAACTTGTAAAACGCCCGCAGCGCTCGATGCTGTTTTCGGCACTCTCGCCTTTCATCGCTTTCGTTTTGACGATCATTGCCGGTGCCATTATGTTCGCGCTGCTCGGCGTCAACCCGTTGACTGCGTTCCGCATCTACTTCATCGAACCGATCAGCCAGGTCTGGCAGCTGCATGAGCTGGCGATCAAGGCCGCCCCCCTGATCCTGATCGCGGTCGGACTGTCGGTCTGCTACAAGGCCAACATCTGGAACATCGGCGCCGAAGGCCAGTTCATCCTGGGCGGCATTGTCGGCTCGATCATCCCCGTGCTGTTTCCGCAGTTCGAAGGCCCATTGGTGCTGCCGCTGATGCTTCTGCTCGGCATGGTCGGTGGGGCCGCCTATGCTGCAATCCCGGCACTGCTGAAGACGCGCTTCAACACCAACGAGATCCTGACCAGCCTGATGCTGGTCTATGTCGCCCAGCTCTTCCTCGATTGGCTCGTACGGGGGCCGTGGCGCGATCCGCAGGGCCACGGTTTCCCGCAGACCATCCAGTTCAACGACTCGGCCATACTGCCGGAACTCCTCCCGGAATCCGGCCGGGCAAACTGGGGATTTGTCTTCGCGCTGATCGCGGCGATACTGATCTGGATCCTGATGAGCCGTATGCTGAAAGGCTTCGAGGTCCGCGTGCTCGGCTCAAGCCCGAGGGCAGGGCGCTTCGCCGGGTTTGGCCTTAACCGCATGGTCTTCTTTGCCTTCCTGCTGTCGGGCGCACTGGCCGGACTTGCAGGGATTTCGGAGGTCTCGGGAGCCATCGGACAATTGCAGCCGGTGATCTCGCCCGGCTACGGATTTACCGCTATCATCGTGGCATTTCTCGGCCGGCTCAATCCGCTCGGCATCGTCGCCGCAGGCCTTGTGCTGGCGCTGACCTATCTGGGCGGCGAGGCAGTGCAAAGCGCGCTCGGCATCTCCGACAAGGTGGCGCGCGTGTTCCAGGGCATGCTTTTGTTCTTCGTGCTCGGCTGCGACACGCTCATCCATTACCGCATTCGCCTGACCGGCTTTTCCGCGCCGAAGCTCGAGGCAGCGCCGAAGCTGGAGGAAGCCCGCTGATGGACATCACCGTCAACATCCTCTTGACCATCGCGACGGCGGCGACGCCGCTGCTGATCGCGGCGATCGGCGAACTGGTGGTCGAACGTTCGGGTGTGCTCAATCTCGGCGTCGAAGGAATGATGATCATGGGTGCCGTCGGCGGTTTCGGCGCCGGCTATCTCACCGGCTCGCCTTGGATAGGGCTGTTGGCGGCAATCACCATGGGGGCGGTGTTCTCGCTGCTGTTCGCCGTCATGACGCTGTCGCTGGCCACCAATCAGGTGGCCACCGGCCTGTCGCTGACATTGCTCGGCCTCGGCCTTTCCGGCATGATGGGAACGAATTTTGTCGGCCAGCCCGGCGAAAGGCTGCCAAACCTCGATATTCCCGGCCTGACCGCAATCCCGGTCGTTGGCAGGCTGCTGTTCGGCCAGGATCCAATCTTCTACATCTCGATCGCGCTGACCGCCGCCGTCATGTGGTTCCTGTTCAAGACCCGCACCGGGCTCACGCTGCGCTCGATCGGCGACAGCCATGCATCCGCCCATGCGCTTGGCATCCACGTCATCCGCTACCGCTATCTCTCAGTGATTTTCGGCGGCGCTTGTGCCGGCCTCGCCGGCGGTCACCTATCGCTGGTCTACACACCGCAATGGGTGGAGAACATGACCGCCGGCCGCGGCTGGATCGCGCTGGCTCTGGTCGTCTTCGCCTCCTGGCGGCCATGGCGGGTGCTGGCCGGCGCCTATATTTTCGGCGCGATCTGGGTTGGCCAGCTTCACGTCCAAGCCATAAATCTGCAGGACTTCGTCGACGCGCCCTGGTTGCTCTACAAGTTAATTGCGTTCTTAAAATCGTTTCCCTCGCAACTGCTTTCTTCGCTGCCCTATCTGGCAACCGTCGTGGTTCTCGTTCTAATCTCGCGCAACAAGCGTTTGACGATGATGAACACGCCGGCCTCCTTGGGCCAGCCATTCGTTCCGGATCGTTGACAACAAAAAGACGGAAGCTCCAAGGCTTAACTCAGAGAGGTAACACAATGAAAAAACTGCTTATTGCCGTGATGGCGACGACGGCCGCATTGTCGCTGGCGGCATCAGCCGAGGCGGCGGACAAGCTGAAGGCGTGCTGGGTCTACACCGGCCCGATCGGCGATTTCGGCTACTCCTACCAACACGACCAAGGCCGCCTCGAGGTGGAAAAGGCACTCGGCGACAAGGTCGAGACCGCCTATCTCGAAAACGTCTCCGAAGGCCCCGATGCCGACCGCGCCTTCGAGCGCCTGGCGCGCGAGGGATGCAAGATCATTTTCGGCACGTCCTTCGGCTTCATGGACCCGGAAGTGAAGATCGCCAAGAAATTCCCCAAGGTGATGTTCGAGCACGCCACCGGCTACAAGACGGCCGAAAATCTCGGCATCTACAATGCGCGTTTCTACGAAGGCCGCTACGTGCTTGGCCAGATCGCCGCCAAGCAATCGAAGTCGGGCGTCGCCGGCTACATCGTTTCCTTCCCGATCCCGGAAGTGGTGATGGGCATAAATTCCTTTATGCTCGGCGCACAGTCGATCAACCCGAACTTCAAGGCGAAGATCGTGTGGGTGAACTCCTGGTTCGATCCGGGCAAGGAGGCCGATGCTGCCAAGGCATTGTTCGATCAGGGCGCCGATATCATCGTCCAGCACACCGACTCGACCGCTGCCTTGCAGGTGGCGGAAGAGCGCAAGCTGCACGGCTTCGGCCAGTCCTCCGACATGATCAAGTTCGCGCCGCACGCGCAGCTGACCGCGCTGACCGACGAGTGGGGTCCCTACTACATCAGCCGCGTCCAGGCGGCGCTCGACGGCACCTGGAAGCCCGATAATGTCTGGCTCGGCATTAAGGACGGCGCCGTCAAGCTGGCGCCGTTCACCAACATGCCCGACGATGTCAAGGCGATGGCCGAAGCCACCACCAAGAAGATTGCCGACGGCTGGAACCCCTTTACCGGGCCGGTCGCCAAGCAGGACGGCACACCTTGGCTGAAGGAGGGCGAGGTCGCCGACGACGCCACGTTGCTCGGCATGAATTTCTACGTGAAGGGCGTCGACGACAAGCTGCCGCAGTAGGCGGTCGGAAACATATCGAACGAAAGGGCGCCACGCGGCGCCCTTTTCATTTTGGACGGAATATCAGACGGCTGAGCCGTAAAGGTCGTAAGCGTCGGCGCGCTCGACCTTGACCGTGACGATGTCGCCGGCGCGCAGTGGCCGCCGCGACTGGATATGGACCGAACCGTCGATTTCGGGCGCATCGTATTTGGTCCGGCCCTTGGCCGAATTGCCATGCGCCTCGTCGATCAGGACCGGCAGTCGCTTGCCAATTTTCTTGGTTAGCTGCGTTGCCGAAATCTTCTGCTGGCGCTGCATGAAGCGGTGCCAGCGGGCTTCCTTGATCTCCTGCGGCACTTGCTCGAGGCCGAGCTCGTTGGAGCGGGCGCCTCTGACCGGCTCGTATTTGAAACAGCCGGCGCGGTCGATCTTGGCCTCGTCCAGCCAGTCGAGCAGCATCTCGAAGTCGTCGTCCGTCTCGCCGGGGAAGCCGACGATGAAGGTGGAGCGGATGGCAAGGTCCGGGCAGACGTCGCGCCAGCCGCGAATGCGCTCGAGCGTCTTTTCGCCATGAGCGGGCCGGCGCATGTTCTTCAGCACCTGCGGCGAGGCGTGCTGGAATGGGATATCGAGATAGGGAAGAATCTTGCCTTCGGCCATCAGTGGGATGACGTCCGCGACATGCGGGTAGGGATAGACATAGTGCATGCGCACCCAGACACCGAGCTTGCCCAGTTCTTCCGATAGATCGAGGAATTTCGCCCGCACTTCGCGATCGCCGAACATGCTGGTCTGGTATTTGATATCGATGCCGTAGGCGCTGGTATCCTGCGAGATGACGAGGATCTCCTTGACCCCGGCCTTGGCCAGCTTCTCGGCTTCGCGCAACACGTCGGCGGCCGGTCGCGATACGAGGTCGCCACGCAGCGCCGGAATGATGCAGAAGGTGCAGCGGTTGTTGCAACCTTCCGAAATCTTGAGATACGCATAGTGGCGCGGCGTGAGCTTGACGCCCTGCGGCGGCAAAAGGTCGACGTAAGGATCGTGGCTCGGAGGGGCAGCCTCATGCACTGCCGCCATCACGCTTTCATAAGCTTGTGGGCCGGTGATGGCGAGGACGTTCGGATGTCTTTCACGGATGACGTCCGGCTCGGCGCCGAGGCAGCCGGTGACGATGACTTTGCCATTCTCCGAAAGTGCCGAGCCGATGGCGTTGAGCGATTCGTCGCGAGCCGAATCGAGGAAGCCACAGGTGTTGACGACGACCAGGTCGGCACCGTCGTGCTTGCGGGCGATCTCGTAGCCCTCGGCGCGCAGGCGCGTGATAATGCGCTCCGAATCCACAAGGGCTTTCGGGCATCCAAGGCTGACGAAACTGACGCGAGGGGCGGACATCAAAGCTTTCCGGATTTTCACGATTGGCGGCGCAGTACCACACTTGTCGCGGCATTGGTATGGGCGGCGGCTGCGGCGAAACGCAACCGCCAGCGTCGCCGAAGCTGAAAGGCCCGGCCGATGCGTGTTCGAGTCGATGCGTCAGCTCATCGCACTGCTGACATGCGGCAATACTTCCACAGCGCCTCGATAGATCATATCGAGTGCGACATAGAAGATGATCAAAAGGCCGATGTAGGCGATCCAGCGATGGCGGTGCAGCAGCTTGGCGATAAAGCTCGCGGCAAGGCCCATCAGCGCGATCGACAGGACGAGGCCGATCACCAGCACCTGGAAGTGATCGCGCGCCGCGCCGGCGACCGCCAGCACGTTGTCGAGTGACATCGACACGTCGGCGATGACGATCTGCAATGCCGCCTGACCCAAGGTCTTCTTGCGCGCCTTGCCGGCCACCATATCATCGCTGTTGATATCGGAATTGGACAGCGCTTCGGTCGCCTCCACCTCGTCGGCATGCGACGTGCGCAGCTCGCGATACATCTTCCAGCACACCCACAGCAGCAAGATGCCGCCGGCCAGCAGCAGGCCGACAATCTGCAGCAGAGTGACGGTGATCGCGGCAAAACCGATACGCAGCACCGTCGCCGCCACCACGCCGATGAGAATCGCTCTCTTGCGCTGCTCGACGGGTAAGCCGGCCGCGGCCAAGCCGATGACGATGGCGTTATCGCCTGCAAGCACGAGGTCGATGGCGATGACCTGGAGCAGGGCAGAGAAGCCCGCGGCAGTGAAAATTTCCATCGACTGGAAGTCCCTTGCTGGTTGGCCGCGTTCGCGTCGAATGCCTGGAGGGCCTAACGTGTATGGTTCCCGCGCGTCAAGGGACTGGTTGGAACACGGTCGGCAAACCGCCCGTTATTGCGGCGATATACAGAGTTTGCGACGATCGGCCCGAACACCGACAAAATGCGGCCACAGGTCGTGAATGCCTAGTTATAGAGATTGTATTTGGGCCAGTCGCTTTCCGGAATTTCATCACCGATCCGGTAGCGGAGCTGCAGGACTTCCATATGGTCCGGCGCTGTTTCGCATTTGAATTTCAGCCGGTACCACTGTCCCTTGCTGCGAAACGCAGCACCCGGGCTCTTGATCGCATCGGCGCCCATTTCGGGCGTCGCAAAAGCGTAGGCGACGACACGATCGGCTTTGTATTTGTGGTCGTCGCGGGTAATCCGGTCGAGAATTTCGGCGTCGCATCGCTGCTCCAGCCGGGTTTGCGGGTCGAGTTTCAGCAGGCCGGCGCGCAATGCGCTGTCCATCGCGCTGGCCGGCCAAGCCAGTATCATCCATGCGAGGACCGCAGAAAATAGTTTATTCATAGGCGGGAGAAGCACCATATTCGCGCGGAGAAAGCAACCCGACGAAGCGCGGCTGCGCGGCGGGCGACAGTCTTCGCTTTGTGGCAGGTTGTTGATTACGCAATGGTGTCACCGGTACTTTGGTATCGTTGCCACGATCAGCACCTGTCGCATCTCAGCGACGCGAGAGGTGGTGCGCTGCATGGGGCAGAGCGGCGGTTCTCCCCGAAGCGGGCCGGCCTGTTAAACCCAGGCAGTCAAAGAATCCGACGAGCGGAAAACTCGACATCATGCCTGCAGGATTGAAGATGCGCGACCTGAGACATAGGTGACGTTTTGTACCGGACACATGGGTAACACTTTTGGCTTTTGGCCGGAGGTGTTGATGCCGTGGAGAGAGTGTTCGGTGATGGAGGAAC
>NZ_JAMYMO010000057.1:0-26114 GCF_040318575.1 Mesorhizobium sp. M1088 | reverse complement strand
GCCAGACCTGCGCGGCATGGGACTGTCCGCCCATCCCGACACCGGTTACACAAAGAAAAACCAGGCCGTCGACATTGCCGGTATCCTCGACCATCTGAAGATCGAGAAGGCCGACCTCGTCACCCACGATATCGGCAACATGGTGGGTTACGCTTTCGTCGCCCAGTATCGCGACCGAGTCACCCGCTGGGTTGTGATCGATGCGCCGCTGCCGGGCATCGGCGATTGGGACAACATCATCCGCCTGCCATTGCTGTGGCATTTCAACTTTCGTGGTCCCGACATGGAGCGGCTGGTAGCAGGGCGCGAGCGTATCTATCTCGACCGTTTCTGGAACGAGTTGTCAGCCAATCCGAAGGCCATCGACGAAGCAACGCGCAAGCACTACTCCGTACTTTACGCGCGACCTCACGCCATGCACGACGCCTTCGAGCAATTCGCCGCCTTTAACCAGGATGCGGCGGACAACAAGGAGTTGTTGGCGAAGGGCGGCAAAGTCTCGATGCCGGTGCTAGCCGTTGGCGCTGAAAAGTCTTTCGGCACGGCCCAGGCAGACGATCTACGCTATGTCGCGACCCATGTGACTGTTGGGATCGTACCGGGCTCCGGTCACTGGATCATGGAGGAAAACCCGGACGCCACGGTCAAGCTCATCACGGACTTCCTCGCCAAGTAGCCTATCCGCTGCCCGCTAAGGCCGGCGCGCAAACCCGACGGAGAGCTACAATGACCAGCCAGCCCATGCTGGAAGTCGTCGAGGCTCATCCAGTCTACGGGATTTGTGCCGGCGCCTAGGAACTCCAAATAGAGATGCAGCTCTTCAGGCAAGAAGACGGGCCCGCTGCGTTCCGTTGGGCGTCGCTGGCGATGCTATGGCAAGAACGGTCATGACGATCACTCTTGCCCAGCTTCGCCGATCTGCACGCGAGATTTCCATCCACAGAAATGAGTATTGACTTCCGTCTGCGGATGCCTGCGCCGGCAAGTGGCCCGTAGCGATAAGGACGGTTCTCGCTGTTTGAGGACCGCAACGCGTTGGCGAGTCCAGTCTGAGCGATCAAGCCCGCGCTCTGGACGAGCTCCCATGCTCACAGAATGTTCGCCCACCGGGACAAACGTGACGCAACGGAACGGATGGTTCACCGGTAAAGTCTTGGGGAGGTTTGCGAAAGGAGACCAGCATATGACCTGCGAACGAGACGTCGGCACGTTCGAAGAGCCCGTGACCGTTTTGCTGTCCTCGGGCAAAGTCAGTGTTTCGAGCACCCGCGAAGCCGCCGAAATGCTGCTTTACCGCTGGCCCATTGGAGAAACCGCGCGCCGCATCCAGGCTCGTATGGCATGCATGAAGGTTCTCGGCGGCGGCAGCGCACCGGATGTAGCGCGCGTGGCATTTCTCAGCGCCGCCAAGGAAGCGAAAATCCTGAATGCCTGACATCGTCAATGCGTGCCCCACCACTGTCCATCATGCATCACTCTTGCAGCAAACATCCTGCGTCGATCATGCGGAGACGCCGAATGCTTGCGCGAGAAGGCCGGAGCCGCGGATCTGCACTCTACGTGGACATATCACAGCTCCGGGCAAAGGGGCCTACGGACCAAAACTTACGTGGAAACCTGCCCCACCAAACTTTGTCTGGCAAACGCATGTCGGCCCTGCCGATTTCGTTGCGAGGGGCGAAGCTGGATCGCGCGCACTCGGTCTTCATCGCGTGTTTTCGAAAGAGTTCGTGAGAGAAGGCAACGGGTCAAGTAGTTCAGTGTTCGATCTGGAGGAATTGAAGCTGCTCGGCCTCGATCCGACAGGCAATCGATTACGGCCCAGGGGTGACTACCGATAACCTCATTCCCGTGAATCTCCGGCCCCTGTTTCGAGGCAAGAGAATCGCATGCGCGGCCTCGTCGAGGAATTCCGCACGTATGGGCATGTATGGGGCCCTGTCGGGCCGCGACATCTACTTAGGACAGTCGCCGCGACCATAATTTTTGATAACAGGTCAGGGTCGCGGGATGCCGAGCCGGTTGAAATACCGAGTTGTGCGGGTGCTCGCGATCGTCCCGCCTCAACCGCGCAAGTGCGTCATCATCGCCGGCGAGCGCGCCGACAAAGAGTGACTGTATGGCACTCCATTGGTTCAACCCTCCGGTCCCGGTCAAGACCGAGCGCCCCGGATCATCCGCAACGTCAACAACGCCGAGGCAGCCGGGGAGGAGCTGATGAAGTGGCTGCTGCAAAAGAGGAGGGGACATTACTCCCCCCAATGACAACCAGCTAACTTGAATTGCGGTAAAGGTTCTCTGACCAACACCGCCTTCGCGAAAGGAGCCCGCCGCCAAGCATGGAGATGAGGCTGTTTGCAACTTCGGCTAAAAGGAAACGGCAGAGTTGATCTCGAAGTGCGATATCAGGCGCGTTGCCGCCTGGCGGCTTTTTGGGGGCCGTTTGCTGTCCGTCCGGTTATTGCCGAGGGACCAGTAAGCCGCCGTTCGGCACGACCTCTTCGCGGAATACGAGGCAAGTTCATATCCCGCGGAAGCCGACATTGAACTGCGTCTCCGTTTACATGTTTGGCAAATGTTGCGAATGGAGGGAGTTGCACGTTTGAAGGTTTCTCGCTGGAGCAGATCAAACTTCCGGAAGCGACGCTCAGAGTCCGGGTTGGTGGAAGGGGCCCACCGCTTCTGATGCTGCACGGTCATCCTCGCACCCATGCTACTTGGCATCGTGGCGCCGATTTTGGCTGAGGAATACACCGTAATTTGCCCTGATCTTCGCGGTTTCGGCCAGTCTTCCAAGCCCGTTGACATGCCTGACCATTCGGGCTCATCCAAAAGGTCCAAGGCCTGCGATTGCTTAGCCCTTATGGACTATCTGGGCTTCGATCGCTACTTGTGGGTCACGATCGTGGGCATACACCGCATTTCGGACAGCGATGGATCATCCGGCATCCGTCAGCCGCCTCGCAATCCTTGAAGCCATTCCGATCGGCTATGCGCTGGCGCGATGTGACGCGCGGTTCGCATCGGCATGGTGGCATTGGTTCTTCTTCGCTCAGCCTTGAAAGCCGGAGCAGGCTATCCTTGCCAATCCAGACGCATGGTACGGCGGTGATCCCGCGGAGATGGGCGCGGAGGCTTACGCTGATTTTCTCGCCTCGATCCACGATCCGGCGACGGTCCACGGCATGATTGAGGACGACAGGGCCGGGTTAGGCATAGACCGACAACATGACGAGGACGACCGAGCCGCCGACTCTGTCTCTCGACCCGGTAGAGTTACCCCGTCGGGTCGCGCTCTCCATCGTCGCCGACAAACTCTGACAAGCGGAACAAACCCGGAAGGCGCCGGGTTAGGGCGTTCGATCGGCGTAGGGCGACTGCGGGCCAAGCGCCCCGAAATTCTGCGTCAGGAGAAGACGTCAGATGAAAACGAGTAACCCGAAGGACGCGTCCTCTCCGCCGGCGAGCCGACCGGCAAGAAGTTGTTGGAGCCCACACGCGTCGGCATCCGCCGAGACTTGGCTTCGATTCGCTCATCGGCCAAAACCGTGGAGGAGACCAAATGGCAAATCTGGCAAGATTGGCGATCGCCATGCTTGGCGTTCTGGCATACCAAAATCGCGACAAGCTCTGTGAATTGATTCCGGGAGCGGGGTATCTTAACCCAAACGACCCGCAACGCAGAATTCTGGCTCAGATAACGAATGGCGTGTCGAGGGCTGACCTTGGTGAGATCCTCGACCGGTTCAGGGAGGTGGGGGCAGGATCGAAGGTCGACTCGTGGGTTGGCAGCGGGCCAAACCAACCGATCGAGCCAAGGGACGTCGAAGCGGCGATGGACGAAGGTACACTCACGTCCATTTCGATGCAGACGGGTCTTTCGCGCGAGGAGCTAATCCGAAGGATTGCGCGGGATCTACCCGAGACAGTTAACGAGATGACGCCGAATGGTGAATGGCCGTCTGAGCCGACACAAGGCTTGGATAAGTCGACCCTGCTCGACAATGTATCCTAGGGGACACAGCCAGGAATGCAGCCGGCCAAGGCGAGATCCAGGGTGGCAACTCTACACCGGGGGACGCTCCTGCGCGATCGCCTTCATCCGCTAGCGAACCAAGGATCTGTTTCGAGCGCGCCGAACGCGCAACTGGCCGCCATCCTGAAAATGCGGCACCGCTGCATCGCGGCGCCCTCGCGCTCGCGTATTTCGGTGAGCGGAAGAAGGCGCGTTCCTGGCTGGCCAGAGCGCTGGCGATCGATCCGGACGTCGAAATCGACTTCGTGACGGATTCGTTCCAATAGGTTCTGACTCGCGCTTCCTCCGACGGCTCTTTCCAGGTACCGAACCGGACTTCGTGACGCAGTACAACGCCGCTTGCATGTATTCCGTGCTCGGGGAAGTGGAGGAAGCGCCATTCTCGATCACCGCGGTTCGTGCAGCTTCTTAGTTCACTTGGCTTGTGACGCACAGCTGTACTTGCACAAGCTTCGGCCTGCCTAGCAGCCGCGTTCGCGGCGCGTCCGCTTTGGGGTGGCGGATTCAACTGCTCGCAGCAACACACGAGTCTGTCTGAAAGATGGAATGTGAGCCATGAAGCAGCGACGTCGCATCTACTACTCGGCCGCTCAGCGGGCTGAGATTTGGGTTGGATGGGAGGCGGGCGAGTCGATGATCTCGATCGGACGACGATTCGATCGGGGGTCTTCATCTGTCCGCTCTTGCCGCCGCGCCTGGGCCTTGCACTGGCGGGCTGCCGGCCTTTGCCTGTCGCCGGTGGTGTTTTCCGTCACATTTTGCTGCCGCTGCTTGTGCTGCTCACCTGGCCGCTCGCCATGGGCAAGTATTTCGCCCCGGCATCGTCTCTGTGGGGTTTGCTTCGTCGGCAAAGGACATCGCCAGCTGGCCCTCACAACTGCGGTCGATCGCGGCCGAATCGGCATTGATGCTGGCCGACGCGCTGGCCGGCGGCCGCTTCACCCGCCACAATGATCTGTTGCTGCCTGCCGGCATTATTGCCGGGGCCGGCCCGCAGGCCGGCCACATGGTCCATCACACCGCACCGCTAAGCTGGTCTGGCCATGGTGGACAGGGTCGCTGACGCGGCCAGCATGAAGTAGGCCGGCACTGGCGCATGATCTCGAAAGAAGTGGAATCCGGTTTTCGGAAAAGGTCATGCTCAAAAGCAATAGGTAGAACCCCGTCCCGACTCTATCGGGTGGCGAATCGGATGATTTACTTCACGGCGACACGCACTTCAGCGCACCGCATCCTGTGGATCCATGCGCGCCGGTTCGGCTAAGATCGAGGTCGAGGTCCGGTATCTTGGGGATTTGGCCAGGGGAACGGCCGCAATTCCGTGTTCGGCTTCTGCCTCTCTTTGTGGCTGCCAGCATCTAGTCGTCTGCAAATCGAGGCCACGGACTGACAAGCACCCCGCACCACGAGGAGCTGGCGGTCGGAGACCAAATGTAGACATGTCGCGCCATGTTGTGGGTGGGGCTTGCGATGCATACTGACGGTCGAGGGCTTAATGTAACCAAATCAACGGCTCGGCGTTTCGGTCAGCGCGTTGTAATGAGCGAAGCCATAACCTCTGTCACGAGCATAGACTGGCGATTTCATGAATCGCAATTTTCTGGTGATTGAACCTGAGGAAGGCATTGCAGTGCTCAAGGGGCTTGCCTCCTCGGCGCGGATCTCGATGCTGAAACTGCTGCATGAGAAGGGGCCGATGAATGTCAACGAAATCGCCGCCGTGCTGTCGCTTCCGCAGTCGACCGTCTCGACCAACATCCAGGTGCTGGAGGATGCGGGGCTGATCCGCACCGAGAGAGCGAAGAAAGGCAACCGGAAAATCTGCTATCCGACGGCGGAAGAAGTGCTCGTCGTGTTCAAGAGCGAATATCGTGCGGTCAAGAACGACGCGATCGAAGTGTCGATGCCGATCGGGCTTTATACCGGCTTCGAGGTTACCGCGCCCTGCGGCCTTTGTTCGCCGGACGGCATCATCGGTCTGCTCGATGTGCCGAACACTTTCCTCGATCCGGACCGCATGAAAGCCGGTCTGCTATGGTTCACGCGCGGTTTTGTCGAATACCAGTTCCCCAACAATGCCAAGCTCGCCAATGCCGAGATCACTGGTCTCGAAGTTGCGATAGAGCTGTCTTCGGAAGTGCCGGGCACCAGCGCCGATTGGCCCTCGGACATCACGCTGACGATCAATGGCGTCGATGTCGGCACCTGGACGTCGCCGGGGGATTTCGGCGACAAGCGCGGCGTCTTCACGCCCTCCTGGTGGAAGCTCAAGGGCTCGCAATACGGTAAGCTGAAGAACTGGCGAATTGCCAATGACGGCACCCATGTCGACGGCCTCAGGATTTCCGAAACCGGCCTCGCCGCACTCGATCTGAAGAGCCATCATTCAATCCGCGTCCGTATCGGCGTCAAGGACGATGCCAAGCGCCCCGGCGGGATCAATATTTTCGGCAAGGGCTTTGGAAATTACGATCAGGACATCCTGCTCAGGATCAAAACCGCCTGAGGCGACTCGCGGTGTTGCTGCGCGCAATTAAACCGTTGCCAGATTTGCAGCTAGCAACGTCGTCTATGAGGCCACCAGCTTGCCTGACGTGTATATATACCCCGTTGCAAGGTTCGCCCACTGGCTGGCTTTTGCCTGCTACCCTCAAATCACCGGTACAAAGCGATCCGTCCACCAACCGCCAGAGCGTTTCATCCTCCGTTCCGGCAAATGCCGGAACTTAAACATCTAGGCAACTCTCGAAAGTATGTGCCGATCCAGGTCGCACCTTGCCAACCCGAACCGCCAGCGGTGGTTCGTCGCCTCACGCCTGCTCTGATAGAACAGGGTCAGTTGCCGGCCGTCGATCATCACGGTCGAATGGCCGTTCTCGCCGGGCTCACCAGGGTCGAGAACGGGGCCGACGGAAACGTAGGGGCCCTTGACGTCATCGGCGATGGCGAAGAAAACGCGCTGCCGGCTGCCGCGCGGACCTTCGGGGAGGAAGCAGGTGGCGTTGAGAAGCACACGACCGTCTGGCAGCTCGACGAGCTGGGCGCCTTCGATCCCCCATTCGTAATCCGGATGCTCGCGCGCATTGTGATGCGGCACATCGAGATGATCGAGTATCTTGCCGAGACGTTTCCATGGCCCAAACCAGGAATCGGATTGGCTGCGCGCCAGAAAGACATCCGGCTGAGGCACCCTGGTGAATTTGGGCATGCCTGAATAGACGATGTAGCGCTTGCCGCCGATGATTGCCGGATGGGGATCGTAGATGCCGTCCTCATCGGTATCGGGCAGCGACAATATCGCCGGATTGAGCACCACCCAATGAAAGCCGTCATTGGAGACCGCATGCTCGCAACGTCCGCCGGACTTCATGAATTCGGTCTGGATGAACATATGGAAGACGCCGCACTCATGAATGACGCCGGGTGCCGCAACGCCCGATCCGGTTATCGCCAAGACGATCGGCTCGTGCTCTATCCAGGGTCCATAGAGATCCGGTGCCGTGGCATGGAGTATTTTCCAGCTTTCGGTCGTGACCGTGCCGCTTGAGCCGAAGACGTGCCAGAGCGTGCCGTCGAAGACGGGACAGGGGTCCTTCAGGTCATCCACGACCTGCGGGTGAAACAACGGAAAGACGTTGGTTTCAAAGTCGATCTTCATTCGCCAACCATTCCTCGATTCCTCGCGGGCTCCATTCAAATGAACCACCGGCGCGACTCACATGAATCGATTCGCAGGCGTATTTATAGCTCCGCCGATGAACGGTTGTTGAACGATTGAAGGATTTCAACCGTTCTGTGGCAAAGGGCCACATTTTGGGAACCCGACCTAACGCGATGGGCCTCATGATCTGAGTAGAATGGGGGGTCGCCTCGCCCGTTCTTCTATCGAGCCATCGCAAATGGAGCAGAACAGCTGGTCTCGCCTAAACAGTTTGCGGCTGTGGAACAACTTACTGGGATGGAAGTTATATGCACGGCTGCGAACGTTGATGTCGAAGCTACCTTGATTAACTTTTGTTAATCGAGGCGATTTCCAGCTATCACTAAGGATTAATTTACATGGAAATGGCGGCGGGCCGGCGCAAAACACCAAAAATCCCTGTACAATCGTCTATTTTACTCTGCTTTTCCCACCTCCGATGGAACTTCGTATGTCAAAGACCACAACACATTCTAACCCTCGCATCAAAACAGCAGCAGCTAATTTACTTTGAAGAGCCGATCTTTGAAGAGAGGCGCCACCCTTCGATGCGGGTGCACAATATTACCCCGACGATCAGAATAGCGACGCCGCTGATCCCAGTTGGTACCTCCGCGACCAGGGCGGACGCGATCCAGCGCAGGTTCGTCGATCAGATCCTCGCCTCCACGCCGCATGACCGATTGACGACCTGGTATTACACGCCCATGGCGCTACGCTTCAGCGATCACCTCGCCTGTGACGTCTGCGTCTACGACTGCATGGATGAACTCTCCGCGTTCAAAGACGCTCCGGCAGAGTTGACGCAGTTGGAAAAGGCGCTTTTGCAGCGTGCCGATGTCGTCTTCACGGGCGGGCAGAGCCTCTTCGAGGCCAAGCGCAGCTTGCATCGGGCGATCTTTCCCTTCCCGAGCAGCATCGACGTTACCCATTTCCATCAGGCTAGGGCGCCAGGTGAGGACCCGCTCGACCAGGCCGACATACCTCACCCGAGGGTGGGGTATTTCGGGGTCATCGACGAACGGCTCGACCTCGAACTGATCGCGCAGGCGGCTGCGGCAATGCCGGACGTGCATTTCGTCATGCTTGGCCCTGTCGTCAAAATCGATCAGGCGAGCCTTCCCCCGGCAGGTAATCTGCATTGGCTGGGCGGCAAGTCCTATGCAGACCTGCCGAGCTATCTCCGGCATTGGAGTGCCGGCTGGATGCCGTTCGCGCTCAACGAAGCGACCCGCTACATCAGCCCGACCAAGACTCCCGAGTTCCTGGCGGCGGGACTGCCGGTGGTTTCAACGGCGATCGTCGACGTCGTGCGTACCTACGGCGCCGAAGGCCTTGTCGAGATTGTCGACGCGGAGGATATCGAGGCCAAGCTTCGGTCCATTCTGGCGCGCCCCCGCGATTCCCTCGTGACCAAGGCCGACGCCTACCTTGCCGACATGTCCTGGGAGAAGACTTGGAACGCGATGTCTGCCCACATCCAGCGTGCCCAAGCGATGAAGAGCGTGGTGGCGTTCCTGAGGAGGGCGTGAGCGTGTTCGATTGGCTGATCGTCGGGGCCGGGTTCGCCGGCAGCGTGCTGGCCGAGCGCATCGCATCACAACGCCAGGAAAGTGTCGTCATAATAGATCGACGAAATCACGTCGGCGGCAATGCCTATGACTGCTACGACGAGGCGGGAATCCTGATTCACCGTTACGGGCCGCACATCTTCCACACCAACGCCCAATCGATTGTCGACTACCTGTCGCAATTCACGGAATGGCGGCCTTACGAACATCGGGTGCTGTCGCTCGTCGACGGAAAGCTGCTGCCGATACCGATCAATCTCGACACAATAAACCGTCTCTACGGCCTTGAGTTGACATCCGAGCAGTTGCAAGACTTCTTCGCTTGCCGGCGCGAAATGGTGGAAGAAATCCGCACCGCCGAAGACGTCGTGGTGAGCACTATAGGCAGAGAGCTCTACGAGAAGTTCTTTCGCGGCTACACGAGGAAGCAGTGGGGTGTCGACCCTTCCCAGTTGAGCAAATCGGTGACAGCGCGAGTCCCGACCCGGACCGATCGGGACGATCGCTATTTTGGCGACAGCTTCCAGAACATGCCGGCAGGCGGGTATACGCGCATGTTCCAGCGCATGCTGGATAACCCCAAGATCAAGATCATGCTGCAGACCGACTATCGCGAAATTCGCGACAAGATTCCCTTTCAGCGGATGATCTACACCGGGCCAATCGACGAATATTTCGACTGGAAGCTTGGTCACTTGCCCTACCGCTCGCTGCGCTTTGAGCACATGACGCTTGATTGTGAGCAGTTTCAGCCGGTGGCCGTCGTCAACTATCCGCAGACGGAGAAATACACACGGATCACCGAGTACAAGCATCTGACCGGTCAGCAGAGTCCGAAGACCAGCCTCACCTACGAATACCCCACCGACGTCGGAGATCCTTATTACCCGGTGCCGCGGGCCGAAAACGAGGCTTTGTACAAACGATACGAAGCTTTGGCCGCGGCGTGCCCGGAGGTCTGGTTCGTCGGACGTCTTGCGACATATCGCTATTACAATATGGATCAGGTGGTCGGCCAGGCATTGGCTACGTTCGGGCGCATTCAGACACGCCTGCCAGCAAACGGGATGCTCGTCACGCCGACGCAGCGCGAGGCGGCCGAGTAAATGATGCGCCGGCCTGACCGGCGTCGGGCGACCCACGGCCAAAGAGGCCCATGTTTCTCGGCTTCTCGGCGAACAGCTCTAGATATGCTGTGCTGTTGATGCAGCTGAAAAGCGCGCACTGCTCGTATCAGCGAGGCTATAGCGCGCTTGCTTGTTGTTCCTCAAACGCCAAGAACGATTGGCGCTGGCGCTCCAACTCGTCCGCAAGTGGCTTGCGAACAGTGCGCGAGCCGTCCGCATGAATCGTGGAGAACAAGCCGACTTCGGCGTGGCGCGAATTGTCCCAACCTGGGTAGGCCGTCACCGGGTACAGGCATATACCCTGAACAGGTGCACCGAGGTTCGTCGCATCGCGCACTTCGTCGCAAACGTAGTGAAGCCAGGCTGGCCGGCCTGAACCTTCGGCGCCGGTCTCGGCGATGAACATCGGCTTCTTGTATCGCTCGGCGACCTCGACCAGCATTTCCGAAAGTGCACGGTATTCGTGGTGCCCCATCGGTATCGTTGGGCCATTCAAGTACCATTGGTTGTGCGGATAGAAGTTGAGGCCGATGACGTCCACAACGTCCTCGCTGCCGCCCAACTCCGGTTCCACGCGCCCGATCAGCATGTCATACGCCTCGAATTGGCCTTGGCGAGCATTTTCGGCGCGCCGCCGCTCGGGGTGAGTACGGTCACGAGGAGCAATATGGATCAGCGGTTCAGCCCAGATGAACCTGCAGCCGGGTTCGGCCTCCCGCATGGCCCTCACGCCGGCGACCGCTGCCCTGACAAGGTGTCGTTTGAACCATCCACGCTTGTTCGGCCCGACGCGGGGGAAGTAGCCGACCTCCACAGCCCATGCAAAAAACGAAATCTCGTTGATCGGGCACACCAGGGGAGCCACCCCGGTAGCGGAGCGATGAACCCGAACAGCTTCCGCGGCGAAACGGACGTAGGCCCTGATAAACCCCGGGCCACCTTGGTCGATATGGTCTGGCGAGCCATAGTGGAAGATATCCCAGATAATCTGCACCCCGGCCGCCTGGGCTGCTTCGATCGCCGACGTCCAACTCGACCAGTCGAAGACTCCGGGCGCCGTTTCAATCAGGTGCCAGCGCAAGCCGTCGCGGATCGTGCGAAGCCCAAGCTCGGCACAACGGCGATAGTCGCCATGTGCATGGATGTCATGTGAGGTCGCGCGGATCAGATCAAGACGGGCCCCGTCGGCGCGCCTGTGGGAGGAACACTCGAAACCAGCCATGAAAAAGCTGTCGAACCCGGAAGAGCCTGCCGTGGGCCGACGAGCGGTATCCTCGTTCATACCAACATCCTGTCGCCCAAGACGTGCGCAAGTGATCGCATTCGCAGTCCCCCATTGTCAGTTCCGGTGGCCTAATCGAAACCGGTCGGCTACCAACCACGTCGACGGCTCGGCGGCCATACGCGTGTGCCAGGATTGGCGAATACAACCAAGCTCCAATCTCGTCTGCCTAGGCCGCGGTCGCCTCGATTCGATCCGAAGTTATGCGGCCTGTTGCATCGCCCGTTCGTTGACGCCTGCTTCGCCTAGTCGGGTGAGCGCCTCATCGGTCGCTTTTTCTTCCTTGAGCGTCTGTTCGAGTAGCGGGACGGCGTCTTTCAGACCAAGTAAGCCGGCCCATGTGACAAGAGTCCCGTAGCGCGCTATTTCATAATGTTCGACGGACTGGGCTGCAGCCACGAGACCCGCGTCCAATGCCGGAGCCTCCTCGAACTCCTCCAAAATCTCTTGTCCTTCTTCGATGATGCCGTCGATCGCCGGGCACGTTTTCCCTTGGACTCTCTTGCCAAAGGCGTCGAAAACTTGCTGCAGGCGCTCAATCTGACCCTCTGTCTCATCACGATGTTTTTCGAACGCCGCCTTCAACTCTTCGGACTCCGCGCCCTTTGCCATTTTCCGGAGCGCCGTCAGAATCTTGCGTTCGGCATAGTAGATGTCTTTCAGACCATCATAGAAAAGGTCTTCCAAGCCCTTGGAGCTGCCCTGAGAGCTTTTTTTCGTCGCCATTGTCATCTCCTCTTTCATTTCTATCAACGCATGCATGGCTCTAACTGGACCAGCCTCTTGTTGTTCCTTCGGCCACGGCACACCGGCAGCCAGCAGCGAGCGACGGTCGGGTTGACCCCTGGTTCTAGTCCGCCGCGTCAGCACCGGCTTGAGCATCTCGGCTCCGCTCCATTGCGGACGTTCCGGAACGAGGATCGCGTATTGATTGGGAGACAAGTGAGAAGCTATCGCGCTGCCTCTCAGATTACGGCGCGAGGTTGCGGGCAAAGGTCCGTTGCGAAAAATCCGGCCGAAGGACTCGATGACAGCGGAATCCTTCAGGCAGACGCTCATTTGGCTGATGGTTTCCAGCGTCACGTGTCTGGCGCGCTGCACGGCCCATTCGTCGTTCTGTTCGAGCAGGATCGCGCCAACCAGGCGCACGATGGCGTCATGATTTGGAAGATGCCGACGACCTCGGTGCGCCGCTTGATCTCGTCGTTGAGGCTCTCGATCGGGTTGGATCGAGTGCAGCTTGGCGCGGGGCTCCTTGGAGAAAGTCATTTAGGCAAGCACGTCCGGCTCGGCGTCGTCCATGATGGTGCGAGCTTCGGGACTTGGGCTGGATCTGATCAGCCACGGCGCGCCGTTGCGTGCTCGCGACCTCGGGCGTTTCCTGGGCGAAGGCGCTGGCGATGAAAGCGGAAACGACGCGGCGCCCTTGCCGGCATGGGCCAGCACGTTCCTCATGAAGTGGACGTCACGCCGTAGAAAAACCGCAGCGCGCACACCGTCTGGTTCAGCGCCGGCCACGAGACTCCCGCCGAAACCAGATGGACCTGGAAGGCGCGGACGTCCTCCAGGCCGAGCCGGTCCGGCGAGCGGTCGAAATGGCGCGAAAATTGGTCACCGCGTGCAGGATCGCTGGGTGGCCGGCGACAGATTGCGGATCGTCATGTCCTCGATCATTCGTCGGCGAAGAGGGCTCAACTCGGCCATCTCAAACTCCTGTTCTCAAGATTGCGCTTCAACAGCCGCAATCTTTCAAATCAGAAGCGTCATCCGCAAACCTACGCACCAAATGACGCGTCAGCGGCTTCGTTCAATCCGGAGTCTTCTCCACGAGCGCGCGAAGGTTCATCATGTCATCGGTCATCGATGGTTCCTTCGAATCCGGTTGTGTCAGCAACCCGACTTTACCGGCGACAGTCGCTATCGAGGGCGCGCTCGCGAGCGGCTTCGGTAACGCCGAGCTACACCACCTGCAGGGACGGCACCGCTCGTTCTTTAACTCCCGTCGCCGAATGGGATTAGTTGCGCAGCATATTCATCCGGCGTGGGAGGATCACATGCCGGTCCAGCGAAAAGCCGAAGAGGCGGGCGTCTTCTATCCATCTGAACTAGCGCTGCTGGGCCGCTGTTCGACCGGCTCAAGTCCGACGCTCTATCTGATCAGCGACGCGAAGCGCTGGCGTCCCGGATCATTGCAAATTACATAGCCGGACTAGTGGACGAGGAAGAACTTCTGCCGGCTTCCCGGCAGGCGCTTGGACGGTCCTGAGCGAATCCCCTGGCTAGAATTGGTCCGAAAGCGTACAATGCAAATCGTTAGCAACACAACATGGCCGCTGCGCTTGGGAGCGACTATCGCACTCTTGGGCCCGACACCAGGCACAATGTGATGGCGGAAGAACAAGCACGGCCCGGCCTGAAACCTGAAATCGTCAGCGAACTCGCGCGAGAGTCAGGCGCATCCGAACATCAGATCCGCGAGATAGTGTCGCTGGTCGGCTTCGATCGCGGCTCAATCCTGAGGGAAGCTCGTCTCCTCAAAAACAACAGGTAGGGCCGGCGCTTTTGCACGGCGTCGGCGGCATCACCGTCGAGACCCGGCCTACGTCACCCCACCGCGCGAACGCAGCACGTTCTGACAGGCCGCAGGATCGGCATTTCCAAGGCCGCCGAGGCCGAATGGCGGTTCGGCTGCGCGGCTCGGAATATTTCGCAGGTTTTAATCCTGCGCATCGCGCCGCTGAGAACAACTCTCGATAGCGCTGATCGAAGCTGTTCGCGCCGGTTTGGAACCCCCGGGCCGCCTTCAACGTTGTTTGGCATGGCTGACGATCGCGCAAATCATCTGCTGGGCGTTGCAACCACCGCAAAGATCGGCAGCCATCCGATTCACCCCATGCTCATCCCTTTCCCGATCGCATTGCTGGTGTCGGTATTCCTGTCGGATCTAGTGTTCTGGTCGACCGGCAACGCATTCTGGGCCGAAGCATCCTTCTGGCTGCTCGGCTTTGCCCTGTTGATGAGCGCTGCCGCGGCGCTGGCCGGCTTTGCCGATTTTCTTGGAAATTCAAGGGTGCGGTCCATCAATGCCGCGTGGCACCATATGGTCGGCAACGTCGTGGCCGTGGTGCTGGGGCTGGCCAGCTTCATCCTGCGCCTAAGTGCCGGTGCCGCCGAGGGCGCCTTGCCCTGGGGCCTGGCGCTGTCCACGATTGTCGTTCTGCTACTCCTTTATACCGGCTGGAAAGGCGGAACGCTTGTCTACGAACACAGGGTAGGCATGCATCCCGAAGAGGGTGAGGACCTCAACTCCCGCCGGGAACGATCCCGATAGGGTTTTGACGAATGGCCTGCCTGCCGGGAGCCGTCGTGGTGGTCACCGACGCCTCCAGCGACATCGGCAGAGCGACTGCTCTGGGTTGCGCGCAAAGGCGCACGGGCGGTGCTGGTCTCAAGAAACGCGGACGCACTCGACAAGGTCGCCAAGGAGTGTGCCGGCTTGGGCGGTGAGGCGCTGACCTTTGCCGCCGATATGGCGGACGATGCGGCCGTGGAGAGAATGCGCAGCTTTGCCGTGTCGCGTTTCGGCAGGATCGATGTGTGGGTGAATTGCGCCGCTTTTCGGCCGATTCGAGGAAATGCCGCCGCATGTGTGATCAGGACGTTTGTGGTGGATGGCGCCGGTACTGAACAAAGGCTGTGACGAGTCCGATGCGGTGAGTGGAAGAGGCCCGCCGGCTTAGCCAGCCGCCTTGGGGTGCAACCTGTAGTGAATGGACTAGAAGACGATCTTGCCGTCCTGAATGACGAAACTGTCGGCGCCCTCAGCGGTCGAACCTGGACGAAGTTGCCGAGCAGATCAGCAGTGTATAGGGACCGCGGACCTGTTTTGCGATGTAGTTGAACTCACCTCGACGCAACTGCTCGCGGAAGCCAAGCGGATATCGACGCTGCCTGAAAACTTACGCGCAAGCGCTCCACACTTTCGGGGCGGCGCCTAGTCGATCGCCCAGAGCAGCCAAGCACCCCTTCTCTATCCTATAGTATTCGTCTTCGCCTATTGCTCCGGAACGGCAGAGGTTCGCGGACGTTTTCGTGCTGCTTCGGCAATTTCCGGGATGTATTTCGTCGCGGTGCAGCTTCGGTTCACATCGGAGCGTGCGTCGAATACCTCTTTCTCGCAGACCCGCTTGGCGAGCTCGATAGGCACATGAACTGCCAGAGGCACTTCCACCTCGGAAATTCCAAGCTCCCGTGCGATCTGCTGTTTCACTTCGTGCCTGCCAAGCGAAACGTCGACGCCGACATCCTCGGCATCTTCGGTTGTCGATGATGCGCCTTGCCCCGGAGGATCTTGCTGCTCGGTCTGAGCAAATGACTGCACGGCAAAGAGTTGCAACGCGAACACGGCGAGGGGCAAAACTGGTTGGAATACTCTCATGCCTGGCTCCTGCAGGTGCCTTTAGCAACGGCAAAGTATGTAAACCGTTCCAGAGGCGGGGATGGCGCGCTCAGCGGCAGTCGAGGCGGGTTTTCTGCGCTCAACGATGCGGGGCTGATCGATCGCAGTACCCGCGGGAGAACCAGACCGTGCTTTGCCAGAGCGCGACGCGGCCTCGGATTAATGTGACGACGCAGACATTCTGTTGGGTTACACCCGAAGATGCTTCAATCCTCCGCGAAGGCCGCCTCATCGGCTGGTGGAGAGCCCCCTTTGTTCACTGCGCTATGCGCCGCGTCAGGAATCTAGGCATTGCTGAACTGCCCAGACATCATAACGCCAAGCCCGACACGAGAAGTATGCAAATTGGTGGAAAATTCCCGGAAGCGGCTCATTTTCGACAATCGCCAGCACCCCATCAGCTGACCGTGCCAATCGGAGTCACTCCCGAACATGAGCTACTCGAAGCAGCCGGCATCTTTGCGAAGGGCAGGGAGGAAGGCGGAAGTAGCAGAGCTCGGCCAGAGTACAGGGCTAAATAAGATCGACTGGTCGTCGTCGGGGCCGTCGAAGTCAACGGGCTGGGCCAAGCGGACACGACTGGCGAAGAGATCGTGCCCAGCAGAGCGTGAGGGATCGCGACGCCACGACCGATGCCCGTCGAGCCGAGACACTCGCGGTCGAACAGACCACGGAGAACCATCTGCTCATCAAAGCCCAGTTGTCCGCGCAATCCTAATCGCGATTTTTGTCAAGGTTGATTGCTTTCCTTTACTCGCAAGGTCAAGCGAAATGTCCTTTTCTGACAAGATGGGGCAGATCACCAGAGTTAACCTCAATGTGGATCCCAAACGGGATCGCAAAGGGGCGTGCAGCCGCACTGCTTAGGCAGCGCAGAATTCACCGTCGGATAAGTGGGTCCTGGCTGTCCCGGACGCGAAGCCAGGGCCTTCTCGCGACCGGGCCAATGGCCCGGTTTGAGGCGTTTCGGCTCTCGCGGGAGAAGGCGTATTTCGGGCTTCAAGTGGGGCGCCTCTTCAGTGTTAGCGAGGCCGGCATGACTCACATCAGGTCTTCAACCATTCGCGCAACTTTCCCCAGACCTGCGCTGGTCCCTCTTGTTCTAAGGAGTCCCTGTTCAGCCGCGGCCGCCTTGAAGGCCTCGAACGCAGCTTGCTGGCTGCAATGCCCGGCCAGGGATTCCTCGACCATTCGGATCGCGTTGAGCCGCCCCGGCTTTCCCATTCTAGGCCATGGTTGCTGAAGCACCTTCATTGCGTCGGCTATGGACGCGACCACCGTCAGGTCGCGATTGAGGCAGATTGTAATTGGACTGAAGGCCCGCATCTTGTCGCTCCCCACGATTGAACGCGGCTAAACGCGAAGACAAGGGCAGTGGTTGCATGCATTTGGATTACTGCGAATTCAAAGAACCGCTGGCCGATGCGATTGAGGCTGAGCAGGCTCTCCTTGGGCCCGGCACTTTGCCTCGCCGGACTATCCCGTGGCCGAACAACAGGACCCGGCCCGCAAAAGCATCTGCGCACTCGAAGCCGCGAACTATTTTCGAGCTCGTCAACCCACTTTCCCGACGGCTTCTCTAGCACACCGCGAAGAATTCGGCGGCTGTGAGGGAGGAGACATGCGTGGTGTCGGACATGCTCTAAGCGGCGTGATAGGGCACCGCCCCCGGCTCAGCGGATGTCTGCCGCGTGAGATCGATGAGGATAAAGCCGGCCGCAACGATCAAGCCCGACAACGTTGTCCGACGTAGGGGTTCGAATCGCTCTAGCGCTATCGGCAATACAGCGCGTCGATCGAAACGACCTGTTAGCCTCTCCTCTGAGCGCGGCCGCAGCTCCCTTCAGGCAAGATGCGCGAGCAGGCGGATATCTATCTGACCGAAAGCAAACAGAAGCCAGGTGTGCCCACTGAAAGCACAAGCAAGCGCGAAGGTTCCTCAACTGATGCTCGGGTGGCGGCAACTTGCTCGCCAGCCGAGTTGAGTTCAGGCGGTGGTCGGGGGAGACTGGCCAGCCACACGCTGGTGATTCCAACCTGAGCCGATGTGCCAATCAGCAACCTTCGTCGGTCTTTTTCACCTGGCCCGGCGCGGCGGTCTTGGCTGTGGTGTCCTGCTGACCTGGCGCCGCTTGCTGAGCGCTGCCAGTCTGCTGGCCGGGCGCGCAGTCTCTGGCCGAGTTCGAATTTGTGGTGCCGCTGGTGGTGGTCGTGTCGGTGCCTTGATCGCCGGACATGTTGGTGCCGCTGCTCGTCGTGCCGGTGCCCTGATCCGTCGTGCTGGGCATGGTTGTCGTGGTCGAGGTGCCGGTCATCGAGGTTCCGCTCGTCGACGTTCCGCTCGAAGTTCCACTGGTCGTCTGGGCAACGGAAAGCCCGGCCGACACCGCCAGCACGGCCGAAGCCAAAAGGATGCGTTTCATCTTCTTTCTCCTGTCTGAATGCGCGGGATGCGCCTGGCAAATCGAACAGGCAGACAGAAGCAGTGTTCCCCGATGAAGTTCAACTTTTGTAACTCTGGTCCTAGGTCAGCCTCAGGATGACGGGCGTATATTAGAGGCCTCTTGAAGAAGACACTGCCCGCTCCAGACTCAATCCAAGGCTCGCGAATGGGCATTGGTGACCAGGTGGCGATTGCTGCCACGGTTCGAAGGCGGATAACAGAGGACTGCGTAAGCCGTCTCTATCCCAGGTGACGACTTCCCACATCCATCATCGACCACACCAAGGTCAACCGAAGCCGGCAAATCGACCTGAAAGGCGAGGTCACGCGGATCGACGAGGACACTGTGACGATCGACCTCGGGCCATTGGTCAGGGTCGACCGTGAGAAGGTCCGGTCTTGGTGCAGAAGTATCGGCCGCCAAAACGACGAAAGGCACTTGCAGATGCCGCGGATTAGAACAGACAACATCGCAACAGGCTATGAGGGCAGGCCGCATGACGGGCCAGTCGAGGACGAGTCGAAGCACTTTGTCTGCTGCCCAGTCTGCGGCCAAACGTTCGACGCGCGCGATGTTGGACAGGTCTTCCATCACGCTGAGCCGCAGCACGAGCCGCTTCCGGTCGAGCAATAGTCCAGCAGTTGAGCTCCGGCGGCAGATCGACCCTGAAACCCTTCAGCGCGCCAGCGACGTTGGAGTCGGAGAAAATGGATGAGGTCAATACCAATTCAACTTCTTGCGATGGAATTTTCCCTTTTGAGACAGGCACGCCCGAGGTATGGAATGATCGCCATGACCGTCCTCGCCCATAGCATTACCAACGACATTAAAGGATCGTAGAGAGTCGTCTTCGTGCGTGACGAACTGTATTTGTATGCCTCTGGATACCGAGTTCAGTCAGCTTGAGGCTCGTATGCAGGATGTATTGCGTGCACCGAACCTTCCCCCCGCGCCGGTGTTCCACCTGGATCGCAAAAAAGTCCCGCCGCACTGCCAGAACGGCGGGACCGATGAAGCGCTTTGCACCAGGCGGGGGATGCGGGGGTGGGCTTTGCGAGGCGCGCGCGGACCGAAAGCGAACCTAGAGCAACAGCGGCAACGCATCCTTCAACCCCGGTTGGAGCGACAGGACGATGAGCCATCGGAAGGTCAGGTCATCCCGGGTCGCTATCGCTCGCAACCAGATGGTAGCGGAAATTGTTGCGGATATGGTCGTTGAAATAGCGGCCCTTGGCGAACGCCGCCCGGAACGCGGCAAAGGTTTCCGGCGGCACTTCCTCAAACTCGTAGCGTTTGCCGCTGGCCACGAACCAGACCGAGAGGATTCTTGTGTGGGGATCGTATTCCGTTTTGCGTATCGATGTGGAGGGCATGACGGCGGCTCGAGTCGAAAAGCAATCAACGAGCGGAGAGGCCGCCACGTTCCTTGTGACTATGGTGGTGCGGTGAGGCACGAGGCTCAATGCGGAGCGCCAGCGGTCGCGATCGGGCCGTTTTCCTTGCGCCGACCCTCGCGATCTTGGTCTTCCCCACGCATAGCTGCGGGATTTTCGCAAGGTGAATTGAGACCCGCCAAGACACTGATCCTCTGGGACTGTCAGGGCTGTTCGACGCATTCTATTCCGGAACAATGTCTTCTTCTGAAAGTTTTTCCTTACATCGCAAAGGAGATTCGAAATGTCAGAAACGCGCGAATGGTTTGTCCAATGGCTTAGAGATGCTCATGCCATGGAAGAGCAGGCAGAAACGATGTTGAACGGGCAGTTGAGCCGTATCGAGAATTATCCCGAACTGAGCGACCGGATCCGACAGCACCTCGACGAGACCAAGCAGCAGGCTGCCCGGCTGAAGACTTGTCTCGATCAGATGGACGAGGGTTCATCCATGATGAAGGATGCTGGCGGTAAGCTGACGGCGATGGCGCAATCGCTGAGCGGCGTCTTCGCTGGAGACGAGGTGATGAAAGGATCGCTCGCGAGCTACACGTTCGAGCACATGGAAATCGCCTCCTACACGATCCTGATTGCCGCCGCTCGATCGCTCGGCGAAACCGAGGTTCTTCGGGCTTGCGAAGAGAATCTGCAAGAGGAAGTCGCGATGGCGGATTGGCTGAAATCCCGTCTTCCCTCCACGACCGAGCAGTTCCTTGTCCGAGCCGAAGCCGACAGTGACAGCGCCAAGCGGTGAGCGGGTGGGACGCAGTCATCGTGAACTGGGTGATGGGGATTCGTCCGCCAGCGCGTCCCCTTCGTGAAGGCTGGACGACGAACACGCCTGACTGTAGCAGGCGGTTGTCGAGTTGCGCATTTCCAGAAATTGCTACGACGAGTGATGCTAACATTGCGGCGTCGTGACTTTGAGAGTTGAAGCGTTCGTCTGCGCAAGCCCGGTCGAATACGCATTGGCAATAGCCAAGATCGGAAGGGCTCGCGCCCTATTAAAACGTTCGAAACGAGGTCGCGATAGCGGAATGCTCGAGAACACTCGTCCCTGATCACTGAGCAGTGCGTGCGCGGGCACCGGCAGCGCCAAGCCGGATGGAAGAAAGTTCGTCCCGACAGCGGCAAGGCGCACCAGCGACGGGCAGAGCTTCCTGTCAGCCCAGCCCAACCGGGAACTTACATGGAAAAGTGGCGTTAATATCGCGCAATGCGGGAGCGTGCAGATGTTTTTGCTCGCAAAAGATACAATTAAGTTCAGCATTCTTGTGGCGCTTTCGGCTATATTCGTCGATGCGTCTATCGCCCACGGCTTGCTTTGGGAGAATGACCCATACTGGACCTATTGGATCACCAAGACTTTCCTGATCCCAACCGTCTTTCTATTTGGTACGGCCTTTCTCGGCATTGGCATCATTCCAGGCTTGGTCCTGACGGCGGTCCACACGCTCATTCTGGAGATTTACTATCAATGGCTTGCGCCCGTGGGGCTGCCGCAGGAACCCGAATGGCTCGACTTCAATCACCTGTGGATTACCGGCGTGCCGGTGCACTTCTTAGCGATCCTAGGTGGTTATCTGATGGCGCTGTGGCTTTGGCGGCGAAACCATGTTGTTGCTGAGACCGAACGCGGGGAGACGTGGCGGTTCGTTGTCTACGGGCTCGTTACTGCCGTGATCATCGTTGCGGCAGACGGTGTTTTGACCCAGACGGTGCTGTTGCGGGACTACCCAGGCATTACCTTCTTCGTCCAGCACCTTTTGATCAGCTTCGTTTTTGTCTGTGTCTGGACTGCTTACGCCGGTGCCGGCCGGCTGGGCTGGACCATCGGCGCGCTCATGCTCGCCTTCGTCTGGACCACATATAGCATGTATCTGGGCCCACGTGGTCTGCCGCTCGATCAGCCTCATTATTCCGGCTAAAGGGATCTTTGGTGGCTGTCGTTTCCGGGCGGTTTCGTTTCGGCACTTATCGGCTGGTGGGTCGGCGGTTGGCTGATGAAGAAGCGACGAGTAATCGGCGTGGCCGGACTCGGCATGCTAGCAGTCCTGCTGGCTGTCCCTGCCGAACATGCCCACGCTCAATCGAGGGGCACCGACGGTTTGATCGCAACCGCACGGGCTTCGGGCGAGGGTATGCGGGTGACCGGGGCCGATCCGTACGCAATGAACAGCACCGTGCCCATGAACGGCACCATTGCAATCCAAACCGCGGAAATGGGCAACCGCTGGTCGCACGTTCAGAACACGGATGCTTTGCGAGTCTCGGCCGAGTTCACCTCCGGCGACGCCGCCTATACGGTCAGCATTGACAAGCCGATGCCGCGCCACCCGCTCGGAAAATATACGACATGGTCAGGCGTAGCTTATGAGCACGAAATGCATGGCAACACTGGGATCGGCACGGGCAAGTTGCCGAAGGTACGGCCGGAAATCGCCCTTTGGGGCTGGGCACAGGTGAGCCGCAACGGGGAAGTGATCGCACGAGAATCTCCTGCCCACGTCATGGTGATGACCGAGGGTCCCATCAAAGGGGTAATGCTCGAAATTGGCACGGAGGACCGAGGTCCGATCGCAGAGCCGGACGGGTATATCAACGTGATGTGGCCGAAGGTCGAGGCGCTTCAAATGCCCGAGGGGCAGGAACGGGTGCGACAGATCATCGGCTGGATCGCGATCGTCGGTTTCGTTGTCCTCTTCGGGGGCTTGGCCATTCTTGACCGGAACGACGTCTCACGCGCACGGGCCAAAAAGCTCTGAGAGGTTGCCAAAGGCATTCGGCGTCATCGACGGCGAAGCGCCAGCATCGCCGCCGCTGCCATTCTTGCTGATCACCGGTGAGCCAAACTGAATACCCGAGCCCAATTCGCGGCAACGAATTCCAGAAGCGTTCCTGAGGGTGGCGTGTGCCGGAAATAAAGGGGGTACGGGGGCTTCGCGCGAGCCACACGCGATAAATGTGAGCGCGGCATCATACTCTGCCTTCAGGACGACTGTTTCTCTGCAATGACCTCTGTCTACGCTCTTCCAGTTCGGTCGGTGTCCATCTGCTCATTCACACGTCGTTGATAGGCAAAGCCGACAGCCGCGGCGACTGCCAAACCTGCCGCCGCCAGAAGGAGTTTGTCCTCGGTATGCTCATTGCCCGATGCGTCTTGAACAGCTAACGAAGCTTCATCGAAGGGTGCGGATGCTCTCGCGGCAGTCTCGCCCTCGTGCGGCCCAACGCCGCTATGGCGGATACCCGCAGCTAGACGTTCTGTCTTCTCTTTTACAGTTTCCTTGGCCACGCCGGTCAACTCGGCAGCTTCGCGTTTTATTTTACCAGCCGTTTCAAGAGCGAAATCACTGACGCTTTCCGCCAAATCACTAGATTGCTCCTTCAGGCGCTCCTTGGCATACGATAGGTGATCCACCTGCTGCTCGCCGGGTGGCAGGGCCGAATTGGTCCGCAATAAGCTGAACAATCCCGCTCCGACAAGTGCGGTTGAGATCGGCGGACGGCGGAGGAAACGCCACCCCAAACCGGCCCCAATCGCCAAAGCAGCGCTCGGATTGGCAGCTGCCTTTGCCTTGAGATCGTCAATAATCGCCTGCGCCACCGATTGCATTGAGGCGCTTGCTTTCTCCATCAGCGCATCCTTTGCCTCAAGCGCTTCGTGTTTCAAATCATCGGTAAACTCGGAGAGCATGTTTGGCGACCGAAGTGTCGACAAATCCTCGGCGAGCTTAGCCCGGGCAGCCTCCACTTCGGATTCAAGATGCGCAAGTTGAGGAGCGGCCATCACAAATCTCTCTTGCCACCGGCGCGGGCAGGCTTGCTCGACCGAGGGTTGTCCGACCGCTGCGATTTGGTGGCGCTGCCCGGTTGCAGCTTGGCGGTAGATGGACCGCTCGATCCACTTGGGCTTGGCGAAGACGGCTGCACGGGTTCACTTGATTGCTCTTCTGATGATAAGGCGCTTCCAAAGGCGCCCGCAACGTCCCTTGCGACCTCCTTGAGGCCGTCCGAATTCAGCCCACGTTCCTCGGCTGCGCTCTTGAGCCGTTCGCCCGCCTTTGCTGTCGAAGACTTCAATCGGTCCCCAGCTTTTTCAGCAGCATCCGTCAATCGCTCTCCCGCTGGGCCGAGCGTGCGCCTCTCGACATCGCTGGCCGGTAAAGCAGCAGCTATGGCGGCACCGGCTGCGAAGCCGGCCAGGACAAAAGCCAATGGCTGTTCTTCCACCATGCGGCCAATCGTGTCCTGGAACGTTGATTGGGCTTGCTGCACCATGCGCCCTGACTTCTCGGATACGGTGCGACCGGCCTCTTCTGCGTATGCCGCGGCCGACGATGCGTAGTGACTTGCGGTTTCACTCACCTTCTCCCCAATGCCGGCTAAATTGTCGCGCATGGCCTCTGCTGTCTCGCTAGCCTCTTCCTGCGTTTTTGACGCCCCGCCGCTGGCGGTGCGTACGTGCCGAGCATTTTGGCGCCCGTTGGTTCCACGGGATTGCTCGCGATGCCCGGCACTTGAACCGCGGCTGCGCATTAGCAGCGCGCACCCTGCTGCGACCAGCAGAAGGCCTTCGGGATTGTTCCTAGCGGAGCTGAGAAGCCATTCTTTCGTTCCAAAATCCTGGACCTGTGAATTGCGGCTCATGTTAGTTGCTCCTTGGTTGTCGCAATATCCTGCTTTATTTGGCTTATGGAGTGTGTCGGCAGAAGTTCTTTTTGCGCATCAGCGCGGCCCCTATAGTATGCGAAAGCAGCGGCAGCCGCCGTTGCGGCCGCGACGATCAGACACGACCAGTGCAGGGCTATCCCTAAGCTCGCGATTCCAAGTACGACGGCTTGGATTAGAAGCAGAGCGGCGACCACTCCCAGGGCGCCAGCAGCAGACATCCACACACCTGCTTGGAGCTTCGTTGAGACGTTGGCGGACAGCTCCGCATGCGCCAGGCGCAACTCTTTCTGAAAGAGGTCCGCGACGTCCGCCAACACTGCAGACAGTGCTTGAGGGAGAGGCGAATTCTTCAGTTGTTCCTGTGCCATCAGATCAGTTCGCTCCCTGCCGCCTTTCCGTGATGGATTCTGGAGCGGGAGGCGCGCTCTTCAGCGTGCGGAATGACAAAAAACCCGCTACGGCGGCCAGCCCAAACACCAAACCCGGCTTGCGCCTGGCCAAATCGGACGCTGCAAGAACCAGTTGATCGACGGATCTGTCTCGCAGGTCGTCTGCGTATCCATCAAGCCTATTGGCGAAGGTGCGCACGACCCCAGCGACGATCGGTGCATTTGTGTCGAGGTCCTCGGCCGCACGTTTGGTCGAACTCGCCAGTTGGCCCATCACCACGGCGCCGCTGCCGACCTGACGGTCCAACATCTCCTTCACCTGATTGGTCACGGTCGACGCGCCACCAGCGGCCGCCCGTTTGGCGGTTCCCGCTGCTCCTTGTGCTATGTCCGACGCTTTGGATAAGGCGCCCCTTACGGTTGCTCCTATGTCTTCCGAGGTACCGTCACCAGCCCTTCCCGCAGTTGGGGGACGCCGTTCAGAATTCCGGTTGTTCATGGTTTCCTCCATTCGAGGAGCAAACGGAGGTAAGGCCCGTTGGTTCCCAATGAGCGACTGGCTAGGGTCTCCAAGTTGCATTTTCGAACTCGGTGCGCGGATCGGGTGCGTTTGCATTCGGAATGACGAGTTGCTTGCGGGCGAGCGCAATGGGAATTACCCATCTGTCCCTTCCCTTGCTGCTTCAACTCTGATGAAGGGTACGCCTCCGGCGAGGGCCGCCTTGCGGGAGCATGGCCCGGTAGCGAAGCTGCACTCTTAAGGTCGTCCTTTCGAGCGTAGTTAGCAGCACAGCATGAGCCATGTGACGTTGTTGACCGGGCCGGAGCGTCGTCGTCGTTGGAGTGAAGAGGATCAGTGCCGGATAGTGGCGGTGGCATTCGCGCCCGGGGCCACGGTGGCGGCGGTAGCGCGTCAGTACGATGTCGCGACCAGCCTGATCTATAAGTGGCGGCGCACGATGAGAACCCGCGAGACGGGCTTTGCCGAAGTTGTCGTGG
>NZ_JAMYMO010000056.1:0-26489 GCF_040318575.1 Mesorhizobium sp. M1088 | reverse complement strand
TGGCTCATGCTGTGCTGCTAACTTCGCTCGTAAGGGCGACCTTAAGAGCGCAGCCTCGCTACCGTGCCGTCCTCTCGCAAGGCGGCCTTCGCCGGAGGGTATCTCGCCGGAGGGTATCCGATCAAGACAAAATCAGCGGCTATCGCTCGTCCGACCGTCCGACAAAAATGGCGAGTGGCTCACTATGTAGGATGCGGCCGCGAAGCTCGGCGGGTCGCACGTCAAAATCCGCCGGTTCATCAGGGATGGCCTCTTACCGCCGAGCAGGTCATGCGCGGCGCGCCCTACCAGATCCGCGCCAGCGACCTCGAAGACGAACGGATCAAGGCCGAACTGGCGCGCAATACTCCGCGTCGCATCCACGACGATAACCAGGAATCGCTGTTTTCCGCCACTTTAAAAAGGAGGAGCACAATGAATCAGTCTTCGTCGACGTCGATATGCAAGATAGCTTTTATAGCGACGACAGGTCCAGTCCCGGTCCGACGCATATATTCCTTTACTTCGTACAGCTTTGCGTCAACTAGAAAGCGATACCAAAATCCCTGCAGTAGATGAAATATGGCACCTTCCCGACCATCGAGAAAACCGCAACGAAGAACATATCGATACAAAAAGTATACGCATGCTCGAAAACCGCGCGGAAGATAAACGTAGACCCTCTCTTTAAGCCAACGCTTTACTGCGGCTTGTTGGCCACTCTTTAGTTCAGCTACCGTTTCTTGCGAGGTAAATCCATATTCTAGGTTCAGTAAATCTATAACTTCTCGACTCGCATATGAATTGTGCTTCTGAGTCCACCAAGTGAGCGAGTTAAGGTTATCATCAATAATCTCCCCATTGAATGCTACCGTTTTTCCAGTGACGATTATATGTTCGTCCATCCAACGATTTTCACAATGGCCGTAGCCAAGACGAAACAGACGCAATACGCGAATTGGAAATAAACCGCCGTACCGGATGGGACGTCCAAGAAATTTCATTCGACGTGATACAAATATTCCGACAGACTGGCTCCCCAGCGATGAAAGCCGCGCCTTTATCTCGCAGGCCAGTTCGGAGGTAACCACCTCATCTGCATCCAGTCGTAGCACCCATGTGGTACCAGAAGGGACATGGGTGAGCGCCCAATTAAACTGCGTCGCATAATTGATCCAAGGATTGGATTTGACTTCGGCGCCGCAAGCTTTCGCCAAATTGACAGTATTATCCGATGAGCCGCAGTCAACCACAAGTACGCTGCCCGCAAAATCCTTTACGGAGTCTAAGGCACGCTCGATATGCTGCTCTTCGTTAAACGTAAGTATGATAACGGCTAGGCTCATGGCTTCCGTGCAATCGCAATCATTGACTTTGCAAGAGCCGGTATTCGCCCAACCCTGTTGAAACGAATATTATCGAAGCCAGCGTCCGAAAGCAATTTGGTAAGAGTTGTGATAGACCAGAATTTAATGTGGCCGTGTTCCCATAGCGCGGTAAAATGTTTATCTAATGCCCCCGTGGTCGCCAGGGCTAGATTCTTCCAGTAGCCATGGTAAGGGGTTGATACGATTGCCGTCCCCCCCGAATCGACAAGATTAAATAGTGTTTTTGCATATAATCGGGGGGCATAGATATGCTCAACCACTTCCAAGCTGATAACGGCTGGAAATCTGCCGTATCGATCTGCCAAATCATCGTACGCCGATCCTTCAAATAACGCAAGGTTCGGATGATTTCGTTGAGCCTGCTCTATACCATCGGTTGAAGTATCTACTCCTGTAACTTCCCAGCCCAACGAATTGAGTACGTTTCCTACGCTTCCGTTTCCACACCCAAGATCGAATAACTTTGGTACGTTGCCAAACGCAAGTATGCCAAACTTGATAGAATCTAGCTCATTAATCACAGATGGTAACAAATATGGATGCGAGCAATTTGTTGCGTGATCTGTGTATCTGTACCCACTATCTTCTCCAACTTCTTTCAATTTAATTTCCTTTCGATTCGGCGCGCTGGATTCCCGACTACGGTGGTGCCTTTGTCGACATTCTTCATAACCACTGCGCGTGCGCCGACGATTGCGTCGGCGCCGACACACACATTGGGGCCTATGAAGCTGTCAGCGCATATCCATACGTCGTCCTCGACCGTAATAGGTAGCTTCAAAAGAGGTCGACTTGAGCTCCGCCAATCGTGTGTCCCGGCACAGAGATGTGCACCCTGCGACACGGTAACACGCTGGCCAAGCGTAATTGGGCCGAGAGCGTAGAGGATTGCCCGGTCTCCAACAGCACTAAAGTCTCCTATGGTGAGATTCCAAGGGATTGTAATCATCACTGTGGGATAAATGTGAACAGCTCTCCCTATTTTGGCACCAAACAATCGCAGAAGCCATCTTCGCCATCCCCAGAGCGGCCGGGGGCTGAGCCTGAACAACGGACGCATCACCGCCCACATTGCGCGGCCCATAAGCTCCGAAAGTGACCACTTTTTTGCGGCGCGGTTTATCTCAATGTTTGTCATCCTACTTGGCCAACCGATCGACGAAGCTAGGGGAATTATGTCCCGAAAGAACCCATTCGTAGAGGGAGCGCATGTCTCCAGCAATCTTTCCCCAGCTAAACTGCCTCTCAACCAGCCCTCTTCCGTTTTGACCGATCCTCTTGCGCTCCGCGGGCGTAAGGTTTGCAAGCGCCTCGAGCCCACAAGCGATCGATGTCGGATCCATACCCACTCGAAGCGCAGCGTCGGCAGCAAAACCTTCATCTATGTTGCACTCGGCTGTCATAAGAACTGGCAAGCAGAACGCCCACGCCTCAAGAATAGCCATAGGTAACCCTTCGGAATGCGAGGGTAATATGAATGCGTCAGAAGCAGCGAATGTAGCCGCCTTATCAGACCCGAATTGTGGACCAACAAAGTGAACTCGGTTTCCGAGGTTCAACATCTCTGCCCTGGCTTTGACTTGCGCTAGGTGGCCACCCTGGTCCCAGCCCGCAACCACTAAGTGCCAGTGCGCGAACTCTCGATTGCGCGAAAGCCCACCGATCGCATCCAACAACTGCAAGAGCCCCTTCTTCGGGTGAATGCGACCCAGAAACAGCAGGATTCTTGCGCCCTGAGGCACAGCACCACGCCACTTTGGGGCAGGATGCTGCCCCTCCGCGATAGAGAGGTCAACTCCGTTTGGCACGACAGCAATTGGGGCGGTCACGCCGTACTCTCTAATCGCACGGAGTTCAGCCTGACAGAGAGCGTGCACGCAAGCAGCGCCGCGAAGGTTGTTCTCTTCATACAGCTTCGACGCAAGTCGCTTCTTCCACCCCGAGTTGCGCAGCGCCCATGGATCTAACATGCCGTGCGGCGAAACCACTCGCGGCAGACGACCGGTCGAGCGACTCAGAGCTGCCAAAGACGGGTACATCCATAGTCCGTGCAAATGCAAAATATCCGGTGCAGACAGTCGGAGGGATCGCAAGAGAGCGGGCTGGTAGCCAAACGCGGCTGGTCCCACCACCCGATGAATGCAGACAGGTACATCGCCCCAAGCTGGTAGATCTTCATCCGAGAACGAGTCCCGCCCGGCGAACACCTCAGGCATCACATTCGCCATACGTAAGTGCTGCGCCAGCTGGCGAATAGCAGAAAACAGTCCGCCAGCCTCACGCGACATGGATGATGAAACTAAGCTGAGTTTCATGGTCGCTCTCTCACTTTCCTAAGGGCCGGCAATACCACACAATCAAGAAGGGTCGCGCCGCTGCGGGTTCGATTTAAGCACGCTTCCGACACTTCCAGGGCACTTGCTGCGAATGTAGACAGTGAATGGGCCTCAATTCTTGTGCGAGAGCGCTCACCCATCCGGTTTAGCATGTCGTCATTCAGGAGTGTCTGCGCGACTAGTCGCCCCGCCAGACTTCCAACAATGGTAGGATCAAATATCCACCCGTTTTCCCCCTCTACCACGAGGTCCTCCGCACACCCGCACCGTCGCGAAACAAGCACAGGGAGGCCAGACGCCATCGCCTCATTCACCACCAAACCCCACTGTTCCACCAAACTTGCCAGTATAAATGTCTTCGATAAACCGTAGATGGCTGGCAGGGCCTCATATTGGCGGAAGCCAAGGAGGTGTACTCTGTCTCTCAATCCATACTCAGAGATTTTGTTAACAAGTTTATTCCTGAGCTCGCCATCCCCGACGATCACAAGGTCCCAGGGAACTCGGCGAGGATGTTTTTCATCCATCTCGCGCGAATATGCGCTATACTCATCAATAAGAAACGACAAATTTTTCTTCTCAACGAACCTTGAACATGTCATGAAGTATTTATCGGGCAAACCGAGCGCAGATCTCAGCTCGGAAGCATGCTCTCTGGCATTTACGGCGCCGCCGTCGAAGTACTTGTTGTCGACAACGTCATAGCCTCTTCTAATATAATCAGATGACATACCTAGCCGGTTCAGATATCTCTCATGAGGGCCACCTGCAACAAGGGCTCCGGAGAAGTTTCTGATTATTATCTTCTTCAAATATTCCTTCAAACGATTCCTCGGAAAATCCGATTCCTGACTATCAGAGAGAACGACTGCGGGCGTCAAATTCCGCCTACACCAAATCAATCCGTGGATCGACAATGGTGAACTCCATCCAGGTATGAAGACGACATCAGGTCTGGCGTCAGAGAGCAATGTCAATAATTTGGAAGAGATCGAAGGGGAGTGGCCGTGCGATTGTGATACGGTGCTACAGCGAAACGGTACTTGCGCCGCAGGCTTCCAAGCGTACTCCGAGCTGGATGCGAAGAGTTCAATCACGTATAGATCACAATACTTTGAAAGTTCAAAGAGCCGGGCAATATGATATGGTCCAAGATTATCAACAATGAACGTCACTCGCATGGGCTATACTCTGTCAGCGGTCGTTATGGTCGGACGAGCAAGCTATCGTTACCACCTTCGCCTGATAGCATTCCCGGGTACTCCCACAATGATAGAACCTGGGTCGTGGGCTTTCTTGACGACACTTCCAGCACCAACAATCGAATCATGGCCTATCACGGCTCCTCGTAGAACAATGCTATTGGCTCCAATCCACGATCCATCTCCCACGGTTATTTTTCCAGCAATCATACCCTGCGATACGATCGGCTGATCGATGTCAGAGAACTGATGGTCGTTGTCGTGAAGGAACGAGTATTCAGCAATCATTACGTTGTTTCCAATCACTGTCTCACCATGAACACTAAGCAGCACGCCCCTGCTTAGGAGAGTTCCATGCCCGATTCTAAGCACCCCCCCTTGAGGAACAGACATCTCTACAAGCCTACAGATCCGTACCCTTGACCCTAGATAAATCTTTCCGGAACGCTGAGGCATGTCGATCCAGCCCTCAAACACGCAACCGGGCCCCATACTTGCAAAAAACAGTCGATATGTAAGGCGATAGAAAGTCGTCCAGCACAGCGTCCTTATTCTATGAATAGCAAAAGGTACCAGCATACTACATCCTTAGTTTCGCAGAGATTTAGCTCATCTGCCCCGTTCTACACCACATATAGTTGCTATCGTTCCAGAACTATTTTTCCAAGGAATATATGTGGACACTTTAAATATGCTGAGAACGAAGGCCCGATTCGCGAGGGGTATTTCAGCCTTGGCGATGAAGGTAGCCCGCGTTCCCTCTGCCCTACTATAATTGAAGGGGATCGCACATTCCCATGGCGCAGATAGACAGCGCACCGTCCGAGCTGATTTCGAAACGATGCTCGGCAGGCTTGGACAAGCGTCTCGAAAATGTTCTTGTCTTCTATGTTCGCGCCACGTCGAGTCGCACTCTCGCTCCCCTCCTGTCATCCTCCGAGCACCGGGCGATAGCGCTTTGTCACGCGAGTAAACTAATCCTTTCTCTCATCCAAAACCACTCCACAGGTGCCCTTTGACGTCAAGGAACCAATGAAAGCCGGGCTTCGCCGCTGAAGTTATGAACTCCTCGCTTTGGTGTGTTTCCATCGAGCGTCGTGTGGTCTGTGACCCCCTTGCTACGTATCAGTCCAGGGCGGACTTTCTCGTTGGCCTCATCGCCTATCCTAGGCAGCTTCTGACAATTTACCCTAACACCGGCCTTCATTTGCTGCGGGCCAATTGGCCGCCCCGCCATGATCTGAGCTTGGGCACGCAGCAATAGGGGTGGCGTGCGACACATCAATGGCTCGCGGCTGCCGCATGATAGGTGGGATCCCAGCGGCGGGCGCTCTTTGCCATTGCTTAGGGCCTGTAAGGGATGACGCTGTTCCGGACGGGTTCCGCCGCGATTCAGGACGCCCACCGGTTCTGAAACATCGCACGGCGGCCAAAACCTCCGGCGAGATCCCCTAAACCAAACCTTCAGCTTCTTAGATCCCAAACCTATCCAGACATGCTGCTATGGCACTCGGCGCGATATGGGCCGGGCAGATGGACGCCATCCGACGGACTGAATATGCGTTCCGGTAGAAGGTGAATCCGGCAACCGAGCTCGCGAAGTAGGAGAGTTGTACGAAGTAGGAGAGTTGCACAACGGACGATTGCCATCGCCGAGGCCGTGCCGCCGAAATAAACGCTTAACGCCCGCCATGCTCACCCAAAAAAATGGATAGCTCACAAAGAAATAACTAATGGAGTGGGTGAGTGACACAAGCGCCATCGCCACTAATGGGACGTATAGGACCTGACTAAAGATGTCCCCCGACAAAGCGCGTTTGAAAGTTCGCCCCGTTAAATACGCCATTAGGACAAAATACAAGGAGCCAGCATACCAAAAATCCTGGAATGCAGTCGCGAAGCCGGTGGGAGTGGTTCCAGTCTGCCAATAATAGTCGGAATACTCCGACGCCAACTCGTCCAGACTCCGAATGTCAAACATAAATGACTCTTTTACAGAGGGGCCAAACACCGTCGCTGGGACGTATTGAAACACAACCCGGTTCCATAACGCGGCACCAAAGGAATAACTACCGGTACTCTGAACTGCGGCTATCGATCTCATTCCGTTTCGAATATCGCTACTGGTCGAAAGACCATTGCTCGCAGAGGCCGAAAAATCAATTGAGGTAAGCAGCTGTGGACTCAAGATCGAAAGACGTTCCCCGGTTGCGACGTAATGTAGATATTGATAGGTCCTAATCTCCGTGATTGCAAACGTTACCACAAAAATGCTTATAAAAAGCGGAATTGTGATATGCAGTGGCGGAATCCGCCGCTTAACGAACCACCGAACAACTACATACGCAAAAGCCGCACCGACTAGATCAGTTCGACGCGCGTAAAGGAGCACAGAAGGAAGCACCATACATAGGTTCAATACAAAATTGGTCGTAGTAAACATTGTTCTCTCGCGAAAGAACAGTGCCAAGGAGAACGCGAAAGAAACGATTCTAAGTTGAGCAAAAAACGCAACAATCACAATAGGACCGTACCACTGTTGGATGCCGTCCATGCTTGGCCGCAGAAACTCAAGAACTAAATTACACACCAGAGCTATGGCGGTTGAGGCAGCAGCGCCTCGGAAGTACCCAGAGCGAGTATACACTCCATCATTTCTTCGCGACAGAGACTCCCTCATCGCAAGATGCCAGCCAAAATACGTTGCTATCAGGCAAGCAGTTGCCATAGCTAAATATGCGTCGAAGCCCGCCTCAGGTTCCGATCCATTCGGCAGCTGTACAACAATTTGCGGAAGGAAGTATACCAGGGCCATCAAGCCGTATAAATTTGGCAGTTCGAATACCCCCTGCCCTCCATTGAAATTACGGAGGACCAAGACGATAGCAGCAATGCAGAATACCACAATCATGACAAATCCGAAACTCATCCGCTGAGCAATTGAACCTCATCGGAACCGACAGGCACTAGACGCAAAGGCCTCTTTACGACAAGTCAGCCCCGCCCAAAGAGGGCGTTATTGAGACGGATCGAAAAGTCGCCCCAATCAAAACTCTGGGCACGAGCCCTCGCTGCAGCAGCCATGCGGCTACGCATCGCTCGGTCTTCAACCAACGCCTCGACCATGTCAGCAAGTCCTTCGGCATTTCCTGCGGGGACAACGAAGCCCTCATGACCGTGCCGTACAATCGATCCCGACTCGAACGTTGTAACAACTGGCAGACCCGCCCCGAGTGCCTCATAAGTGACACCTGCCGATCCTTCAGCGAGGGAAGGTAGCACAAAAACGTCCGCTCGAGAATATTCCTTAATAAGTCGGTCCGAACCGCATTTGCCAATAAACGTGAGATGCCTAGTTTCGTCGCGCCCCCGCACAGAATCGCTTACGGTCCCTGCAACTATAAAGGAATATTTTTTGCCCCTGGAACGCAGAAGAGTCGCAGCGTCTGCTAATATATGGATGCCCTTTCTCAGGTCGGCGTTACCGACGAATAGAATGCGTCCGAACTCTGGCACGTTCTGTACGTTAAACCATCTCGGATGAACGCTGTAAGGGACAAGCCGGGTTCGTTTTTCAGCCACGCCAAAATTCTCGATTAAGTCATTTTTCACAAACTCTGACGGGCACAAAAATATATCCGTTGACCCCAATATAATGTCGCTGGCTCTACGAACACTTCTTGCGTTATGGCCGGTTTCCCCGAAGTACAGCGGTTTCTGCTCCCAGTCAGGGAACTTCCGTTGCTCGTTCTGCACTATCGCCTCCGTAGATAGCGCAATATTCATATCGGTTGCGACGGTTAACCCTCTGTTGCGCGCCTCCACCAAAAACTTTCGCCCCTCGCCAAACATCGAAACGATGTGCGTCGCTTTACCAAAACCCGCCTTTACCATGCTCCGCCCAGCAGCCTCATGCGCTCTATCCACTGCTCGAAGCCGCGCCTCTTGGTCACTAAACACACGCAACGCAATTTGCATATCTATCATCCACCTTGGAAAAGTCCTGGTCAGCTCCCGTACCGGTGGATCGATATGTCGGCGCGAAAGATCGGTTCTCCTAAAGAAGGGGACTAGTTGCAATAGCGGGGCAAAGCGACCTAAGCCCACACCCATACAGAAATCTGTGTAGAGCATTTCCAAGCTCTGCGTGCGGGCAAGGGCATAGGGCACTGCATATTGTCTCCGTGCGCCAAGCTGGACGACGATAGCTTTTGGTTGAGGCATGGATTTCCTGGACTTGTTTGATCTGGGACATGGACGACGAGGTCACCTGGCAATTCAACCGCTCCTCGCATTCCGAACAATCATGAATAGTTCAGAGAACGTCGACCACCTGGGGATAATCCAACGTCGCAACGATATCGTCGGCATGTGCACAGCTAACGCACGGAGTATCAAATAGGTTGATAGAATATTACCAGATGCCAATCCAGTTATTACTGGGTACGGCACGCCAACAAAGAAGGCCGGTATGAACGCCGCTCCGAACCCAAGGAGGAAGCCTAGTTCCGCACGGAACGGCGATCCATTATCGTTCATACTCTTCGAGGCTTCCCGAGCAACAAGTCGGACGGGTACCGTTGCGGTCGCGGCAGTTAAACCCGCGGCGACATAACCTGAGATCGAAAAGGCTTTTCCAAAAAGCAGGGGCGCAACAATTGGCGCTATCGTCACCACAGCTACCGCACCGATCAAGGAAACCATCCAAGAAAGACGAAGTAGCCTCTCTACCATTAGTTCTCGCGCCGCTCCAGTTACATGAACAAACTTGGAGAGTGCAATTTGGCTTACTGCGACGCCAATGAAACCTTGGAGCGGACCAGCAAGGGATACCGCAACAAAATAAAGTCCTATTTCAGAGTTGGAAAGCGTCTGGACGACAAGTAGTCTGTCTATCTGAGAAGAAAGCAGATGAACAACGGTGGTCCGATGAATATTAAGTGCGGTTGCGAGAAGTTGTACATTATTCCCTCCGACAGAGGTGGACCATCCGCCAAATTGTGAGAACTTGAATCTTATAAGAACGGTTAACAACAACGCCGCAGCCTGAGCTACAACAAAAACCAAATAGCTACGACTGAATACGAGCATTATTAGAAGAGAAATTATATACATGAGAGGAATCAACGCGCTCGTTATCGAGAGAACTCGGAACCGAAGCGCATTTTTGAGACTCCCCGTAGTTACTTGATCGAAGCTCATAACGCAGGCCTGGACGACCCAAAATATTAGAGAGGAAATAACGACTGGCGTCGCACTACCACGCATAGCTGCCAAAATGATGACGCCCCCTATAGGTAGAATAAGACAAAGCATTTTGGCCATTAGGATGTATGCCTGCTGCACTAACGCATTGACATCGTGACCTCGCCGTGCGTGAATTACGATTGCATCGGCGATAGAAATTGCACCGAGGGGCGCAAGAAACTGTGCCCAGAAGAATACTTGTGCCAATACCCCCCGTTCGCTTGGCCCTAAAACTCGTGCCGCTATGATCCCAGTGCCAAGACCTGCGACCAGCGTGACGAGCGACGATCCAAAGCTTTCGACAAACGAGCGGCTGGCGGAGACTGGCGCCATGCTAACGCCGAGCGATGATTGTGGCCGGATTGCCCGCAACTATTGCATAATCAGGAAGGCTCTTCGTCACTACGCTCCCTGCACCCACCACACACCCCTCTCCGATCTGCACACCATCCAGGATTATCGCGCCAGTGCCGATCCAGACGTCATCTGCAATCTTTATTCCTCCTTTGCTAAATGTCCCCTGGTTGCGAATGTCCACGTTCCTGTCTCGATATTGGTGATTTGAGGCAAAGATAGATACACGAGGAGCAATCAGGCAGTTCCTGCCGATCGTAAGCATATTCTGCCCATGTAAGATGCTGTAGTGATTGATCGTAGAGCTGTCGCCGATCTGGATCAGACCACCAGCGGGCATTAAGACGCAACCAAATCTAATAGCACAATTCTTCCCGACTATGATTCGGCCACCGCGAGCCAGTAGTGCTGGTTCTATTCTCGTTTCTCGGCCGCAGGTCAAATCCGATCTAAAAAAATTTAGACGAGCTGCATTCCAATTCCAAATGGGAATCACTTTTTATCGCTTTCAAGAATTACTACGGTTCCATTCAAACGCGTTTTATACCTGTGGAAAGTCACAATAATGTCCACCTGCTCGTCACGAACCGATCCACAATAACATTCCCTCTCCAGAATGAAGTTCTCCGCTGATAAGGCTATGAATTGATTCTATTTTGGAACTGTGATGCGCATTGGAATATCCGACGAGAAGCTTCTGCGCTTCTCTCGACATTCCCGGCGAGGTATAATGACGACGATCTTTGTCCGCGTCACTATTGTCGAGATAAATTAACGAGTCTTTCTTCATAAGAGGGATCACCGATTCAATACAACGCCACCGCCAACTACCATCGACGATAGCCAAATCGAAGGAACGTCCTGATGCCCAGCCAAGATCGTAATAGTTTTTATCCTCCGCATGTCGAACAGTTGCATTAGACAGAGAATATTCTCTGAGTCTTTTTCTTGTGGTCTCTGTCCATGTCTCGTTGTCTTCTACGGAGTTGACTGTGAGCGCCCGCTTGGCCAGCCAGACTGTTGAACTTCCAGAACCAAACTCGATGACATCCCTCGGCTTCGCAGCAAGGAAATCTTCAATTATCGGTATCACCGCAACTGGCCACCATGGCACAGGTGGACGAACGCCGAATATACGTGACCGGCTAAATTCCAGAGCTACTCGTGGCAGGTGGCGTAATTCTTTTAGGGGCATTAGTTGCCCGCTCTCGCTATGCAAACGAGACTTCCTGCCGGGACCTCCGGCGATCAGCTTGGCGATGGGGTTCACAGAGAATGTCCTTGCTTTGAGTTCATGAGTGGTCAGTTCATTGTCCAGGGAGGTACTTGTACGCCTTTGGACGGACATCGCTCCTGCGTCTCGTTCCAAGACGTCGAGCCATCCTCAGCTTTATGCGTCCGATTTCGTTGTACCGAGTCGGACCAACCCCTTCCAGTTTATCGGGCACCAAATCCCGTCAGCATGGTTCGGATGGTACGAAACACAATCAGCACGTCGAGCCAAGGGGAGAAATTCTTGATGTAGTAGAAGTCGTAGTGAAGCTTTTCCAGGACGTCGTCCACAGCCGCAACATGGCCCTGATTGACTTGCGCCCATCCGGTAATGCCAGGCCGTACGATATGCCGATAGCGATAGAATGGCAGTTCCGCCTCGTACCATTTCGAGAGCACGAGTGCTTCCGGCCGCGGTCCGATCCAGCTCATCTCGCCACGCAGGATGTTCAAGGCCTGCGGTAATTCGTCGATCCTGGATTTTCTCAAGAGCTGCCCCAAACGGGTGATGCGTGTGTCGCCGGCCTTCGTGATGGCCGCTTCCTTCTCGTCGACAGCCGCGTCGCTGAGCTTCATCGTTCGAAACTTGTAGACCTCGTAGGGATGCCCTCTGTAGCCCATTCGCTTCTGTTTGAATAGCGCCGGTCCAGGCGAATCGATCTTTACGGCAATCGCCACGAACAACAGCAATGGCGAGAAAACAACAAGCACAAATAACGCAGCGGCCAAGTCTATCGCCTGCTTTATTTTTAGGTAAGCTTGGTTTGGATTCAAGGAGCCAAGAGTGTTTTCAGAAAGATGCTCGATCTCTACCCTGCCTGTGAGCGACTCGCTGATCTGTTTGACGTGATAGACCGGTGTTCCCGAAAGCGCGCGATCGGCAATATACCGCTCCCACTCATCTGAAAGGTCAGCTCGAAGATCGGCCACCACCCCGGTCGCATGCTGGACGACCGTGTCGGCCGAAAGAACCCTGTGCCAGTTAACGCCCGGTATGCTCTCCAGCCTGTCGACGTCTCCGCCAGGAATTATCGCCAGCCGGTGTGCATCGAGCCGCCGCGTGGCCAAGCTCAAACCAAAATACCACAATGTCGATTGAATGAAGCTCGCCGCGGCCTGGAACCGGCTGTAGTCGAACCTGAAGAAGAAGATCGTCGCGAACACTAGGCCGTAAGTCAGGGCGAAGGTTGGCAGGATGTAACCGGCGGCGGCCACGCCTGGGAAATTGCCGATGCGTTTGTAAAAGAAGTAGCCAGTGGTGTGCGCAATGAACGCCGCAATAATCGTAACCTGTAAGTTTGAATATAGGATAACGTCTTGATCGACCGACATACGGATCAGCGCGGGCAGCAGAATCGCGAATGTCAATCCGCCAAGCAGCTGAAAGCGCATCCGGAGCAGGAGATGCCGTTTGTTGGGTAAATGGACGGTGGTGGCGATCAATTTGAATCCCGCGAACGGGCCCCATGAAAACCTGGACGTTTACTGGACAGGATGCCGCTCTCGGCCGACGCTCGAATAGGCTATGCCTTCCCTAATGACGTCCTCGCCGCGGTAGACGTTTCGCAGATCAACCATCACCGGCGTCGCCATGAGTGAACGGAGCCGCTTCAGATCCAACGACCGAAACGCATTCCACTCGGTGACGATGACGATCGCATGCGAGCCGTCGGCTACCGCGTAGGCGCTATCCCCGAACGCAATGCCTTCGATCATCTTGCGCGCCTGCTCCATGCCTACGGGATCATACGCTTTGACCGAAGCGCCCGCATCCTTGAGTGCCTGAATGATAGCCAATGACGGGGCATCGCGCATATCGTCGGTGTTCGGCTTGAACGTAAGGCCGAGGATACCGATGGTCTTGCCACGAACTGAGCCGCCGCAGGCCTCGACCACCTTGCGCGCCATCGCCCGTTTGCGCTGGTCGTTTATCGAGACCGTCGTTTCAATAAGCCGCACCGGGCTTGCCGCGTCCTGCGCGGTTTTGACCAGCGCCAGCGTATCTTTCGGGAAACAGGAGCCGCCATAGCCCGGCCCCGCGTGAAGAAACTTTGCGCCGATGCGATTGTCCATGCCGATGCCGCGCGCGACGTCCTGCACATCGGCTCCCAACCGCTCGCAGAGGTCGGCTATTTCGTTGATGAAGGTGATCTTCATGGCCAGAAATGCGTTGCCGGCATATTTGGTGAGCTCCGCCGTACGCCGGCTCGTATAGAATATTGGCGCGGCATTCAGCGAGAGCGGGCGATAGATCTCGCCCATGACGGCTGTGGCCCGTTCGGCATCGGTGCCGACAATGATGCGGTCGGGCCGCTTGAAGTCCTCGATCGCCGATCCTTCGCGAAGAAATTCCGGATTGGAGACCACCGCAAAATCGGCTGTGGGATTTTGCTCGCGGATGATCCGTTCTACCTCATCGCCGGTACCGACGGGAACGGTCGATTTCGTCACCACGACCGTAAATCCTTTGAGCGCGCGGCCAACTTCGACGGCCGCATCGTAAACGAAGGACAGATCGGCGTGCCCATCGCCACGCCGTGACGGCGTGCCGACGGCTATGAAGACGACATCCGATTGAGAAACGGCATCGGCGAGATTGTCGTCGAAACGCAAGCGGCCCTGCGCGGTGTTGGTGGTGACGAGGTCGTCGAGCCCCGGCTCATAGATCGGTATCTTGCCGAGTTTGAGCATGGCAAGCTTTTCCGCATCACGATCGACGCAGCAGACCTGATGGCCAAAATCGGCGAAACAGGCGCCCGAGACGAGCCCTACATAGCCGGCACCAATCATTGTTATTCGCATATTGCGTACTCTCAATCAGCGCCGATGAGGCAACTTCGCCACACAGCGCGTATTCCCATTAACGACGGCTACCGCACTCCCGGGTGAAAACCCGAGAGCGCATCCTATAACAGTTTACATCACGACGCCGCCTTCATGTTTGCGGCTACGCGATTGCTACGAGATCCCTGGCATCCAAGTCGACAGGGATTTCGCCATTCATGATGGCCACCAGAACCCGGGCTCTTCCGGCTGGATCGAGCCGGTCAAGGCGACCGATCTGTTCCGCGAGGGGGCCCGAAAGGATTCGGACCGAGGCACCGGCTGCGAGGCCTCCACTGAAATCAAGCAGCCCGTCCTTTCTGGTCAATGCAATGAAACGCTCTACCAAACCCGAGGGGACCGGCAAAGGCCGGTCGCCTTGCGTGACGAGGGAACGCACACCGAAGGTTCCATTGACTGAACGCCAACGTTGCAGTCCGAGGTCAAGGGCGATGAACATATAGCCCGGGAAATAAGCTGCGGACCGTGTTTCGAGCCGCCTGGCATGACGCACGGTTTTCTCGCAGCGAGGCACAAACGGCTCGAATCCCTGGACCCGGAGATGCCGTTCGGCGACATGCTCCTTTCCGGGAAAGACGCTGGCCGCGTACCAGCGGGTTGCCGGCGCGGCGGCCGACTCTGGCGACAGGGCGGTCGCGTTGGTCGTTGTTTTTTCCGCGCTACTCACGTGTCTTCCTTCGGCAGTCGGCGGCATGATCTCAGGTCAACGGTTACGACAGTGTGTGGATACCAGCAAGCAACCAAACCACTAAAGTCAAGGCGGTTGGGTTAAGAATTTCCTACACATTGTCCAGAAATTTAGCTGTGCCTAAATAATCATCGAGCCGCTTTCTTTTTCAGCTGGCTGAGATGCTATGTCGAGCAATTTATTTCCATGCGTAGGTGCTTGGTTACGCTGGTCGTGACGAATCGCCCGTTGGTTCTGGTACTTAGTCCGTCGACTTGAAGCTAATGTGACGGATGGCGTCGCGCACAAGCCTGCCGCCAGCGACAAAGATCCTGCACGGCCATACCAACTACGGCGAAAAATCACTGTCGCGCAGAACAGGTTATCACCGCTCGACCGGCTTCACGAACGCTTCAACAGGGACCAGACAGCCGGCACCAAGCTCGCGGCCAGCGCAACCTTGATCAGATCACCGACGATAAAGGGCACCACCCCGAACTGCCACGACTTTTCCGGGCCGATCAACAGCGCCAGCCAGGCAAAGCCCATTGCCATCATGACGATCTCGGCCACCAGCATGGCATTGAAGAGCTTGATAGGATGGCGATCCCAGCCACGGTCGGCAGCCCAGCCGACGATCGCCGCCATGACGACGAAGCCGGCAAGATAGCCGCCGGTCGAACCGAGCATGTAAGCGATGCCGACGCCCTTTTCGGGCGTGCTCTGGAAGACCGGGAGGCCCAACGCGCCCTCAGCCATGTAGAGAAGCAGCGTTGCGACGCCGAGGCGCATGCCGAAGGTGGCAGCGATCAGCAAGACGGCGAGCGTCTGCATCGAGATATCGACCGGTCCGAGCATGACTTTGGTCTTGGCAGACAAGATCAGCAGCAGCGTTCCGGCGATCGCCAGCAAAAGCTGTCCTGCCAGCCGGGCCGCGCCCTTTTCAGGCAAAGCGAGAGAAATGAGCGGACGCATCGTCGTTGCAATTGCCATGGTCTTCCCCGTTCCGGATTGCCGCCGAACGCGGCCTTGCGTTTTCCTATATTGGCTTCCGTGCTATGCGGCAATCGGTTTTGCCCTCGCCCCAAAAAAGGTCGCGACGTTCGCATGACGCTGAAATTCGACACACGCTTCGAACCGTCCTATGGCAAGGGCGTGATCGTTGCGCCTGGTATTCAACGCGTCACGGCCCCGAACCCAAGCCCGTTCACCTTTCACGGAACCAACAGTTATATCGTCGGGCGCGAGACGCTGGCGGTGATCGATCCCGGACCGGATGACGAGGCACATCTTCGAACACTGCTCGAAGCGATCGGGACCAGGCCGGTCAGCCATATCTTCATCAGCCACACGCATCGCGACCATTCGCCGCTGGCGCCTCGGTTAAAGCAGCATACGGGTGCGGTGGTTCTGGCGGAGGGCCGGCATCGCCCGGCGCGGCCGTTGCACACCGGCGAGGTCAATCCGCTCGATGCCAGCGCCGACATCGAGTTCGTTCCAGACGTCGCGCTGCCGGATGATATGGTGATCGACGGTGACGGCTGGGCGATCCGGACTGTGCTGACGCCCGGCCATACCGCCAATCACGCGGCCTTCGCACTGGAGGGAACCGGCATCCTTTTCTCGGCCGATCACGTCATGGCGTGGGCAACCACGATCGTCGCACCGCCGGATGGCGCGATGGCAGAGTACATGACATCGCTCGATTGGCTGATCGAACGTGACGACCGGCTGCTGCTGCCCGGTCATGGTGGGCCGGTGACCGAGCCGCGCAGCTTCATGCGCGGATTGAAAACGCATCGCAAAATGCGCGAATGCGCAATTCTGGAGCGGATCAACAGCGGCGACCGGGCAATCAAGGACATGGTGGAGGCGATCTATCGAGACACCGACCCGCGCCTGCATGGGGCGGCCGGCCTGTCGGTGCTTGCCCATCTGGAAGACCTGGTGGCGCGCGGTCTGGTCCACACCGACGGTGCGCCGGCTATCGACGGCATCTATTCGCCGGCAAAGTAGTACACTTCGGGTATCACCCCGCCGGCGCCACGCCCACCTGGCCGGCGACTTCCTGGTCGAGCTCGGCAAGGAAATCGATGATGCGCGCTGCATTGTCCCCAAGGTCATAGCGGCCGTAACGCGAGGCCGAGCGCATATCGACGATGACCGCGTCGCCATCGTCGGTCACGCGGATGGCGACATCGGCGGGAAGACCAACCAGCAAGCTCTTGGCCAGCGCATCGACCGTCACGTCGCTTTGCCCTGCTGCGTCTGGAAACGGCGCCGTGAGCTGCCAGCCGCGCCGATCGAGCACCGTTTTGACCGCCTCCAGAACGCGATCGAAAGGCAAGGTGTAGCTGCGTCCGGTAACAAGCGGATAAGCTTCGATTTGCAGGCGCTGCTCGCCGGGTGTCGGCGGCAAAAGCTCGTTCATATCCTTTGTCCGGGTAGAAATATCGAGCACCGGTGGGTCGTCCAGATCCGTCGAGATGTCGCGTAGCGGCGGATAGGTGGCCACCCAATAGGCCACAACGCCGTAAGGGATGAGAACCAGAACCGCCAGCAAGGCGCCGACGGTCAGGTCGCGGCCGCCGCGATCGCCGAAATTCCACAATCGCGCAAAGGCAAACCCGGCGAACAGAAGCGCAAACGCAGCCAGCAAGGCGACAATGCCGAGCACCCATAGGAAAGCTTGGGTCTCGACGAGGTCATAGCGATGGCCGATGAGAGCGGTCAGCAGCAGGACTGCCGAAAACGCGCCGGCGCGCCGCGACCAGCTGGCAGCCCTCGACGTCTGTCGCTCGGGAATTCCCGTCATTGTTTTCCGCGCTGCCCCAACCCGAACACAGGCATAGTGCCTTTCAGCGCCGGCTTGAAGGCGCAAAGACGCCGCATCTCCGGTCAATCCGTCGGCAGGTGATAATCCCGGAATTGCTGGCGCAAGGTAATCTTCTGGATCTTGCCGGCAGCGGTGTGCGGGATTTCGCCGACAAAAGCGACGTCGTCCGGCATCCACCACTTCGCCACCTTGCCGTCCATGAAAGCGAGAATATCCGTCTTGGTCGGCTCCCTGCCCGGCTTGCGTACGATCACGAGCAAAGGCCGCTCGCCCCATTTGGAATGCGGAATGCCGATGGCGGCGGCCTCCGCCACGTCGGGATGGCCGACAGCGAGGTTCTCGAGCTCGATGGTCGAGATCCATTCGCCGCCCGACTTGATCACGTCCTTGGCGCGATCGGTGATCTGCATGTAGCCGCCGGGGTCGATATGCGCGATATCACCGGTATCGAACCAGCCGTCTTCATCAAACTGTTCGGATCCGATGCCGCCATAATAGGCGCGCGCAACGGCCGGCCCGCGGACTTTGAGTCGGCCGAAGGTCTTGCCGTCCCATGGCAGCTCGTTATCGTCGTCATCCGTTATCTTCATTTCGATGCCGAACGGCGTAAAGCCCTGCTTCTGCTGGACAGCGAGGCGAGCCTCGCCCTTCAGCCCGGCGTAATCCGGCTTCAAGGTGCACAGCGTGCCGAGCGGCGACATCTCGGTCATGCCCCAGGCGTGGACGACCTGGACATCGTAATTGTCCTGGAACTTCGTCGTGATCGCTCGTGGACAGGACGCGCCGCCGATGACGACTTTCTGCAGATAGGGCAGTTTCTTGCCGGTTTCTTCCAGATGCTGGAGGAGCATCATCCACACCGTCGGCACGGCGGCGCTGAAGGTCACCTTCTCGGTGTCGAGCAGCTCGTAGATCGAAGCGCCATCCATCTTGCAGCCGGGCATGACCAGCTTGGCGCCGATCATCGGCGCGCTCTGGGCAAGGCCCCAGGCGTTGGCGTGAAACATCGGCACGACCGGCAATACGGTATCGCGCGACGACAGGCCCATGGCGTCGGGCATAGCTTCGATCATGGCGTGCAGCACGTTCGAACGATGGCTGTAGAGGACGCCTTTCGGATCGCCCGTGGTGCCCGAGGTGTAGCACATACCGGCGGCGGTGTTTTCGTCGAAAGTCTTCCAGGCGAAGTTGCCGTCGGCTTCAGCAAGCCATTCTTCGTACGCAGCCACATTGGGCAGCGCAGTCTCCGGCATATGCGCGTTGTCGGTCAGCACGATAACCTGCTTCAGCGACTTGACCGCGCCGGCGATCTTTTCGAGCAGCGGCAGGAAGGTCAGGTCGACGAAGATCGCCTTGTCCCCGGCATTGTTCATGATCCAGGTGATCTGCTCGGGAAAGAGCCGCGGGTTGAGCGTGTGATAGATGGCGCCGACACCCATGATGCCGTACCAGGCCTCGATGTGGCGCGCGGTGTTCCAGGCCAGGGTCGCGATGCGGTCGCCAAGCCCGAAACCGTCACGCTCGAGCCGCTCGGCGACCTTCAGGGCACGATCATGGATTTCGGCATATGTGCTGCGCACGATCGGCCCCTCGATCGAACGCGACACGATCTCGCGGCTACCGTGCTGCCTCTCGGCGTTGTCGATCAGCTTGTGACAAAGCAGCGGCCATTTCTGCATCAGCCCGAGCATTTTGTTCCTCCCGCTATTTTTTGCGCCATTGTGGGACGAACCGACCGATTGTCCAGCTGTGACTGGGCTGGAGCCGTGCATAGACCAAAATGAGGCCGAATTCGCCACAATCCGGCCATGCTCGGCGTTAACTTTGATTAATGGCGGGGCGCGATTGGCGAATGAAAGAGGTTCGCATGGACGCGCAGCTCGACGACAAAGCCCTCGAAAATACGCTTGCCGAAAGTCTGGCCGATCTGGTGGCGGCCGATGTCGCGCAGGCCGATCTGGTGCCTGAGGCCAAAACCGTTTCCGAAGATGAATTCGTCGAGGTCGTCGGCGGCGCCCTCGAAGCTGTCGGCGGCACGCTCTTGTTCAAGATGTGCGTCGAGAACGAGGGCGAAGCCCAGCACGTCGCCGCCGCATCGGTCGGCGATGGCGGCAATCGCCAGTTCCTGCTGCTCACCTTGCCGACCAACGGTGGTGCTTTGAAGGTCGAGACCACCTCGAAAAGCACCAATCCGGTGGCCGGGATTGCCGCCGCCTATGCCGGGCTGATGGACGCTTTCCAGGCCGCCGCCTGATTTTAGGCGGGATACCGGAGGAAAGCGCAAGACTGCCACCCGCGGGCGATGCCCGCCGGTGGCTGGCAGGTCTTGCGCAACGCGCTTGCCAGACACATCTTGGGTAGAGGCAAGGAGATCCGATATGGACCAGATCGCAAACCCGGCACCCGGCTTTCAACGCAATCCGGACAAGGTCATCACGGTCGAGCCTTACAAGGGCACCGTGACGGTGCGCGCCGGCGATGTCGTTATCGCCTCGTCCAGCAAGGTCAAGGTGCTGAGCGAACCTCCCTATCCGCCTGTTTTCTACATTCCGTTCGGCGACATCGACTTCAAGCAGCTTGGCAAGACCGAACACTCGACCCACTGCCCCTACAAGGGCGATGCCAGCTATTGGAGCGTGCTGCCCGCCGGCGATGCAGGCAAGGATGCGATGTGGGCCTATGAGCGGCCGTTCGACGAGATGTCAGACATTCGCGATCACGGTGCGTTCTATCCAAACAAGGTGACGATCAAGGCCACGCCCGGCTGATCAGTCGGTGGTGCCTTCATCGCCGATGCCGTCGGCATCGTCGAGACGCACGAAGGTGAGGCCCTTGGCCTTCAGCGCCAGAAGTCCCTGCACCACGCCTTCGCCGGCCGCATGGGTCGGCTGGTTGATGTGAGCGATGATGACGTCGCCGTCCTTTGCCGCGGCAATGCGCCGGGCGGTCTCTTTTGCACCGAGCAATGAGCCGCCATCGCCGTTGATTGAGAATCCGGCGATCTTGAAACCAAGCTTGCGTATCATCGCGATTGCCGATGGGCTGTATTCGGCGGTTGCGCCGCGAAACCATTTCGGCGCCGGTTCGCCGGTCACGGCAAGCGCGGTAGCACCCGATTCGACCTCGGCCAGCACGGCCTGCGGGCTGCCGGCACTGCGAATGCCGTAGATCCTTTGCGGCGTGTCGACAGCCGGGACATGGCGGCCGCCATGGTTTTCCAATTCAAACAGTTCGGGATGCGCCCGCATGATCTCGACGGCGGGCGCGTTGTGCTTCAGCCAGATACCGGTGACGAAAATGGTGGCAGGAATCTTGTTTTCCACCAGCGCCGAGAGAATCCTTGTGTCGGTCCTTCCGCCGCACGCATCGAGCGTCAGCGCGACGCGGCCGCCGCCCGCCTCGGCCTTGATGTGCAGCGTCGGTGCGACGAGCAACTGGGCGTTGCCAGGAGAAACAGCCCACAGCGATATCGCGATGGTGCAAAAAAGCTTTTGGAACAGGCGCATCGATTATTTCCAGGTCGGCCGGATCAAAGTTGAAGCGGCGACCCCAAGACCGCCATCAAGGCGGAAATCGGGACGATGCCCCTGCAAAAGCGTCGGCAGCGGCAATTTGACCGCCGGCCTGACGTTTGGCAAGCGCGAGGTCACAATGCGTGCTCCACGACCTTAACCTTACGTGAAAGGATCGCGCGCACCGCGTCGACCACCGCTTTGACCTCAAGTCGCCAGACGCAGCAAGCCTTGCTCCGATCGGGTCGGCGGCACAGGTCCCTGGCTATGCACTCGCAGGGCATGGAGCGCCGCGGCGTAACACTGGCCACGCCGACAGCCCCCCAGACGGCCGGGTCGGTCAGGCCGAACAGGCCGACAACCGCCCTTCCCGCGGCGGCGGCCATGTGCATCGGGCCACTCTCGTTCCCCAGAAACAGGCGCGCCTGGCCGAGGACCGCCAGCAGCGTTGCCAGCGACAGCGCCCCGACGACGTTGACGACCGGCGAAGCGGCCTTGGCGACGATGCGCTCGGCAGATGCCCGTTCATCGGGGCCGCCGACAAGCAGGAAGTCCAACGTGGTCTGCCGCGAGAGTCGAGGCGCAGGTTTCTGGCGAGCGGGCAAGCGAGGACAAGATCGCCGATTAATTTCGTCTGGAGGATGAGAATCGAGCGGACGTGCGCGGGCGGGTTCTGCAACATCTGTTTCTGGCACCGGGGCGGGTTCGGGAGCCGGAAACCGGCAGAAACGATGTCGGGATTTGGAGCCGGCACGCGCACGTTCGCGTGAATTTGGTTACAGAGTGCCGCCAGGCAACCTGATACGCACTGCCATCGGTCCAACTCCCGTTGTGCAACGCAGCAATTTTCGTGCAATGCGGTAAGTAGAGACCTTCCGTTACGGGAGAGTCAACAGCAGCCTCATCAACTTATTTTGCAAACTGGCCGGCGGAGGTTGGGGCGGGCTTTCCCAGGCGCATGGCAGCCGAAAAATTCATGCGTCACCCTGGCGACTGATCGTCAACCAGGCGCTGGCGGTTCGACCACCAGGTGAAATAAATCCGGCCGATCTTGACGACGGGTATGCGGCGGGCGCGTTCGCGGTCGCGCAATTCGCGGTACACCTTCACCTTCAGCGTGCCGCCCGGCATTCTGATACGCACTGCCATCGATTCCGCCACCCCTTGTGCAATGCAGCATCAGAGACCTTCCGTGGCGGAAGAGTCAACGCCTTCCTACTGACTTTTTCGTCACGTGTCCTCCCCGTATCCTCCTAGGTACGAACGATAGACGGGAACAGTTTCATCCCGGCTAGGCAATTTCATTCAGGCCAAGCAATTTCGGGGCCGAAAACGCAGCGCGCCGGACCGCAGCGATATCGCCGGAACCGGCTTCATTTGAAGAAATCCGCAATGCCGTTGATGGCCAGCACCGCATAGACGATCGGTCCGGCGATAAACGCACAATAGAGACAGAGGATCGCCGCCAGCACCGCGAGCAACGGCTTGTCGCGAGCGACGGCGCGGAGCTCGGACTTCACCGACCAGCGTGCCGCAGCGGTTTGTTCATCATCAGACATGTGCACCATCCCGCGGCCATTTCACACGGCGAGTCGAAAACATCAACCTTCCTTGATGTGTTGAGAAGTCCATTAGCCAGTGCTGTCAGCAGGCCGTCACGCTCCAAAGATCGCGGCGCGTGCATCGATTGTTCGCCAGCTGTCTGTCCGGCATCTTCGGTCTGGATCTATTCACGCTCCGACTTTTGCAGCCTGCACTGCCGCCTGCGCAGCAGCCAGCCTGGCGATCGGCACCCGGTATGGCGAGCACGAGACGTAGTCGAGGCCGACCTTCTCGCAGAAATGGATCGAGGCTGGGTCGCCGCCGTGCTCGCCGCAAATACCGAGCTTGATGTCAGGCCGCGTCGCCCTGCCCTTTTCGGCCGCCATACGCACCAGCTCGCCGACACCCTCTATGTCGAGCGACACGAAGGGATCCTGCTCGATGATGCCTTTTTGCCGGTATGTCTCGAGGAACGAGGCCGCGTCATCGCGCGAGATACCAAACGTGGTCTGGGTCAGATCGTTGGTGCCGAAGGAGAAGAATTCGGCGGCTTCAGCGATGACGTGGGCGCGGATCGCGGCGCGCGGCAGTTCGATCATCGTGCCGGTCAGATAGTTGATCCTGACACCGGTCTCCTCCATGACGCTTTTGGCGACGCCGTCGATGTGTGCCTTGACGAAGTCGAGCTCCTTCACCAGCCCGACCAGCGGCACCATGATCTCCGGGACGACCAGCGCGCCGGCCTTCCGGCCGGCCTCGACAGCCGCCTCGAATATGGCGCGCGCCTGCATCTCAGCGATTTCGGGATAGGAGACGGCAAGCCGGCAGCCGCGATGGCCGAGCATCGGATTGAACTCGTGCAACGCTTCGGTGCGCCGCCGGAGCTTGTCCGGCGATACATTCATCGCGGCGGCGACCTCGGCCACTTCCTCCTCGGTCTTGGGCAGGAATTCGTGCAGCGGCGGATCGAGCAGGCGGATCGTCACCGGCAGCCCGGCCATGATCTCGAAGAGTTTTAGGAAATCAGAGCGCTGCATGGGCAACAGCTTGGCCAGCGCCGTTCGCCGATCCTTTTCCGTATCGGCCAGGATCATCTCGCGCATGGCAACGATGCGGTCGCCATCGAAGAACATGTGCTCGGTGCGGCAAAGACCGATGCCTTCGGCGCCGAAGGAGCGCGCCATGCGAGCATCCAGCGGCGTCTCGGCATTGGTGCGCACCTTCATGCGGCGCGCGCCGTCGGCCCATTCCATGATGGCGGCAAAATCGCCCGAGAGTTCCGGCTGCAGCATCGGTACAGCGCCTTTCAGCACCTGGCCGTTGCCGCCGTCGATAGTAATGATATCGCCCTTGCGGAAGGTCGATCCCATCGCCATCAGCGTGCCGGCCTTGTAGTCGACGCGCAGCGAGCCTGCGCCCGAAACGCAAGGCTTGCCCATGCCGCGCGCCACTACGGCGGCGTGGCTGGTCATGCCACCGCGCGTCGTCAGGATGCCTTCGGCCGCATGCATGCCATGGATGTCTTCGGGGCTGGTCTCGATGCGCACCAGGATCGCCTTGCGGCCTTGTGTCTTGGCCTCCTCGGCGTCGTTCGAGGAAAACACGACTTCGCCGGTAGCAGCGCCTGGCGATGCCGGCAGGCCGACGCCGATGATATCTCGCGCCGCCTTCGGATCAATGGTCGGATGCAGCAACTGGTCGAGCGAGGCCGGATCAATGCGAGCGATGGCTTCCTCTTTTGAAATCAGTCCATCCCTGGCCATGTCAACGGCAATCTTCAGCGCCGCCTTGGCGGTGCGTTTGCCGGACCTGGTCTGCAGCATCCACAATTTGCCGCGCTCGATAGTGAATTCGAGATCCTGCATGTCGCGGTAGTGCTGTTCCAGGTGATCGGAGATGCTGACGAAAGCCTGGAAGGCGTCTGGCATCAGCTTCTGCAGCGACGGCTTATCGGAGCCGGCGGCAATGCGCGCTGCCTCGGTGATGTTCTGCGGCGTGCGGATACCGGCGACTACATCCTCGCCTTGCGCGTTGACCAGGAACTCGCCATAGAGCTGCTTTTCGCCGGTCGACGGGTTGCGGGTGAAGGCAACGCCGGTGGCCGAGGTGTCGCCCATATTGCCGAACACCATGGCCTGGACGTTGACTGCCGTGCCCCAGCTTTCGGGAATGTCGTGCAGCCGCCGATAGGTGATCGCGCGGTTGTTCATCCAGCTGGAAAACACCGCGCCGATGGCGCCCCAGAGCTGCTCGTGCGGATCCTGCGGAAAGGGTTTACCAAGCTCCACCTCGACTTTGGCCTTGTAGAGCGCGATCACGCCTTGCCATTCGATGGCTGTCAGCTCGGTGTCGAGCTCATGGCCGAGGCCGCCCTTCTGGTCTTCGAGGATTTCCTCGAACACCTCATGGTCGAGACCCATGACGACATCGGAATACATCTGGATGAAACGGCGGTAGCTGTCATAGGCGAACCGCGCATCACCTGAATCGGCGGCCAAGGCTTCGACCGTCTCGTCGTTCAACCCAAGATTGAGCACGGTGTCCATCATGCCGGGCATGGAAGCGCGGGCACCGGAGCGCACCGATACAAGCAGCAATTTCGACGGATCGCCGAAACGACGCCCGGTCAGCCGGCCGATGTGATCGAGGGCGACCGCAACATCCGTTTCCAGCGAGGCCGGATAGGTGTGGCCGTTGGCGTAATAGGCGTTGCAAACTTCGGTGGTGATAGTGAACCCCGGCGGCACCGGCAGGCCCAGGCTGCACATTTCGGCCAGGTTGGCGCCCTTGCCGCCGAGCAGATTGCGGTCGCCGGCACGGCCTTCCGCCGCGCCGTCGCCAAAGGTGTAGACCCATTTGCTCATGCTTGCTCCCCGGTGTCAGGAGATTGGAAATACTGAAAAATCGAGCGATATGGTGCTGCAGCGTGAAACGCAAGGCATCGACCAAGCTGGCCAGCCTCTACAATCGATTAAGAAAAAGTGGCGGCGAAAAGACTTTCATTTTGGGCGCACTCTCTTAGAACATAGAGGGAACAGTAGCAAGCCATGAGACTGGCCGAAAAGGCTTGACTAGGTCGAATGCCGGCGGCGGGCGGAACGCAGGACATGAAGGCCTTCTACAGAGCGGCCTTCTCCAGGCCGTTCACTGATTATTGGCCTACCTATTCGGCCGTTGCCGAAGGGCTGGATGAAGGCTTTCGGGCGCTGACCTGCCACTGAATTTTGATCCGGCTGCAGTTAGAGCCTCGGCGGGTTTTACGCCGTATGGCGCGGGTTGAGCAACGGGTGATCGGCGGAGCTGGTCGGGG
>NZ_JAMYMO010000055.1:0-26943 GCF_040318575.1 Mesorhizobium sp. M1088 | reverse complement strand
TCAGAATCTTTGCCACTGGCCGGAAAAGTTGGCTGTTCAGCGATACCGTCGACGGAGCCAGGGCCAGCGCCGTCATCTACAGCCTGATGTTGACCTGCCGCGCTTGTGGCGTCGAGCCGTTAGCCTGGCTGCGCCACGTCCTCACCGAATTGCCTCAACGCAACGAGGACGCTGATATCTACGATCTGCTGCCCTTCAACTTCGCCAAAGCAACAGCAGTCTGATCAGACCAGATACCGTTCCCGATTCGAAGGCCATCCGTCGAAAGCGCCGGCGTCAACGTGCAGGGAAAATCGCGCTTACGACGAAGGTGCTATTGAAGCCGCCTTCGATGGAAATCACGGCTGGTTCTGGCGAAATCGCGGTGACAGAGAAGTAACGCTGACGATCACGACAGAAGGGAACTACATCGACATCAAGCGCGTGATCTAGCCCTGCGCGCCGCCGATATTGTTGCGGAAGCCGATCCGTCGGCTTCCGCAACGCCAGAGCGGATTGATCAGAGATGAGAGCGGTTTGATTGACGCGCCACGGGAACTGTCGCTGACAGCCGATTGCCTGCTCACGTGTGAAGAGTCGCTAAAAACCCTTACGGCAAAGGTTCTCCAGATCCACTTTTCCTATTCCTTCGATGCCGAGCGCAGGAAGGATATCATTATCTCCCTTGAGATCGCGACCATAAGCGGCCGAGAATATCGCAATTCCAGCCTCATGGAGGATCGCTGGCTTTCCGCCGATCTTCCCCAAGAGCACCGTCGGCAGCAGCCCGAAAGGAACGTCCTCCAGAACATAGCGGCTTTCGATAGTTGTCGGGCCGAAACCGCCGCGGCCTTGACGGTCCATCTCCTGATTCATTTCCGAAACGGTGCCCATAGGGACGTGAAACGACAATGAAAAATGCTCTTCAACTGTGCGCACGGCAATTCCAAAACGGGCGGCGATCGCCAATCGTTCGGCGTCCAGGGCCTCGATAAAGCGGCCGACAGCCGGCGTGACGTTTCCGGCCTGGCTCCACTGCTCTCCCTTTTCCATGCGTGTGAGATTGAGAAGGGCGATCCCGAGATGGTTCTGGGGATTGAGGTTGCTGAGCGCAATCGCAAGCAAACCGTTGCGCTTGACGAAACGATCGCCGAACAAGGTCGTGCAAAGCTCGAACCCTTGGTCCATCGCCTCGAAAGGCAGGGTCGCAACATCGACCTTCTGGCGAACACTGGCAACGTGGACTTCTGTTGGTCCAGACTGACGGCCGGTCACCAACGTTGTGCCCCAGACGACGATCGGCAGGCGAACCTTGAGTTCCGCCAATTGCCTGGAGAGATACAGCGCTCCGAAGGAACTGTGAGAGCTAATGATTACCGGCATTCCCTCCCTCAGATAAGGAGCGGCAGCATCCATCACTTTCTTGTGCCCATTAGCCGGCAGCGCGACCATCACAACGTCTGCTGCGGCAATAGCCTCTTTACAATCCTTGGCGATACGCACCGACACCGTTGCCTCGATAGCGCCCGTGGCCGTTAGCGATTGGCCGGTGGCCAGTGCCTTTGTGCGCTCTCCCGACGGCGACCAAAGCATTGGGTCGTGCCCCGCCTCCGCCAGGCAGGCAGCAAGGCCGTAAGCAATTGCGCCGGCCCCCAGAATACTCACCCGCATAGGATTTCTCCTGTTCCAGTCTTTATGGATCGCAGCGCGGCGAACGCCACCGCATGCAGGCCAGCAGGCAGGCACAACTCGATCGAAACCTATCGCTTCCTTGAGCCTGGCTACCCATGAAAATCGTCATCCATGGGGTTCAGCTGGACGCGTTCGAGCCACATGGCCGAGACGGCCGACGACGCTCTGTGGGCTTGCGAACTATTCCGACCGTGCGGCGAATCACCGAGGTGTCTCCGGCCATGTTTGATTTCCGCCTTGACATATATCAAATCTGCATGAGACGATCTTATTCATACATAATACGCATGTAGGCGTAAATGGAAACACGAGATCTCCAGGCCTTTCTTGCCGTTGCCGCCAACGGCAGCATCACCAAGGCTGCCGAGATGCTCGGGTGTTCCCAGCCTTCGGTGACACGCACCATTCAGGAGCTCGAGGCAGAGCTTGGCTTCGAATTGCTGCACCGGGTCGGTCGACGGGTGCAGCTGTCTGAAGAAGGTGCCGCCTTCGAGGAGGAAGCGCGGCGACTGCTGATGTCCTTCACCGAGCTTGCCGCGCGGGCCAAGATGATTGCCGCCGGCAGAGGGCGGATCCTGCAGATTGTTACCACTTCCGCGATCGGTACTGGCTTGATCCCAACGGCCATGGCCGAACTCGAAGGTGTCGAACTTCCGAACGAGACGCATCTGGGGCAGTTTCTCCCCTCGATCGTCGCCCAGGAGGTGCGAAGCGGACGTGCCGAGATCGGGTTTTCAAGCTTGCCGCTCGATACGCCCGGTCTGGATGTCCTGCGGCTCTATTCGGCGCCTGATGTTGCTGCCGTGCGGGAGGACGATCCGTTGGCTGAACTTGACGTCATACCGCTTTCCGCTTTTGCCGGTCGCCGCGTCGCAACATTGCTCAACCCCCTACGTTTCCAGTTGCATGTCTCCAAGGCCTTGGCGGCCAGGGGCATCGACACCGGGCCAGTGATCCGGACCAATACTGCATATGGCGCGTTGCAGATCGTTCGGCGGACTGGCGTTGCGGCTGTCATTGATCCTCTCACCGCCTACGGCGTGGCCTTGCCAGGGGTTGTCATTCGCCCGATCGACGTGACCGTTCTCTTTTATTGGGGCGTGGTGGCTGCCGAAAAACGCCCCCTTCGTCCAGTCGCGCAGGCGTTGATGGATGCGGTCGAGGCGGTCGCTGAACGGTCGATCGTCGGCTTCAAGAAGCTAGATCCGGCCCTGGCTGGCCAATTGGTGAGCGATCCTGCATCCGGCACAAATTACGGAACGGGAATATGAAGCATACCCCCGCCGCGCCAACGCCGACAGGTCTTGCTGCGCTCGAAGCGCAGCTCGCGCAGGATCTCGACTTTCTCGAACTGCCCGCCAAGCCATGGGTTCCCGCGCGTTCGCACGATGGCGTGCCGGTCCGCGATGTCGTGGTGATCGGCGCCGGCATGTGCGGACTTGCTGCCACGGCAAAGCTGGTGCTGACCGGGATAACCAATGTCGTGGCCTATGATGCGGCGCCGGCCGGGCTCGAAGGACCATGGGTGACGTTTGCCCGCATGCAAACGCTCCGGTCGCCGAAAACCCTGCACGGTCCGTCGCTCGGCCTGCCGCAATTGACATTCCGCGCCTGGTTCACGGCGCAATGGGGTGTTGAGGCCTGGCGGTCGTTGGACAAAATCCCCAAGGGCCAGTGGATGGACTACCTGGTCTGGTATCGCAAGGTTCTTGGCCTGCCGGTGCGCAACAGCGTGCGCATGACCGGACTAGCCCCTGTTGGAGATCTGATTGCGATCGATATCGATGGCGCGGAAACCGGCCGGGTTCTCACCCGTCGTCTCGTTCTGGCCACCGGTCGGTCCGGGTTGGGCGGTTTTGCCGTGCCCGATTTCCTCAGTGGCATCGATCGCGCCTATTGGGCCCATTCTGCCGATGACATCGACTTCGACACGCTGAAAGGCAAGCGTGTGGCGGTGATCGGCGCTGGCGCCTCTTCCATGGATAATGCCGCAACGGCACTCGAGGCGGGTGCAGGCTCTGTCGACATGTTGATCCGGCGCAAGGAAATGCCGCGCATCAACAAGCTGACCGGCATTGGAAGTCCGGGTGTTGTACTCGGCATGCATCACTTGCCCGACGCCTGGAAGTGGAAATTCTTCGATTATACCGCCTCGACCCAGACACCGCCGCCGCGTTCATCGACACTTCGCGTGTCTCGCCATTCGAATGCTCGGTTCCTTCTCGACTGCGGTATAGTTGCGGTGAAGGAGGAGACAGGGACCCTGCTGGTGGAAACCACGCAGGGGCCGTTGCGCTACGACTTCCTGATCGCGGCAACCGGCTTTTCGAACGATTTCAGCGGCCGACCGGAATTTGCGGCGATCGCCCCACATATCCGCACCTGGTCGGATGGCCGATACAGGCCGGATATGGGACCGCCGCGTGCAGGCATGTCCGATGCACCGGATCTCGGTCCTGCCTTCGAGTTCCGTGAACGCACTCCCGGTTCCTGCCCGATGCTGGGACATATCCACTGCTTCAACGACGCCGCCATGCTGACGCACGGCAAGGTCTCCGGCGACATCCCGGCCGTCAGCGCCGGTGCCGACCGTCTTGTGCGCGGCATCGCATCTTCACTTTTTGCCGAAGATGTCGAAACCCACTTCGCCAATCTGATCGCCTACGACACGCCGGAACTTCTGGGCGACGAATGGGTCGATTCAACACCCTTGCTGCAGAAGGAGGCCGCGTGGTGACCGACGCAATTGACAAAGCCGCCGGTCTTTCGCCGGACGATGCGCTTTTCGACGCAAGGCGGTTTCGGCCCGAATTCGTGCACGGGGCGGAAGAATGTCGCCTCTCGGTGCTGCAGCCGGCAAACGATCAGGGGCTGGCGCCGAACTTGCGTGTTGCTCTTGCCCGCCGCATGGCCGCCCTGAACGCCGATCCGGTCCTGGTGGCCGAATATGATATGCAGCTGGCTCAGCTTGGTCCGACCGAGCAGCTTCTGGCCGTGACCCAGGGCGAAACGGCTCTGGAAGAACCATTGGCGACCATCGTCCGTCATGTTGACCTGATCACCCTGACGCCGAAAAAGGCGGAAGCAAGCCACATCGCGCTCCTGGACAAGGCTGGATTGAACAATCCTCAGATCGTCGCGCTCTCCGAACTGATCGCCTTCGTCAACTTCCAGACACGGGTGGCGACCGGCTTGCGATTGATGAGGTCGGCATGATTTCCTCGGTGCGCCTGAAGCCGCTGAACTGGCAGCCATACATCGCGCCGGTCGAGCTGTCCGGGGCCACGCCGGAACAGCTCGATGCGATGAAGGTTACGCCCTCCGCCAAGAAAGTTTCGGAATATGTACGGACCCTTGTGCATGATCCGGAAAGCTATCTTGCCCGCACGATTCTGTTCAACGCGATCATGTACGTCGAGGGCGGGCTCGCCCGTCCCGATCGCGAACTTGGCGCCTTGGGCGCCTCGATGGTCAATGGTTGCAAATTCTGTGCCGTTGTTCACGCCCGCCGACATGCAGAGCTGACCAAGAGCGACGATGTTGTCACCGCGCTGTACCTCGACAAACCCGAAAAGCTTGGGCCGCGAGATGCGGCGATCTACAGCTTTGCCCGCCGCCTGTCGGCGGCGCCGTCGGAAGCGACGCCAGACGATATCGCCGCGCTGCGATCGGTCGGCATGAATGATGCCGAGATCATCGACCTTATCCACGCCATATCGATCTTCGGCTGGGCAAACCGGCTCATGCACGTTCTCGGCCATGCGGAGAGCGGGTGATGATATCGCATGCGGTCAAGACACTCCTTCCCACACTCTGAAGGGAACCAACCAGAATGCTTGAAATCAAAGATATAAAGCTGTCCTACGGAAGCACACAGGTCCTGAACGGCGTCAATCTCTCGGTAAAGCGAGGTGACGTTGTGTCAATCATCGGCCCAAGCGGCACCGGCAAGACCACCCTGCTGAAATGCATCAACTATCTGGTTAAGCCTGCATCTGGAACCATCGCGTTCGACCAGATTCTGATGGATTACCAGCGCCCCGACAAGGCAGCCATCCAGGCGATCCGGCTCCGGACAGCGATGGTCTTTCAGCAATTCAACGTCTTCAAGAACATGACCGTCCTCCAGAACGTCATGGATCCGCTGGTCGTCGTCCAGCGCAAGTCCACCGACGAGGCGCGTGAAATCGCGCTGCGAGAGCTCGAAAGGGTCGGCCTCTCAGCGAAGCGGGACAGCTATCCGTCCCAGCTCTCAGGTGGCCAGCTCCAGCGCACAGGCATCGCACGTGCGCTGGCGGTTCGGCCGGATGTGATGCTCTTCGACGAACCGACATCATCGCTGGATCCCGAACTGGTCGGTGAAGTCCTGAAGGTGATCAAGGACGTCACGTCGTCCGGCATCACCTCGCTGCTTGTGACCCACGAGATGCAATTCGCAAAGAACATCTCGAACCGGATCGTCTTCATGGATCGTGGCGTGGTTGCCGCCGACGGCAGTCCGGCTGAGATCTTCGATGCGCCTTCCAGCCCACGACTTGCTCAATTCCTGCAGTCTGAACTCGCTTTTCAATAATCCAACAAGAAGGGAACCCAAGAAATGTCTGCAATCAAATCCAGTTTTTCGCGTCGTTATGCCCTGGCCGTCGCCGGCGGCATCGCAATTGCCCTTGCGACAGCAGGGATCAGTTATGGTCAGACCGTTCGGACAATCAAGATCGCGACCTCTGCCGAATCCAAGCCATTGGCTTGGGGCGCGCTCGGCGTCGAGCCGCAAGGGTATGAACCCGATCTGCTGAGGGCGATCAACGCAAAGCTGCCGCAATACAAGTTCGAAATGGAAGGTGTCTCCGACATCGCGCAGGAAACCGGCCTGGCCACAGGCAAATACGACATCGCGGTCGGCGGTTACTACAAGTCACCCGAGCGCGCCAAGCAGTTCTTCATTCCGGAAAATCCCATGGGCGCCAGCCTGATGAAGATCTACAGCAAAAAGGGCAGCGGCATCAAAGAAATGAAAGACCTGGTCGGCAAGAGGATCGTTCCGACCACGGCTGGCGGCGGAACCTATAAGTTCATCATGAACTGGCAAAAAGAAAATCCGCAATACAAGCTTGACGTGACGGCGTCGAGCGCCGGAATCCCGTATCCAAACCGTTTGGACGAAGTTCAGAACGGCAAGTTCGACGCGCTGGTCCTGCCTTCAAATCTTGGTGAGCAGACCGTCATCGATGAAAAGAAGCTCGACATCGTGGCGTCCGAACCAGTCTTCACCAACAACACTTATATGCTTATTCACAAGTCAGATGAAAACAAGGTTCTGGTCGATGACGTGAACAAAGTTCTCAAGGAATTGAAAGACGACGGTACGATCGAAAAGCTCTCGCAGAAGTGGTTTGGCGAAGGCATCGTCAAGTATATGAAATGATGCGATCTGAGTAGATATCGTCAGCGGCAAGTCTGAATTGCAAGAAGGAGCGTTTCAAAGTGGATGTTTCTGCTATGATTCCCGAGTTGCTGTCGGCATTGCCGCTGACGCTCGCTATCACGTTTACCGCTATGTTGGTCGGCTTTTGCTTGGCGCTCGTTGCGACAACATTGCGGATTCGCAGGATACCAGTGGTCAGCCACCTCACCGACCTCTACGTGTCCTATGCCCGCAGCGTTCCCGTCGTCCTCCAGTTGTTCGTCGCGTTCTACGGGCTCCCCCTATTGGTGGCCCTGTTCGGCTCCGCAGATTTCTTCTCGCCGACGATCGCTGCGATGGTCGGACTGAGCTTTTACCATGGCGGGTATCTGTCGGAAGTCCTTCGGCCCGCATACCTGGCCGTCGATCGCGGCCAGCATGATGCGGCCGACAGTCTAGGATATACCTTTCGCCAGAAGATCACCCGCATCGTGGGCCCGCAAGCGGTGCACTTCGCATTGCCCGGCTATGGAAATTCCATCATCTACCTGATCCATAACGTTGCGCTGGTGATGTACATCGGGGCGGCCGACGTCATGGCGACCGCGCACTTGATCATGGAGCGCGACTATAACCAGTACCAGTTCGAAACATACCTCGTCCTGGCCGTCATCTATGCGCTGATGTGCCTGATTGCCTGGTTCATCGTGCACTTGTTCGAGCTTCGCTCGCCGATGCAGGCGCCTGAGGCCACGACAACAGCTCAGATCAAGAACGCGGCCATCGCCAGCGTCTGACCTAAAGGGTATTAAACCATGTTCGATACCGAAATTTTGCTCCAGGACACCCAGGAAATTCTGGGCGCCGTACCTGTAACCCTTGGAATGGCGCTGACCATTTTCGTCTTGTCGACGCTAGTTGGCAGCATTTTTGCACTCGTCGAATACAGACGAGTCCCGGTGCTGCGAGAGCTCATCATGGCTTACAAGATCGTCTTCAAGGGAGTTCCGATGGTCATCGTGATTTTCCTCGCCTATTTCGGTCTGCCCCCGGCATTCCAGTTCCTGCTCTCGTTGCTCGGAATCAACTTCAACGCCCACGAAACACCCAACTCGGTTATCCTTATTATTGCGGTGACAGGCTGTATCGCTGCGTTCCAATCGGAAATTATCAAAGGAGCCCTGAACGCCTTTGACACCGGTCAGTCAGACGCCGCCCATTCCCTTGGCTATACGAACGGCCAATTGTTCCGACGGATTCTGTTTCCCCAGGTGGCTCTCACGGCAATTCCCGACCTGACAACCTCGATGATGGTCATCATGAAGGCGCTTTCTCTCGGATTCGCCATCGAGGTTGTCGATATCTTCGCCCAGTCCCAGCTGACCGCCGCGCTGAACTACTACTACCTCGAAGCCTTCGTGATTGCCGTCGTGATCTACATGGTGATTGCCTATATCGTCACCCAGATTGCCGACAGGCTGGAGCAAGCCCTTAGGGTGCGGACGTGAGGACAACTATGTGGGACTGGATCGCCAAGCTTCGGATATCGAGCCGCACCTTGGAGGCAATTCTGTTGGGCATGAAAAGCCCGAGGAGAAGCCCGAGTAGCCGATTTATGTACCGGTGATTTGACGTCATAGACAGCGGTCCCCCGCTATCACCATCCCGCCCGACACCACGATGTGCATGCTCGAACAGGCGTTTGCCGCTGCCCTATTCTGCAGCTCGAGTTTAAACCAATCGATTCGAACGAAACGAGTTGAGTGCTGCCTCGGGAGCAACGCTCAACCGTTTCGCTGGATCGCCCGACATTGCGGAGCGGAGTATCCTGACAGATGGGGCGGCAGACACGATTCGAATCGGACTCTGGCGACAGTGAAATGATCGCCGTTCGCAAAGTCGGCGGCCGATCGTTGGTGCGGGTGGTCGGGCTCGAACCGACACTCCTTTCGGAACTGGATTTTGAATCCAGCGCGTCTACCAGTTTCACCACACCCGCAAGCTGCTAACTCATTGGCCTCTTAACGCTCTCATGCTGCACCTAGGTAGAAAGTGGAGAATTAGGCGGCCCTCAACTCCTAACCTATTGAACTCTAATCCTATTGCCCTGAGGGCTGAAGGTATACGCATCCTGATTTTGAGACAAATGCAGGAGCTGTCCGGTTCAGCGCGATTCCTGAATTGACATCAGGGCCGCCGCGCCCTGACCTTACCGGGCCGCAGCGTCTCGAACTTGGCGAAGTCTTGCGCTGCCGAGTTCTGCAATAGGGACAGGCACGCTGGCAACTCACCCCAGCCAATACCTCGGCCCCGGCCCCTTGCGTCCTGCCATATCGGCAGGGTTCGCAAGGCTACACCGGTCCATCGACAGGCAGCCGCAACCGATGCACTCGGTAAGCCCGGACCTCAGGCGCTGCAACTCGGCGATGCGCTGGTCGATGCGCTTCGTCCACTGGCCCGACAACCGCGACCAATCCCGACGCGACGGCACGCGATCGGCTGGCAACTTGGCCAGCTCGGCGCCGATCTCCTCAAGCGTCAGCCCAATTCGCTGCGCGAAGACGATGAAGGCGATCCGGCGCAGCACGGATCGCGGGTAGCGTCTGTGTCCCGAGCCGGCCCGCTCGGACGCGATCAGCCCGCGCTCCTCGTAGAAGCGCAGGGCCGATGAGGCGACGCCGCTGCGCCGTGACACGTCGGTGATGGTCAGCATGGAATCCATGCATGAACGAAAGCACAATTCCCGCTTGACTTCAAGTTAACTTGAACTTGTAGCAAGAGGCATACGGATTAAGGGAGCACTGGCAATGCAGACGAATATCGAACTTCAGGGACTTCGCGTGGCGGTCACGGGCGGCACGTCCGGCCTCGGACTGGCGCTTGTGCGGCAGCTTGCCGCACAGGGTGGGTGCGTCGCCTTCGTCGCCCGCACCGCGGCGAATGTCGAACGCATCGCCGACGAGACGGGCGCGCACGGCATTGTCGGCGACGTCGGCAAGAAGGAGGACATCTACCCGATCGCGTTGCAGGTCACTGCCAGCCTCGGCGGGCTCGATGTCCTGATCAACAATGCCTCGAGCCTCGGCCCTATCCCTCTGGCGCTCCTTGCCGATACCGAGTGCGAGGAGCTGGAAATGGCGCTCGCGGTCAATCTCGTCGGCGCGTTCCGGCTGACGAAAGCTCTTTTCGGTGCGCTTGCCGCGTCCGCACGTGAGGGCCGCGGCGCGCTGGTCATCAACATTTCCAGCGACGCCGCGGTGAACGCCTATCCCGGCTGGGGAGCATACAGCGCGAGCAAGGCCGCCCTTGCCCATCTGACGGCGATTTGGGACGAGGAGGCGAAAGCAGACGGCATCCGGCTCCTCGCGCTTGACCCCGGCGATATGGACACCCCACTGCACGCGCTCGCGATCCCTGATGCTGATCCGGCGACCTTGAAGCGCCCCGAGCAGGCAGCTGCCGAGATCATCGAAAAGATGCTCGACGCGTTGCCGGTCCGCTCTACGCTTCTGGCCGGAGCACATGGATGATTGCCGCCGATCGTCCCGATCGGCGCTCCGCCAGGCTGTTCGTCGTCGAGGCGGACGGCACGATGCGCGACCGGCCGCGAGCTGGCCTCGCGACGCTGTTCAACCCCGGCGATCTGGTCGTTGCCAATGACGCCGCGACCTTGCCTGCCAGCTTGCACGGCACGCATGTCCCAAGCGGTGAGGCGATCGAGATCCGCCTAGCGGGCTGGCTATCACTTCCCAATCCAACCCGTTTCGTGGCGATTGCCTTCGGCTCGGGCGATCACCGCACGCGCACGGAAGACCGGCTGCCTCCACCTCCGCTGTCACCAGGCGATCGCCTCCGGCTCGGCTCGCTTGACGCCGTCGTCGAGCGCCTTCTCGACCATCCACGCCTTCTCGAGTTGCACTTCCCAGGCAACCGCGCGGCGGTGCTTGCAGGACTGGCGCAGCACGGCCGGCCGATCCAATACGCGCATGTTCCCGAGCCGTTGGCACTGTGGGACGTTTGGACGAAGATTGCCGCCGGGCCGGTCGCGTTCGAGGCGCCGTCGGCAGGCTTCGCGCTCGACTGGCGCACGCTCCAAGCCTGGCGTCGGCACGACGTTGGCTTTGCAACACTCACGCATGCTGCGGGCGTCTCTTCTACCGGCGATCCCGCGCTCGACTCGCACCTTCCCTTCGACGAGCCCTACCACATTCCCGAGCACACAGCGGCACAGGTCGCGCGGGCGAAGCTGCGCGGCAGCCGCATCATTGCGATCGGCACGAGCGTAGTGCGCGCACTTGAGGCAGCCGCCAATCCCGGCGGCAATGTGCGTGACGGAGATGGCATTGCGACAGGGCGCATCGCGCGGGGCACGCGGCTTCGCGTGGTCGATGCGGTTCTCACGGGCGTCCACCAGCCCGGCGACAGCCATTTCGAGCTCCTGCGCGCCTTTGCCGACGATGCTCTGCTCGCCAAGGCCTCCGCAGCCTTCATCGCATATCGATACCGCGCGCATGAATTCGGCGATTCCATGCTGCTCAATCGCCAACCGCTGCTTCTATCGCGCGAACGGAACCGCGCCGAGGTGCTCCCGAGATGCGCGCCATGCGCAACTATGCGGGCCATCGGCTCACGCCCTGGCTTGGCCATCTGATGGTGTCGCGCTCCGAGACCGCCAGACCGCTGCTGACCCGGGCGAGATCATGCAGCTCCCGCCCGCCGACGAGATCGTCATGGTGGCGGGCACGCCGCCGATCTGCGCGAAGAAGGCGCGCTACGAGGATCGCCGTTTCAAGGACCGGATCATGGCGCCGCCGGTGCTTACCAGGCCGGCACAGCCGGGCACGGACGACTGGAGCCCGGCTGCCGCTTCGGGCCAGGCCGGCGAGCATCGTGTCGGCCGACGCAGCCGGCGCCGCAGACATCGGCGACGAAGATCCAACGGGACGGAACGGCCAGCTCGGCCGACAGGTCGGTCAACTGATGGGAGACGAGATGCACCACCTCCCCTTCCCGCTGGATGCGGCCGCGCACGCCGAGCATGGCCGACGAAAGAAGCACGCGACGGAATTTCTCGAATACCTTGACCCAGACGACGACGTTGGCGGCGCCCGTCTCATCCTCCACGGTGAGGAACATGAGGCCCTTGGCCGAGCCTAGCCGTTGCCGGACCAGAACCAGGCCGGCAGCCTCGAGCCAGCTTCTGTCTCGCGCCTGCATGGCCTCCTGACAGGTCACGATGCTGCGCCGGCGAAGATCGGCACGCAGAAACGATGCCGGATGGCTGCGCAAGGTCAGCCCGACATGGCCATAATCCTCGACAACGTCGCGGCCGGCCGTCATGGGCCTGAGCGCAACAACAGGCTGGTGGATCTCGGGCAAAGTCTTCTTCTCACGGCAAGCAGCGGCCGCAAACAGCGGCAGAGGTTCGTCGCGAAACCGGCAACGCTGTCCAACGGCGTGCACCCTGGTGTACCGCTATACATCAGCGCCGGCACCCGCGTCGTGGTGATGACTGCGGATGGCGCCTACGTGGAGCGCGCGGAGGAGGGCGTGCAGCGATCTTCAGGGCGGTCAAACAGCTTTGTGCTGGCGTATCGCCAGACAAGAACTAGCTAAATTAGCAGTTTCTTGCACACCTTTGGAACTTTGTAGCTTTCGTTACATTTTCAACCGCATGCGAGACTCTGTGGTCCACGGCCCTGGAATGACGGTGAACAGATCACCGCCTCGCTACTCGCTCGTCCTGCCCATATACAATGAAGAACAGGTGCTGCCTCGGCTGATCGAGCGGATCAGTTCGCTTATCGACCGGCTGGACGGCGAAACCGAGACCATCTTCGTCGATGACGGAAGCCTCGATGGAAGCGTCGAATACCTCCAAAAAGTGGTTGCCGCCGAGCCGCGCTTTCGGCTGATCGAATTTTCCCGCAATTTCGGCCACCAAGTGGCGATTACCGCCGGTATGGACGCCGCTGCGGGCGATGCCGTCATCGTCATGGATGCCGACCTGCAGGATCCGCCGGAAGTCGTTCTCGATCTGGTGGCCAAGTGGAAGGAAGGCTTCGACATCGTCTATGCCCGCCGGGTCAAGCGCGAGGGTGAATCCTGGTTCAAGCGCTTTACGGCAAGTCTTTTCTATCGCCTGCTGGAGAAAATGACGTCGGTCGACATTCCGCGCGACGTCGGCGACTTCCGCCTGGTCGGCCGCAAGCCGCTGGAAACCTTCAAGCGTATGCCCGAACATGACCGCTTCGTCAGGGGCATGTTCGGCTGGATGGGCTTCAAGCAAACGACCGTGCCATTTGAGCGCCACGCGCGAACCCTGGGCCAGACCAAATACCCATTCTGGAAGATGGTGCACCTTGCGGTTCACGGCATCGTCAGTTTCTCCGAGAAGCCCTTACGCCTGGCGCTCTGGGGCGGATTGGCCATTTCCGCGCTTGCGGTGGTCTTTGGCGCCTATGCCATCTTTGCCTCATTTTTTGAAACCGGCATCATTGCCGGGTGGACATCCACGGTGGTGATCGTGTCGCTCCTGTGCGGCATCAATCTTTTCATGACCGGTGTGGTCGGGCTCTACGTTGGCAGCATCCACGCCGAGGTGAAACGCCGCCCGCTTTATGTAATTAATCGGCTCACCGGCTTCGACGAGGCGATGCGTACTGTCTCTGGTGAGCGCCGCCTATCGTTTCACAAGCCCAGGAGTGGAGTCCCCGCCAATGGCCGAACTCTTCGACAGCTATAATTCCAACTATGGCCAGGCGGTCGAAGGGTCCATCCGATTTTCCGGACTCGGGCACGACTTCTTCCTTGTCGCCAAGGCGGACCTGCTGCGGCGTCTGGTGGTCGAGCGAAAGCTTCGGCGGGGTGGGGCGGCTGTAAGGGCGCTGGATATCGGCTGCGGCGTCGGTTCGCTCCACCCCTACCTCGACGGCGCTTTCGACAGCCTCGATGGCTGCGACGTGTCGGAGCAATCAATTTTGCGCGCCGGCCAGGACAATCCAGGTGTGACCTATAGGGCCTGCAGGTCGCCGAGTCTGCCCTACGAGGATGGCGCGTTCGATCTGGCTTTCGCCAGTTGCGTCGTCCATCACGTTCCGCCCTCCTCCTGGTCCGATTTCTTGCTGGAATTGCGGCGTGTCGTGCGGCCAGGTGGCGTCGCCTGCATCATCGAGCACAATCCCTATAATCCGCTGACGCGTCTTGCGGTGTTCCGGTGTCCGTTCGACCACGACGCGGTCCTCCTCAACGCTGCCAACGCAGCGTCGCTCTTTCGGGAGACCAGGTTCCGGGACATCCGATCCGAGCATTTCCTGCTGCTGCCGTCGGCAAGGCCTTTCGCCAGAAGAGTCGAGCGCGCGCTCGCGTCGCTGCCGCTTGGAGCGCAGTATGCCTGCAGTGCGCAAGTCTGATGGCCCCTCGACCAGCGACGCCGGCCTGAAACTGCTGGTGCGTTTCGGGTCGGTCGGCATCGCTGCAACGATCCTATATGCAGTGATGGCCACCGCTTTGGTCGAATGGCAACGGTTCGGCCTCTCGCCGGTCGGTGCCTCGCTCGCAGCTTATACCGCTGCCGCCCTGTTTTCTTATCTCGCGCATAAGTTCGTGACCTTCGCGTCGAGCGGATCGCATCGATCGGAGGCTCCGCGTTTTCTCTTGCTGACGGCAACCGGCTTCGCGGTGGCTTACGCGGCGCCGGCGCTTTTGACTGCGAAACTCAGTCTGCCGCCGATCATTGCCATCCTGGTTACATGCTTGCTTGTTCCAGCGGTCAATCTCCTCATGCTCGACCGCTGGGTTTTTGCGCAGCGAAGACGCGGCCGGCAGCGCGATCGCCCGCCCTAATCCGCATCAGTGGGATCGAGCCGGAGCGACAACAATTTGATGGAGCGCTTATAGATGTTGCTGGCGGCAGGAGTTTGCGGAACGCCGTCGAGGTAGTCGAAGGCGATGTCGAGTGTCTTGGCCTTGGCGAGGGCCGCCGGTGGAATGACGAACGATACCGTGCGTGGCTCTTTGCCGGACAGCGTCACCGCATGCACCCGAACGCCGTTCACCGAGATCACAACCCTTTGCGTGATCTGGGGCGGACGAATGACGGCGGCCATTTGCAGCGTGGCAGTCAGACCGTCGCCAAGCGGCGGTATGTCCAGGCGAAGCCGCGAGGTCTCGCCCAGCGAATGGGTGCCGTCGGCTACCGGCCCCGACCAGCCACAGACCATCATGCCGGTTGCCTTTTTGGCTCCGTCGGACCGGAACGACACCGTCTCGCCAAGTGTGTAGCTGCCGACCGCATCGCGATTGAGGCAGGTCGTCGTCCGGTCGATATAATAGGCGCGATAGTCGGCATTGACGTCTGGATTGAGAGCAAGCGCAAGCATGATGATTTCTGTCCCGGCCAGAACCGCCGCCAGCGCGTAGCCACCAAATCTGGCCGCGCGCCGATACCGGCCCGAAATGTCAGACCAGGGCAAGATAACCCCCGATCCATGCGACGGTCATGAAATAGCAGGCGCCCAGGAAGAGACCCAGAGCCGCAAGAAAAGTCAGCTTCGACGCCGACAACAACGTGGTCAGCAACATTGTCAGAGGCGCAAGCCCAATGACGTATCTGACCATCGAGGCCAGGTTCGTGATCAGCGGCAGGATGATGCAGCAGGCGCAGAACAACGCGGCGCCATATTGCCTGCGAACCGCCAGAACCGCCGATAGCGCCAGTCCTATGAGTGCGGCGAGCGCGCTCCATTGCGGCGCCGTAGGCAGCCACCCAGTCGTCGGAACGGCCGAGAGTCCATCCCATATGAAGGCGAGCGGATTGCCCGCCACACGTCCAAACGCACGCTGGACGTGCAGGAAGGCAAAGCCGTCCCCGACCGTCAGATAGAGGAACAGGATGTAGGCGAACAAGCCGGCAGGCGAGATGAGAATTGCAACGAGCAGATCCGGTCGGCCAAGCACCCAACGTGGGAACGAAAGCGCCGATCCGCCCTTTGCGCGGTAATCCCTGAACATCTGAATGACGGTCGCAAATACAACAAGCACTCCGACGAGCCTGGTTGCCGACAGCAGAGCCGATGACAGCCCCGCGGTCAGATAGCTGGAGCGTTTGAGTGCCAGAAAAACGCACGACGTCAGGAGCACGAAAAGAGGTTCGGTCAGGAAAGTCGTGAAGTGAAAGGAGAACGGGCCGCTGAGCAGAAAGGCGCAATATAGCACATAAGCGCGCATGTTCTTCTCGAGCAGCGGCCACGCCACCAGACAGGCCGCGTAGCTGCACGCAACCGATGTGATCGACGCGAGCAGTATCGTCGGCAAAGGGAAAACAGACCGGATTGCCGCCACCAGCATCGGATAGAGCGGAAAGAAGCCCCAGCGTCCGACATTGCTCTGGTTTGGAATGGGAAAGCGCTCATAACCATGTTCGGAAATGTCGACATACCACGCGCAATCCCACCGGCAGAGCGCCTGGGCATAGGACGCGAAGCCTGGTTCCGCCGAGACCGAAGTGAATGCGGCATAGCGGATGGCCAGTCCACTCACGACCAACAGCAGCGGCACCGCCGCGACCGCAATAAAGCGGCCGCCGGCGTTCGGACGCGCGACAGCTTCGAGCGCCAAAATCTGCCTCCACCCGTTCAAGTGGCTGGCGCCACTCAAAGCTAAATGACGCGCGCGCCGGCAAATTCAAGGCATGCAGCGCGGCTCAGATGGCGATAGAGCTACCGCGCGCTTCTGAGCCAGACCAGCATCTCGCCGGGGTCGCGATTGTCCCAGGTAAAGTACGGCACGGCGGCGAGTTTTGCTTCCTCCACCGCGCCAGAAGATGCCGGCCGAACAGCTTGCCGAAGATAAATTGCAGCACGTCGCGGCCTTGCACGGTGATGATCAGGAAAGCGATCAGCAACAGGTTGCGGCCTTCGAAGCTTGGGCGATTCGGGTGAGGTGATCGATCATTCAACATAAGCGCGTTTCCGCTGAATCGGCGGCGGAAATTGGTCGAAGGTATCGCCCGGGTCCTGGAATCCAAAAACCTGGAGGACGCGAATGCCTTCTGGCGCAGTACCGCCAAGACAATTCTCGTTCAACTCCGGCAGGCACCAACTGAGCGGCCGACATGCGGGCGCTTCTCTGAGTTTCAGTTCTCCTCGCGGGCCGCAGTTTAATAGCGGCCATTCGACAAAAGGAACAAAGTGCGGTGTCGCTGGTTGAGATTTGTTGAGACCAGAGCGGAGGCTTTCGCCGCTGTCTCATCCAGCGCAAGGATTCGCCGTGGGCATTCTCGAGAGCCTGAAGAAAGCTACCGAGCAGGCGACGGGTATCGCGCGACCGAGAAAGCAAGAACTCGCCGAATTCGTGAAGATGAAGAAGCCACTCGAATTTCGGTTCAAGGATGACGGCCTCGTGCCGAACCACCCCTTCTGGCCGTTTGTCGTCTGTCGCGGCGCCGTAAGGTCGGTGGAACAATTTGATTCCGCAGCCGTGCTGGAAGAGCTTTTCGAGGCCAATGGCTGGAGTAGCGGCTGGCGGGACGGCATCTACCACTACGTCCATTACCATTCCCGCAAAAATGAAGTGCTTGGGGTTGCGGGCGGCACCGGCAAGGTTCGGTTCGGGGGCAACAGGGGCCGTACATTGTCCTGGAAGGCCGGCGATATGGCAGTTCTTCCGGCCGGCACCGGTCACCAATGTTTCTCCGAGTCTGCTGGTTTCCTGGTGGTCGGCGCTTTTCCCGCATCCGACGCTTATGACGAATGCACGACAGCCCAGGAACATGAGCGGGCATTACGAACGATTCCCACGTTGGCCGTCAACGCAAGGATCGGGTCTATGGGAGCAAAGCGCCGCTGGTGTCAGTGTGGAAAAAATGAAGCTTGAAGATGAAGTCCGCCACGTTTCCGAAGACTTGGACGATGATGTACTGAGTGACGCTGTGCGGGCGCTGCATCGTCGGGTGAAGATCGTTCATGATTTCGATATCCCCTACATTGCTGGATACAGCAAAGATGGCAGAACGATTTATATCGATCGCCATATGCCTCGCACTATGGATTGGAAATCGGCCAAGGTCCGGCTTGCCCCATTTCTGCTAACGCACGAAATCGTTGAAAAGGCGCTCCTAGACGAACTCGGGCTTCATTATCTGCACGCGCATCAAATCGCTCTTCGAGCCGAACGCGATGCAGTGAAGGCGGCGGGTGTTGGCTGGTCCGCTTACCAGGCCTTCAACAAAAAGAACGAAAAACCGATCTCCGAAGAGAAGCTCAAGAAGATCCCCAAGGATCTTGACCTGACGCCCTACCGCGACATGAGTGACTTTTCAACGCTCGAGCGTCTGCTGAAGGCGCAACGATAGTCGGACAAGCCAATGGTCCTCGCTTGCCAGTTCTATGACCGCCGCCTCGACAGTTCAGCATCGACGAGCTCGCGGCATGTGCAAATGAGCGCATCGACCCTGCACCATCGTTTTCGCCAGCTGCAGCTCGTTCGCATGGCGCTGCGTGCACCGAACTTTCGCGGCGGTCCCGTGTTCTCAACCGAGATACACAAAAGTTACCCGTAAAAGCGAGTCGTTCAAGCCGCTTGGGTTTTCATGTCTTCGCCGCTCACCATTTTGATCACAGCGGAGAAATCGAGCTTGCCTGAGCCGAGGACAGGCACTTTCGCAACGACGCGCACTTCGGCCGGCACCATCAGGTCCATGGCGCCGTTGGCCCTGGCGAAGGCCAGGAATTCGGCACGCGTGGCGTTGACAGCCTCGGTAATGAGGACCAGCTTTTCGCCCTTGCGTGCATCTGGCACGGCAGCGACTGCCGAGAGCGAGCCTTTCCACAATTCGCCCGCCAGTGCCTCGACGGCGGCCAGCGAAACCATCTCGCCACCGATCTTGGCAAAGCGCTTCGCGCGGCCTCGAATGGTGATGAAGCCGACGTCGTCGACGGCGACCACGTCACCGGTGTCATGCCAGCCGTCTTCGAGCGGCTCGAGCACGCCCGGCTTCTCGGTGCGCAGATAGCCCGCCATGACATTGGGCCCGCGCACGAAAAGCCGTCCGCCATCCTCGACGCCAGGCACCGGGTCCAGGCGGTACTCCATACCCGGCATGATTTTGCCGACACTGCCGGAGCGGTTGTACATCGGCGTGTTGATGGAGATCACGGGCGCGGTTTCGGTCACGCCATAGCCTTCAAGGATGCGCAGGCCGAACTTTTCCATGTAGGTCGCGCGCGTAGAAGCCTTGACCGGTTCCGCGCCGGCAAAGCAATAGCGCACTGAGCGGAAGTCGTAAGGGTGTGCCGTACGCGCATAGCCGCTGAGGAACGTATCGGTGCCGAAGATGATCGTCGCGTTCGATGCGTAGACCAACTCCGGCACCATGCGATAGTGCAGCGGGGAGGGATAGAAATAGACCGGCACGCCCGATATCAGCGGCAGCACCGTACCTGCTGTCATGCCGAACGAGTGGAAGATCGGCAGCACGTTGAAGACCTTGTCGCCCGAATGGAAGTCGATACGCGAGGCGGCCTGGGCGGCATTAGCCAGGATGTTGCGATGGGTGAGCACCACGCCCTTAGGCGTGCCTTCAGAACCTGAGGTGAACAGGATCACCGCCGGTTGGCCGGGCTTGCGGGCGACCCGGGGTGTATTTTTGCGCAATAGGCCGAGCAGCTTGTCCTTGAGGCCAATGGTGGCCCTCAGATCATCAAGCCACACAATATCGACCGAGCGGCCGAGTTCCTCGACCACGGCGCCAAGTTTCGCTTGTTCGACAAAGGCGCGTGAAGTCAGCACGGTGCGCACCTCGGCGGCCTTGCAAGCGGAGAGGATGTTGGCCGCACCGGCAGTGAAGTTCATCATCGCCGGAACCTTGCCGGCGGACATGACGCCGAGCAGCGTCGCACAGGCGCCGTTGGCATTGGGCAGCATGATGCCGAGCGTCTGCTGGCCGGCATAGAAGTTCTTGAATTTCTCTCCAAGCACAGCGGCGGCTGTCAGCAGCTTGCCGTAGCTCAGCGAACCGGTGACGGGGTCCTGCACGGCCAGTTGCTTCATGCCGCGTTCGCTCGCCGTCTGGATGATCTTCTCCAGCACAGTCTTGTCGATGTCCTGGGTGCGGAAGACGAGATCCGACATGACCTGGTAGAGGGCAGCACCCGCCGCTGCGCGGCGCTTCCGGCCCTTGAGATCCGGCGGTACTTCAAGTTTGGCCGGTTCTAGTATCGTCACCTTGACCTTTGGGAACAGCTGGCGGCGCACATGGAGCGAACTCAGTCGCGAAAAATAGCTCTTCTCCAGGCCGTCGATGCGCACTGGCACGATCATCGAGCCGGTCTTGTCGGCCACCATGGCGCCACCGTCATAGACCTTCATTAGGCCGCCGGTCACGGTGATCCGGCCTTCGGGGAAGATGACAAGCGGATTTCCGCCTTGCACGGCCTTGATAAGCGTGCGGGTCGACATCGGCTTGGCCGGATTGAGCGGCAGGGCGCGCGCAAGTTTCATGAACGGCTTCATCCACCAGGCTTGGGCGATGGTGTAGTCGATGGCAAACACCGGCTCCTCATCCGTCAGCGTCAAAGCCAATGGGCCGTCGAGGAAACTGACATGGTTGAGCGCCAGGATGGGTGCCGGGCCGGCCGCCTTAAGGTTTTCCAGCCCCTCCACCTCCAGACGATGGAAGGCTCGGAACAGAATGGAAACGAAGTCGCGGAAGGCGTTGGTTGGCAGATATCTCAGCATCAGCCAGGCGGCGACCACGTTGAGCGCGGCGAGGCCGAACAGGATACCTCCAGTGGAGACGCCCACTGCTTGAATCGCGGCGACAAGTATGCCGCCCACCGTCATAAAGCCTGCATTGACTATGCTCACCGCCGCGACGACGCGAGCGCGGCTGGCTTCGGGCGCCCAGGCTTGTACGGCGGCGAAGGTTGGTACGACAAGAAAGGCGCTGGCAATAGCCATGCCGGCAAGGTCGACCGCAACATGGACCGTGTTTGGCCCGGCGAAGAAAATTGCGAGCGTTTCGGCCCCGATCGAAGGCTGCATGCTCCAGATGGTCCAGGCCAGGTCCAAGCCGAACAGTGCCATCAACGCAGTGCCAACCGGGGCTGGCAAGAGCACGATGCGGCCCTGCGACATCCATGCGGCTATGGCAGAGCCAATGGCGATCGACACGGCGAACACCGCTAGATAGGCGGTGACAGCGATTTCTCCGCCACCGAGCGAATCCTTGACCAATGTAGGCAGGATCGAAAGGACAATGGCCCCGATCAGCCAGAACCACGACGTCATCAGTCCGGCGCGCCAGATCCGCTTGTCGGCACGCAAACCGTTCACCTGTCGCCAGGTCGAGCGAAAGATGTTTTTGTCGATGACTAGGTCGGGAGCCGCAGAACCGGTGGACGGGATGTAGCGGCTGACAAACCAACAGGCCACGGCAAGGATCATCATGATCGGCCCGAACACCGAGACGCCAATGCCATCGGCCGAGACGACGCCTCCGGCGATAGTGCCGCCGAGGATGGCGGCGAAGGTTGCCGATTCGATCCAGGCATTGGCGCGGGGCAATTCCTTGCGCTCGAGATGATCCGGCAGGATGCCGTACTTGATCGGTCCGAACAGCGCCGAGATGATGCCGAACATGAGCAACGCGATCATCAGCACCGGGATCGACGACAGGGTGATTCCAACGACAGCGACAGCCGCAGCGGCGATCTCGGTGAATTTCAGCCGACGGGCGATGAGCGCCTTGTCGAACCGGTCGGCGATCTCGCCACCAACGGCGGACAGGAGCAGGAAAGGAGCCATGAAGACGGCACCCGCCAGCGTGACCAGTGATGCAGCCTTGTCCGCCGCCAGGGTGAACAGAATAAGGAACACCAGCGTGTTCTTGAGGAAATTGTCGTTGAAGGCGGAAAGGAACTGCGTCCAGAAGAGAGGTGCAAAGCGCCGTGACGTCATCAGATGGCTAGTCGTTTGGCCGTTCGTGGCGATTTCCATTGGGGCGGCTTCCGTTAGGGCAAGACCGTTGAAGATCGTGGCCGTATCGATCAGCGGTCTTGCGCGGTTTGAGCTTCTTGTAGTGGGAACCCGGTTACACTTCGTTACTGCGGCTCAAATCGATCAGCGGCTTTTGGGTTTGGGGTCTTCTAGCCGCTTCATGAAGCGGCTCGCCTCTTCTGCGTCTCGCAGGATCTTGGTGATGGTGATCGAGGTATGCACGAGCCTGATCGCCGCCATCGGGCAGAACCCCTTGGCGGCAAAGCTTGCTCCATGAAATTGATGGCGCCGTCATTATCGAAGCGGCGATGGCGAAATTGGCACGGTGAATGTTTGCAGGCGCTTGAACCCTTCGGAGCATAGCTGTTGAAGGTCATCGATATTGTCTTTTGGTTTCAGGGTGAGGTTGCGCCGGCGTTTGTCTGTCTCCAGGCCGGATACAATCAAGCGGTCTTGCGACGGTCCGGACGAACGCAGCGTCAGCGCTGCTCCGCAGCAGCGGGCTGCAGACGGCGGTCGCCAGCCAGCTTGAGGCGCAGTTGCCGCAACCACTCGCCATCCTCTCCGAGCGGATCGCAGGACAGCTACGCGATTCTGAGCACTGCCAAATCGGCCTAATTTTCCACTGCCGAATGGACGATGAGACGCGTAAGCGAGTTTCCGGACCGGAAGCTATGGTTGGGTTGCCCAAACAATGCAGAGGCGCTGCTGTGTTGGCGCGACACGCTCGACCGCAGGTCCGGACGGCATAAGAATTTTGGAGAGGCCCGTGGTGACTGGGGATTGCGCCGGTATTGACCACGCGCGAAGACTGGGTCGATATCTGGGCGAAGGCAGCCCCTGCGACGCAGCTTCATACCGGAGAATGGAGGCCGCGCTGGGAGGTTGTTGCCTCGGCTACCAACTCAAAGTGATTGTCCGGGAGAGTTCGGCGATGTCGCCATAGATCATCGAACCTGTGACGAGAAAACATTTATCACCGAGGACTTCGAAGAGTGAGCTTGCCGCTGTACAAACCGGCAGGTTCTTCGAATTGGCATACGTGCCGAGGGTCGCGGTTTCGACCTTACGGTGGGTCGCCGTTTCGACCTTACGGTCCTTGGCTTCGGCACAGCCGACACTGATCGCGAGGATTGCGATAGCAATGAGAGTCGTCTTGCTCATGTTTTGCCCCTGGAGCCAGCTCTTGTCGGGTAAGGCGCGCGATGCATCAAAGTAGCACCGGCCCACGATCGGCTTCATCCATCGATTGGAGGAAGCGGGCTCATCCATAATTAGCAATATCTTGAGTAAGGCGCCGAGCGCACCAGACTCATGGAACGGCGCGCGGAATTTCCATTCGTGACGAGGTGGCGATCCCGGCCGCCTTCGCAAACGGGTCACCCAGCACTGCGTAAACGTCTCGATTCCGAGCTATAGCTTTCCGCATTCGATCATCGATCATACCAAGGTGAAGAAGGGGCAGCAGATCGAGCTTACCGGAGAGATCACACGCGTAGACGAGGAAGGCGGCAGGGTGACTGTCGATCTGGGACCGCTGGTGACGATCGACATCGACAAGGTCAGGCTGGTCGAGAAGTACAGGACGCCAAAGCGCAAGAAGCCGCTGCGCGACATGGTGGATTAGCTCGCGGACCGCCGCTTATCCACGCGACATCGGTACCACTCAAACGAATGGCAATTTTCTGTCTGAATGCGTTTAGGGTCCATGCTTGGAGACCACGCATGGGTATCGCGCGGGAGACAGGTGACTCTCGGTTTCAAGGCGTCGAGATGCTACGAGCACTGAAAAATCAGTTCCTTAGACCTAAAGATCGGGCGATCTGCCAGCGGGTTGTCGACCAGGTAACCGCCGACGCCAAATGGTACAGCACCCCGATAGACGGTCAGATTCTGGCCTCGACCACGCTGAATCTCTTTCAATCAGGGGTCGTAAACGAAACGAATTTGCTGGCACATGTTCGCGCGCGGCGCCACGACTTCACTAAACTGACAGGCTAGATCCTTCGCCCTCACAGTGCCAGTTGGACTTTGTAATGGAACGCGCAGCGGGGAGCACGTGTGGTTGATCGGCGCGTCTCGCGTCCATGGCCCGTTTTCCTGGCGCCGATCTTCCGCGATCTTGGCCCTCACCCGCATTGCTGAGGATTTCGAGAGGTGAATTGAGATCCGCCGACGGCGCGGATCCTCTGGCAGGATCAAGCCTGTCCCGCGGCTTTGCTCCGGAACAATGTCTTCTTCTGAAAGTTTTTCCTTAAATAGCAAAGGAGATTCGAAATGTCAGAAACGCGCGAATGGTTTGTCCAATGGCTTAGAGATGCTCATGCCATGGAGGAGCAGGCTGAAACGATGTTGAACGGGCAGTTGAGCCGTATCGAGAATTATCCCGAACTGAGCGACCGGATCCGACAGCACCTCGACGAGACCAAGCAGCAGGCTGCCCGGCTGAAGACTTGTCTCGATCAGATGGACGAGGGTTCATCCATGATGAAGGATGCTGGCGGTAAGCTGACGGCGATGGCGCAATCGCTGAGCGGCGTCTTCGCTGGAGACGAGGTGATGAAAGGATCGCTCGCGAGCTACACGTTCGAGCACATGGAAATCGCCTCCTACACGATCCTGATTGCCGCCGCTCGATCGCTCGGCGAAACCGAGGTTCTTCGGGCTTGCGAAGAGAATCTGCAAGAGGAAGTCGCGATGGCGGATTGGCTGAAATCCCGTCTTCCCTCCACGACCGAGCAGTTCCTTGTTCGGGCCGAAGCCGACAGTGACAGCGCCAAGCGGTGAGCGGGTGGGACGCAGTCATCGTGAACTGGGTGATGGGGATTCGTCCGCCAGCGCGTCCCCTTCGTGAAGGCTGGACGACGAACACGCCTGACTGTAGCAGGCGGTTGTCGAGTTGCGCATTTCCAGAAATTGCTACGACGAGTGATGCAAACATTGCGGCGTCGTGACTTTGAGAGTTGAAGCGTTCGTCTGCGCAAGCCTGGTCGAATACGCATTGGCAATAGCCAAGATCGGAAGGGCTAGTGCAGCGCTCGGCGAGATCAAGCTTGAGGGGGCGTGTTAAAACGTTCGAAACGAGGTCGCGATAGCGGAATGCCCGAGAACACTCTCCCTGATCACTGAGCAGTGCGTGCGCAGGCACCGGCAGCGCCAAGCCGGATGGAAGAAAGTTCGTCCCGACAGCGGCAAGGCGCACCAGCGACGAGGAGAGGTTCCTGCCAGCGTTCCAGTCAGCCCAGCCCAACGAGGGAACTTACATGGCGCGACGCGGCGTATCTGACGCCTCCGACGGGGCGTTCGGCGGCAATTCAGGCATTCATGATGCTCAAAATCTCGCGTGGAAGCTTGCCATGGTCATCCGTCGAGAAGCGGGCTCTGCCCTGCCTGACAGCTATGACACCGAGCGTCGGCCCCTTATTCACGGCACCCTCGCACAAGCACTCGCGCGGCTTCAGAAATGGTTCAAAGATCCGGCAAAAAGCCTGCCGCCGCAGATCGATCTGGTCGAGGGATTGCGAGGCCGTCAGGTAGCGCTGGCCCAACACAACGCCTTCCGCAGTCATCGTGAACACCGCAGCCGGGGCGTTGGCGCTGGCCTCGCTTGTTGCGCAGGTTTCGCCATCCACCCGCACCTGACACCCGTCCGTGCACCCGAAACTCAAAGGTCTCGCCCAGCCGTGCCCGTTCGGGCCGGAACCGTGGACGCGCGTTATGCCGATCTGACCTTGCCTTCCACGAGGCGGTCACCGCGCGGCGTCTTTTGGCGAAAGGCGTCGCGAAGTTGATACTCGCAAAATCGTCTAAATCACGCTCGCGAACTGGTCGATGCAGCGACCAGAAGACGGCAGCTGCCGCCGTAGAAATGCGAGCAGTTTCAAATCGAAGGGTGGCCGATGGCGCTTGCTCCGCGGTGTCGACTCCATCAGGCTTTCAAGCTAACGATCCTGGCGGTGTCTGCCTTCGAAACATCCGGCAATCTGGCGTTCACTTGACACCAAGGGCGTCCTTGAGTTCTGCCAATTTTTTCATGCAGCCTTGCTCGTCGCCAGCTTGGGACATCTTGTGAGCTTCCGCCATTAGCTGGCTAGGATGTTCGGCATTCTGGGCGCTACGGTTGCCAATCACTTGCTCCTGATGAGGTGTGGTTGGCTTCACATTTCCCGCCGTTGATCCGGTGATTTCAGGATTACCCCCCTGCTGCTTGCCGGCCATGACCTCCTCTTGGTGCTTCGTCGCCGGGATGCCTGATTTATTTGGGCTCGCGCCCGTTTCGGCGGTGATGACGTTCGGCTCAAGCACTTTCAACTCTTGGCCGCAGTCGGCAAAGCCCGGCGACGCGAAAGCAAGGACGAGCGCCGACGCGCTTACTATTCGTATAAACATGTGAACCTCCGATAGGCTTTTCCGTATGTCGAGGAAACGGCCACATATCCAAAGAGTTCCTGGCGGGGCCGGTCCATAACAAGGTAATGAGGATATATTCCATCGACCCTGATAGTGATCCCACAGGTGCTTTCGCATGTCGCCCTGAAGCCGCCCAGCACGGAGGTTAAACATACCGTTGGAAAATACCGCAACCATCTTTCATCTTGCCGCGTATGGTCCGATCATCTGCCGGTGCAAGTTTGAGGACATGCAATGAAGAAGGTCGCTGCTCTCCTGGTACTTTCCCTCGTTACCATGCTGCCCGCCGTGGCAGCCGCGCAGTCCTACGTGCCGGAGCTTGGGCCATCGCCGCCGCAGGATGCTATGCAGCTGTATCCCGGCGGTGTCGAGAAGGCGCTGGCCGCGCTGCCGGACATCGTCAAGAAAGTCAAGGAAGCATCCGACGTTCCCGGCTTCGCCGTGGCGGTGGTGCATGGCGG
>NZ_JAMYMO010000054.1:0-28924 GCF_040318575.1 Mesorhizobium sp. M1088 | reverse complement strand
ACACAAATCCCCATAGCTCACCGCCTGCGGCCCGCGGGTTCCTGCATCAGAGACTTTCGTACGCCTGACGGCACCCGAAACCCTTCAGCAATGTCGGTCATTCCGGTCGACTTGACCGCCCGCCAAACCTGACAATGCTGGTGCCGCCGCTGAGGTCGCGGTTGCGCCACCCTGGCAGATGGTCTGCTTTCCGCGTGCGAGCTGACCATTGCCAAGGCAGAAAATTCACCCTCCCACCTCCGAACCCAGGCGACGTTGTCTTTTCGCAGCCCGCGTGGACTTCAGGCGCCGAACCTGTCCACCGCAAAGGGTGCTATGCGCGCTGGATCGCCGCGACCAATGATCAGCTCGGCAATCAGGCGCGCCGTGATCGGCGCCAGCGTCAGGCCGAGATGGCCGTGGCCGAAAGCGTGGATCACCCTCGAGCTGCCGCGCGACGCGCCGATGACCGGGCGGGAATCGGGCAGCGATGGCCGGAACCCGAGCCATTCGGATGAAGGCTGGCCGAGTTGTGGAAAGAACTGCCTGACACCGCGATCGAGCAGCGCCAGCCGGCGCGCATTTGGCGGCGCTGCAAGTCCGCCGAGCTCGACGGTTCCGGCGACACGCAGCCGGCCGGCCATCGGCGTCATGTAGAAGCCGAGATCGACCGGACAGACCGGACGATTGAGCAGAGGCGCTTCGGTCGGAAATTCGAGATGATAACCGCGTTCGGTCTCGAGCGGAATCCTGTCGCCGGCCTGTATGGCCAACGCCCGCGATTGCGCGCCCGCGGCGATAACCACCGTGTTCGCCTTGATGTTAAAGCCGGAACCGCTGAGCCTGACACCGTCCGCCTCAACCCGCAGTCCGGTTATCTCAGCCTGCGCCACCGAAACGCCGCGGTCGGCCGCGGCATCGAGCAGCCGCCGCATCACTGTCTCGGGATCGGTGACATTCATCGAGTCGGGGAAGTACAGACCGCTGGCCCCGGTCGCGGGCAGGCCAGGCTCCAGCGCGGCCACCGCTTCCGGCGTCAGAACCTCTTGATGGACGCCAAACCCGGCGCGCAGCGCCCTGCCCCCAGCGGCCTTGGCGAAATCGCTCTCGCGGCGATACAGGTAGAGACAGCCGTTGCGGCGCAGCAGGTCTGTCAGGTCAGCCTCCTCCACCATCTCTTCCCAGGCCGGCAGGGCCTCGGCCAGTAAACCGGCGAGCGCCAGCGCATTGGCGCGGGTAGCGGCGGGAAGCGATTGCCGCACGAATTGAACCAGCCATGGCGCAAGCTGCAACAGCGCCGGCCAGCGCAAGGAAAAAGGGCTGTCGGGATCGAGAAGCAGCTTTGGCAGCGCGCGCAGCAGAGCCGGATTGCCGACCGGCATGCAGGCATATTCGGCGATCGTTCCGGCATTGCCAAACGAGGCGCCGGAGCCCGGCTCATTGGGGTCGATGAGCAGGACTTCGCAACCCTCAGCTGCGAGCCGGAGTGCAGTTGCCAGTCCGACAACGCCGGCACCGACGATGGCGATTTCGACCGTTTCCGACGCTGCCATCTTTAAATTCCTAGACGAAACCAGGCAATTGAAGATGGCCGGCAGATAACAGTTCGGCCATCGAGTTCAGGGCCGTGCGCAGATCGTCGAGCGAGCGCGCAGCGCCGACATTGATACGCACGCCGTGCTGTACCGGCTCGCGCCCAACGGCGAAGGCATCACCGGGGAGCACGGCAACGCCACGTTCCAGGCAGGTGCGAGCGAAACCCGCGCCCCGCCACGGCTCCGGAAGGCGCAGCCAGGCGTGGGTCGAGGTTGGGTGGTTCTGGACATCGTAGCGGCCGAGGATTTCAGTGAGGATGGCCTGGCGCTGGCGCAGCTCCTGCTTCTGCGCTTCTATTATGCGCGCCGCCAGGCCCTCTTCTATCAGCCGCGCGCCGATCAGCGCCGTCAAGGGACTGATGCTCCAGCAGTTGATACGCAACGCCGCTGCGACCTGGCCGGCTATGGCGCGTGGCGCGATCACAAAACCGAGGCGCAGCCCTGGGGCAAGACATTTCGACATGGCGCCGATATGGATCGTCAGTTCGGGCTCGAGGCTGGCAAGCGACGGCAGTGGATTGTCTGCCAGGGGGCGGTAGACGTCATCTTCGATGATTAGGACGTTGTGGCGGCGGGCGACAGCTATCAGCTCGTGCCGGCGCTCTTCGGATAGCGTGATGGTCGTCGGGTTGTGCAGGGTCGGCACCAGGAAGACCGCACGTGGGCGGAGCTGCGCGCAGGCCACATCGAACGCGTCGGCCCGCATGCCGCCACGGTCCATCGCGACGCCTCTGAGGTCGAGCCCATGCACCCGGCACAGTGCGTTGATGCCCTGATAGGTCACTTCGTCGGCGAGCACGACCTCGCCTTGCCTGGTCACCGCGCCAAGCACGCAATCCAGCCCATGCTGGGCGCCCGCCGCCAGCACCACGCGGCCGGGATCGCCTTCCCCGGCCACCGGTCGCATCCACTCGGCGATTGCCATCCTCGCCCAAACCGGCCCCTCGGGCGGATGATAGTCCTGAAGCGTGGCATAGTGCCGGTCCTTCGACAGGCGCGGCAGCAGCAGCCCAAGCGCATCGAGATAGGCCGAGGTCGCAGGTCTGTTGACGGAAAGATCGATGACGCCGGTGTCGTCGCTCGGCGCTGACACGAAACCTGGCCTTTCGCCGCCATTGCGGGCCGCGACCGTTGTGCCGCGTCCGGGCCGCGCTTCGAGCAGGCCGCGCTGCTGCAGCGTCGACAGTGCGCGCGTCACCGTGGTGACATTGATGCCCAGCGCGCGGGCAATCTCGCGCTGCGGCGGCAGCCGGTCTCCAACTGCAAGTGTGCCGGCCGTGATCCGTTCCGCAATAGCGTCCGCAAGACGCCGATAGACCGGGCCTTCATCCGAGGCGAGTTGCAGGTCCTGAAGCATGCGGATTGGCGGTTTCGGTGTGTTGACGCTCTGGCTATCGGCGCATCTAGCATAAGACAATGCTCCAGACAATAGCACTTGTCCGGCAGGTATTTTTAAAATCCGGCCCGAACAATCTCACACAATCCCGAAGAAAGCCGCTTGACGGCCAAACTTGTCTGCATCTATGGTTCTTTTGCGATCGATTGTGTGAGCATACAAGTTTGGTTTGCCGCCATTGTGCGGCAGCGTCATGCGAGACCCATACATGCACGGTAAACGCCAACTCGTTTCGACATGCAGCTTCTGCCGCAGATCGACGGACTTGCGTCCGTGATGGCCGAAGCGACAGCCCTGTCGCGTGACAGCGCCGGTCCTGCACGGGCAGCCGATGCCGGCAGCCAAGGATTTGTCGAATTCATCGATGTCGAGAAATCCTATGACGGCCGCACGTTCGCGGTATCGCGGCTGAACCTCGGCGTTGCGCGCGGCGAGTTCCTCACCCTTCTTGGACCCTCCGGTTCGGGCAAGACGACGACGCTCAACATGCTTGCAGGCTTCGAACGGCCGACCAGAGGCGTCATTGCGCTTGAAGGCCGGTCGGTCGACAGGCTGCCGCCCTACGAGCGCAACATCGGCATGGTGTTCCAGAACTACGCGCTGTTTCCGCACATGAGCGTCGAGGAGAACGTCGCCTTCCCGCTCTCCGTTCGCAAGATTACCAAGACGGAAGTCGCAGCCCGCGTCGGCCGCGCGCTCGACATGGTGCGGCTGCGGCAGTTCGGCGACCGGCGGCCGGCACAGCTTTCCGGCGGCCAGCAGCAGCGCGTCGCGCTTGCCCGCGCGCTGGTGTTCGAGCCGAGCCTGGTGCTGATGGACGAGCCGCTCGGTGCGCTCGACAAGAAGCTGCGCGAGCACATGCAGCTCGAGATCAAGCAACTTCACACGATGCTCGGTGTCACCATAGTCTATGTGACGCACGACCAGAGCGAGGCGCTGACCATGTCGGACCGCGTCGCCGTTTTTAACAATGGCGGGATTGCCCAGCTCGGTTCGCCGGATGATCTCTACAACGCGCCGCAAACTTCGTTCGTCGCGAGCTTCATCGGCGAGAACAACACCCTGCTCGGCAAGGTCGAGCGCGTCTCTGGCAAGGAGTGCCGCGTCGCGCTGGACGGCGGCGGTTCGGTCACGGCGCTCGCCATCGGTGTTGCGGAGGGCGATGCCTGCCATGTCGCTATCCGCCCGGAGCGGCTGAAGCTTGCGCCCGCCTCGAACGGAGCAAATGGGCTGGCCGCCACGGTTGAAGGCCGCATCTATCTCGGCGACCACCAGCGTCTTTTGGCCCGGCTGGAAAACGGACAGGTGCTGACGGTCAAGATCGGCCCCGAAACGACCATGGGCAACGGGGGACCGGTCACGGTTTCCTGCGCGCCCAACGACTGCCGTGCCTTTCCGGCAGATGCCGCAACGGACGGTTCCATCTCGAAAACAGGGGAATAACAACAATGAAAATTACAAGAGCCCGGCTGTTCGCCTTTGCGGCAGCCACAGCATTCATCACCTCAGGACATGTCGCGTTCGCCGACGAGCTTTCGATCATGGCCAGCGGCGGCGCCTGGCAGGATGCCCAGCGCAAGGCATGGTTCGAGCCGTTCAGCAAGGAGACCGGTGCCAAGATCGTCGAGCAGGAATATCTCGGCGATCTCGGCAAGGTCAAAGCCATGGTCGACACCGGCAACGTGCCGATCGACCTGGTGACGGTCGAGACCGCGACCGTGCTGCAAGGTTGCGACGCCGGCATTCTCGAGCGCCTCGACTATTCCAAGATCGCGCCGCGCGAAAAATTCCTCGAAGGCTCCGCGCTCGACTGCGGCGTCGGCCTCGACGCCTATGGCGACGTGCTCGCCTATGATCCCAACGTGCTGAAAGAGGCGCCGACCTCGGTGCTCGACATCTTCGACACGACCAAGTTTCCCGGCAAGCGCGCGATGCGCAAGTTCCCGGCGCAGAATTTGGAATGGGCGCTGATGGCCGATGGCGTCGCGCCGGCCGATGTCTACAAGGTGCTGGCCACGCCGGAAGGCGTCGACCGCGCCTTCAAGAAACTCGACACCATCAAGAAAGACATCGTCTGGTGGGATGCCGGCGCACAGCCGCCGCAGCTCCTTGCATCCAAGGAAGTGGTGATGACCACCGCCTGGAACGGCCGTATCCAGAACGCCATCGACAAGGACGGGGCGCCGTTCAAGATCGTCTGGAACAACCAAATCCTCGAATACGACATGATCGCCATTCCGAAGGGGGCCAAGAGCCCGGACCTGGCCTACAAGTACCTTGCCTATGTCAGCCAGCCGGAAATCAACGCCAAGCTGGCCAGCTACATCACCTACGGGCCGGTGCGCACCGATGCAGCGTCCTTTGTCGCGCCGGACGCCTTGCCCAAATTGCCGAATGCGCCCGACCATATGAGCGCTTACCTGGTCGCCGACACCGAATTCTGGGGCGATTACGGCGAGGATTTGGTCAAGCGCTTCAACGCCTGGCTCGCGCAGTAGGAAAAATGACGGCGCTTGAGCCCACGAAGCTGGAACGGCCGCGCCTCGCGCGCGACCGGTCGGCCGCCGATATCAAAGCGGCGAAATCGGTCACGGCAAAACTTCGGCGCGCCGAGTTCGGCGATCGGCTGCGGTCACTGGCGCTGGCGGCGCCTTTGCTTGTGCTCCTGGCGCTGAGCTTCGGCATCCCGATCGTCCTGCTGCTATCGCGCGCCGTCTATGACCCGACGATTGCCGACGCTTTGCCGCAGACCAGCCAGGCGCTGCGCGGCTGGAACGGCGCGGGACTGCCAGGAGATGCCGCCTTCCTGGCCCTTGCCGCCGACCTCAGGGACAATCAGGCCATGGGCACGGCATATGAGCTCGCCAAAAGCCTGAACGCCCGCCTGCCCGGTGCGCGCAGCCAGGTGCTCAAGACGGTACGCCAACTTGAGGCTGCCGACAGGCCGCCGCTGGAGGTGATGAAAGCCGTGCCGTTCTGGTCGGCGCCGGGCACGTGGCCGGTCATCGAGAGCGGCACCCATAGCGTGACGTCGTTCTACCTGCTGAGCGCGCTCGATCTGCGCTGGAACGCCGATGGAGGCATTGAAAGAGTGCCGCCGCAACAGGCGATCTTCCTGCAGGTGTTCATGCGCACATTCTTCGTCGCCGCGGCGGTGACGCTGGCTACGCTGATACTGGGCTTCCCCCTCGCCTATCTCATCGCCTCGGTACCCAAGGGCCTCGCCGCCATCCTCATCGTCGCGGTGCTGCTGCCATTCTGGACGTCGATCCTGGTGCGAACCGCGGCCTGGACCGTGCTCCTGCAGAAATTCGGCCTGGTCAACGACCTGCTTTTGTGGCTCGGCATTGCCGACGACCGGCTTGAGCTGATGTACAGCCGCATCGGACTGATCATCGCCATGACCCATATCCAGCTGCCGTTCACGCTGCTGCCGATCTATAGCGTTATGCGCACGATCCCGGCCTCGCAGATGAAAGCCGCCTATTCGCTCGGCGCAAAACCCTTCACCGCGTTCCGCCGCGTTTATCTTCCACAGGTTTTTCCGGGCGTCATGGCCGGTTGCCTGCTCACCTTCATTCTGTGCCTCGGCTACTACATCACGCCGGCGCTCATCGGCGGTGCAAGCGACCAGCTGATCAGCAATTTCATCGCCAACTACGTCAATGTCGAGCTGAACTGGGAGATGGCGGCAGCACTGAGCTTCATCCTGCTCGTCTTCACCCTGGCGCTGTTTGGCATCTTCGCCCGCATCCTCGGCCTCGACCGTCTCAAGCTGGTGTAGCCATGCTGCTGTCTCCCTATCCGACGACAGGCGAAAGAATCCGCATCACCCTGCTGTGGCTGTGGTGCGGCATGGTGATCCTGTTCCTGCTCGTGCCGATCCTCGTTCCCGTCCCCTTGTCGTTCAACAGCGGCGCCTTCTTCATCTTTCCGCTGGAGGGATTTTCGACGCGCTGGTACGCGGTCGTGCTTGGCACCCAACGCTGGCAATCGGCGATCGGCAACAGCCTGATCGTTGCGTTCGGGACGACGCTGATCGCGACGATACTCGGCACGTTGACAGCGATTGCGCTTTCCGACGAGAAGTTTCCCGGCCGCCGCATCGTCATGCCGCTGCTGCTGTCGCCGCTGATCGTGCCGGTGGTGATCACCGCCGTCGGCTCTTATCTGTTCTATGCCCGCGTCGGCCTGGCCAGCACCTATGCCGGCATCATCCTGGCGCACACCGCGCTCGCCAGTCCCTTCGTCGTCGTCACGGTGGGAGCGAGCCTCACCGGCTTCGACCGCAATCTGATGCGCGCTGCCGCCATCTCCGGAGCAAAGCCCATCACATCGTTCTTCAGGGTGATGCTGCCGCTGATCCTGCCCGGCGTGCTGTCAGGCGCCGCTTTCGCCTTCGTTACCTCGTTCGACGAGGTCGTCGTGGTACAGTTCCTGGCCAGCGCCAACCAACGCACCATGCCGCTCGAAATGTTCATCGGCTTGCGCGAGAAGCTCTCCCCGGCAATCACCGCCGCCGCGACCCTGATGATGGCGCTGTCTATAGTGCTCCTGGTCGTGGCCAACCTTCTGGTACGGCGTAGCCAGCGTCGGCCAAGCGCGAGCGAGTAACTCGTGGCCTTGCCGCTCCAATGTTCCCGCAGTTTATGGTAGTGTTCCCAGGTCCCTGGTCGGCGATCGTCGGAAGAGACGGGATGGGCACGACGCGGTCATTGAAAGGTCCGTTCGGGATCTTCGCCTTTGGATCAGTTGAGACTTCAATCCCACCTGCTTGAATGTCTGCCATCGCTTTTAGGATGCCAGAAGCTGCAAGTGCGCTCCCGGCCGCCACGACAGCGGCTGAATTGCCGGACCATCTTGGCCGCGGATAGCGCTTGCCGATGTTCTCTCCAAGTCGCAGAAGATGCAGTCGCTAACGCAAGGTGCGACAACACGAAGGCGACTGACGCGTTGGGTGATGGCGCCGTTGGCGGCAGGACAGCGAATGGATTGAGCCCGGTCCGGTCGCCGGTGCGCGGTACGCTGCACCTCAGCGTCAACGACCCAAATGGCGCCGTCTCTCGCGTCGCAGATGGTCCTGTATCGCGACGACGGGCGACCGCCCAAGAGCGATCGGCGAGCCCGCTCCGGCGCCTCGGACACACTGTCGAGCCCTAAATCCCCATAGCCCCGCCCGCCATCCCGCGGTTCAGTTCAATCAGGCTTCAATGTAGTCGCGACCCGTGGGTGCCTGCCCAATCGCGCCCGCGACTACACAGAACCCCCAGATTCATTATGCACCTCCTTTTCAAATGGCGGAAAACAGCGATTCCTGGTTATCGTCGTGGATGCGACCCGGAGTATTGCGCGCCAGTTCGGCCTTGATCCGTTCGTCTTCGAGGTCGCTGGCGCGGATCTGGTAGCGCGCGCCGCGCATGACCTGCTCGGCGGGTAAGAGGCCATCCCTGATGAACCGGCGGATTTTGACGTGCGACACGCCGAGCTTCGCGGCCGCATCCGACATAGTGATCCACTCGCCATTCTTGTCGGACGAGCGATAGCCGCTGATCTTGTGCACCGTGCGCAGCGATTGGACGCGACGCGCGGTCCAGGTCTTTCCCTGACCGGTCTGCATGCCCATGCGGTTGAGTGTGGCAGCGATTTCGGCATCCGACCATCGGGTTGCCATGGATCGCATGATCGCCAGAGCCTCCTCAGGCGTACGCTGGCCATGCTCTCCGGATTTGGGCTTGCGAACCCGTACCTGCGAGTGCTGGCCTCCGTGCCAGTGGATGGTCAAGATCACGTCGCGCGCATCGTCATCGATATCCGCCACGATGTCCTTGATGAGCGCGCGCAGCAGTTGCTGACGACAGCGCATGTCGACACCCGGCGCGTTCCAGGTGGCCTCGAGATCCTGGGCAAGGCCCGTGAAGTCCGGAACCGCGTCGACAGGCTCCACACGCTTGACTTCGCTCAGCCGGGCCTCGCAGGTCTCCACGCGCCTGAGCGTGGCTTCCCAACTCCTCTCGAGCTGGGCCGCAATAAGCCGGTTCTCCGGGTCGCAGGCCGCTTCGCCGGCAGAAAGCATCTTGCGGATGGTGGACCTCGCGACAATGCCGTTGATTGAGGGCCGCGGCTGCGGTGTTCTCTGCCACTGCCTTTAACAGACTGGATGCGCCCGTTCGAATACCAATTTATCCGCCACGGCGAGAGCACTGGCCGTCCCGCCTGCGGTCAGCGCGAAATTCAGCCATGTGCGCTATCAGCTCGCAGGCACCCGTCCCGCAATCTGGCTCAGGGCGCCGGGCGGGTGAACAGGGTTCGGAATAGCTCCTCAGCACGCCGCAGTCCTTCATCTGTCAGAACCACCGACTTCGCCTTGTTTGCCGGATTTGCGATCAGCCCCTTCTCGTGCAAGCGATCCAGAGCATTCCAATCCAACCCCTTCCAGGCGCGCCTCTCTTCATGCAGCGTCAGCCAAAGCAGGCCCAGAACGGCTTCGTCGATCTTGTCGGCGTCGATCTCCATGTAAGCAGTCTAACACGCGAAAAGGCCGCTGCCACGATCCACACCGGATGGTTATTCCCTGCCGCGAGCGTTCGCCTGAGAACAAGTGCCTCACTCAGGCGTCGCATCCGCGACGGCGTCATTGGGGGCCGACGAGCCGGGAACGGGATTGGAGTTCATCATGATGCCTAAGCGGCCGTGGCAGCGTTGCCGCTGGCAATGAAATGCAAATTGGCGAAATCCTCGTCTTCGCTCAGGTTGCGCTTACCGCAGGCGAGCGGCGCACTATCCAGGTCCGCGTCATGCTGCCGGCAACGCGCGCCGCCCCGCCGCGCTGGCCCATTCCATAGTCGACCGACGCGCGGAGACGTTTTGCGGGACACTTTCTTTTCCGACCCGCTGTCCGACTGCAAGTCTCAACCTTGTCAGAGGTGATTTTTGACTCCTGAGCGGTTATCGCGGAGCGCATTCCGGCCACAACCGACGTTGCGACATCCCTTTCCTGATTCACTGTCCGTCCAGCGCCAGAATGCGAAATCCGCTGTGAACGGTCGGGGCTTAGCAACAACCGCTCAAGGTCGGTCCGACGTTGCAGGGCTGACGTGTTTTCATCGAGCCAAGACTGACTCTGGTACCGCGCCGGGAATGAGCTATAGTTCACACACTAAGACGGCCGGGCGCTTGCACAATGGCTGGACTGGGTGAACAGATTGCGCGACAGCAGCGCACTATGGGACCGCTCCTGGTGGCGGCAGTGGTCATCGGCCTTGTCGGTCTGCCCGTTGCAGCCTGGCTCGACCTCCGAGACCTATCGGAACGGATGCTGCGCAGGCAAGCCAGCGAAATCAGCCGCATCATCGACGAAATGCGCGGATTCTACGGCAGCGACGTCGTGGGACGCGTGCTGCAAGCTAACGGCGCCGTGACTGCGACGCACAACTACCGGGACGTGCCAGGCGCGATCCCTATTCCAGCAACCCTCTCGATCGAACTGGGCAACCGCATCAGCGCTCATGACGGCTCGGTCAAATATCGGTTCGTCTCGGATCTGCCTTTCAAAGGTCGCGCGCCCCACCAGCTCGATGCGTTCGAGCGGAATGCAATCTTGGCTTTGCGCGCCAACCCGAAGGAGCCGATCATCGAGGTCTCGGGCTCACTGTTTGACCGGCAGGTGCGCGCCGCGGCCCCTGTCATAATGGGACAAGTGTGCGTGACCTGCCATAACTCACACCCGGACAGCCCCAAGACGGACTGGAAGGTGGGGGATGTCCGAGGGATCCAGGAGATATCAGTCAATCAGCCTATTGCTGCGAACGTGCTGACCTTCAAGTATCTGCTCCTGTATTTCGGTTTCGCGGCGGCGGCGGGCCTGACGTTCATTCTCCTGCAGCGTCGGCAGTCCGCGTTGATTCAGGGCATCAACAAGGAGCTTTCGGAGGCAAACGACTTCCTGGCCGCGATTTCATTGAAGATCGCCAAATACCTTTCGCCTCAAATTTACAAAAGTATCTTCAGCGGCCAGAAGGACGTCACCATCGCGACCGAGCGCAAGAAGCTCACAATCTTTTTCTCCGACGTCAAGGATTTCACCGCGATCGTGGAACGGCTCCAGCCCGAGGACTTGACGCTTCTCCTCAACGAGTACTTCACCGAGATGTCGACGATCGCGCTCAAACACGGCGGCACCGTCGACAAGTTCATCGGCGACGCGCTTCTTGTGTTCTTCGGAGACCCCGAGACGCAAGGCGTCGAGGAAGACGCGAGAGCCTGCTTGCGCATGGCTGTCGACATGCAGCGTCGGCTGGAGCAGTTGAACAGGGTGTGGCATGACCGCGGAGTTGAACGGCCCTTCCGAGCTCGTATGGGCATCAACACGGGCTATTGCAATGTTGGGAACTTCGGTTCCGATGATCGGATGGACTACACGATCATTGGAGCCGAGGCGAACTTGGCGGCCCGGCTGCAGTCGATTGCCGAGCCCGGCGGCATCTGCCTCAGCTATGAGACTTACGCGCTCGTGCGCGACCTTGTCCGGGCGCGTCCGTTAGCACCCATTGCCATGAAGGGGATCAGCCGGGAGGTTGTCCCCTACGAAGTCGAGGGCCTGCTGGGTGAACTCGCCCAGCGCCCTCAGGTCATCAGCGAGCATGCGACTGGTCTCGACTTGTTCCTCGATGTTGAGGCAATCGACGAGAACGGGGTGGAGCGGGCGAAGAAACGACTTTCGGAGGCGCTCCTGGCCTTAACCATCCGAAGCAAGCCCGCCGCACTTTAGGTTCTTGAACGTGATCCAATCTGGACGGTGGCCAGCCAAGTAAAGTCCGGTTCAACACCGTTCAGGCGCGCCGGGTCCCGGCCAGGAGTTCGCGCATCATCCTCGTTGGTCATCAGCGCCGTCAGGGCCGAGGCGTCGATGAACATCAGTGATTCTCGTACAGGCTGTCGCGAAACGCCTTGTCGGCGGGCCTGCCGCGATCAGGCTTGCCCCGGGCTCGCAGATCACGGCAGAACCTGACGCCGATCTCTACGAGGGACGGTCTAGCCTGTTCGCGCTCAAGCTCATGCTTGAGCGCGGCATGGACGGCCTCTGTCAGAGCAGTCCTCTTAAGTGCGGCGAGCCGGCGGGCCAGTGCGTCGGTCTCGGGATTTTTGATGTGGAACGCCATCACTCGCTCGTATAGCCGTTCAAGTCTATCGGTATACAGCAATTTGGATACACCCGTGTGAAGGCCCCGCAGCATCGACCGCACACGAAGCGAATCGGCCACGCCGACCCAACTGTCGGCTGGATGGGATCGTACCGCTGTGTTTACAGATCTCGAGCAGTATCTGAGGTCGCTTGCATAAGTCACGTGCAACACCCGCACTTTCGTACGGGTCTGGAACGGCGCAATCACCGTCTAGCCAAATCCAGCAGCCTTGCCGCTGGCGATAAAATGCGGGTTGGCGAAATCCTCGTCGTCACTCTGGTTGCGCTTGCCGTAGGCGAGCGGCTCACCATCCAGCGTGCGCGTCATGCCGCCGGCGGCGCGTAGCACCGCGTCACCCGCGGCCGTATCCCACTCCATGGTGCGGCCGAAGCGTGGATAGACGTCTGCCTCGGCGCCGGCAACGAGACAGAATTTCAGCGACGAGCCAACCGAGACGATCTCGGCGGCGCCAAGCGCGCGGATATAGGCTTCAGTTTCCGGCGTGTTGTGGGAGCGGCTGGCAACGACGGTCAGCGGCACCATACCGGCCCTTGCCGAAATCGGCTGGCGATCGACGATCTCGTAGTCGTCATTGATCTCGATCGTTTCCGCCTTGCCCGGCCGGCCGGAAAAGAAGCGGCCAGTGCAAGGCGCGAAGACGACGCCGATCTCAGGCACGCCATGGCGAACCAGCGCGATGTTGACAGTGAAATCGGTCCTGCGGTTGACGAACTCCTTGGTGCCGTCGAGAGGATCGATCAGGAAGAAGGCGTCGCCGAGATCTGGCGCCATGATGCCGGCCGAAGCTTCTTCCTCGGCCACGCACGGAATCTCGGGAAATGCGGCGCGCAGCCCGGCAAGGATGGTCTTCTCGCTCTCGCGATCCGCCTCCGTCACTGGCGAACTGTCCGACTTGCTGTCGACCGCACAGCCGGCACGAAAGACGCGCATCACCTCGCGCCCCGCCGCCAGGGCAAGGTGCTCGAAGACGGCGAGCACCGCTTCGTCGTCAGATACCGCCGCCGCTGTCATATTGGTCTTCGGCAATGTCCCGCTCGTTCAGCCAGTGTTCCAGGGCGTCCACCATCTCCTCGGCCGATCTGCCGAGTGTCTTGAGATGAATTTCGGGCTTTTCCGGCACCTCATACGGTGAATCGACGCCGGTGAAATTCTTGATCTCGCCGTTCAACGCCCGCGCATAGAGACCCTTCGGATCGCGCCTGGCGCATTCCTCGAAGGGTGTGTCGACAAACACCTCGACGAATTCGCCGTCGGCCATCAGTTCGCGCGCCATGCGCCGCTCGGCGCTGAACGGCGAGATGAACGACACGATGACGATCAGCCCGGCGTCGGCCATCAGGCGTGCCACTTCGGCGACGCGGCGAATGTTTTCGACACGATCGGCGTCGGTGAAACCGAGATCGCGGTTGAGGCCGTGACGGACGTTGTCGCCATCCAGAATGTAGGTATGGCGCCCAGTGGCGAACAGCTTCTTTTCGAACAGATTGGCGATGGTCGACTTGCCCGAGCCCGAAAGCCCGGTGAACCAGAACACGGCCGGCCGCTGGTTCTTCATATCGGCGCGGGCGCGCTTGCCGACATCGAGCGACTGCCAATGGATGTTTTCGGCGCGGCGCAGCGAATGCAGGATCATCCCGGCGCCGACCGTGGCGTTGGTGATGCGGTCGATCAAGATGAAGGCGCCGGTGGTGCGGTTTTCGGCAAACGGATCGAAGGCGATCGGTGACCGCGTCGAGATATTGCAGATGCCGACTTCGTTCATTTCAAGCGACTTGGCCGCCTCATGGGCAAAGTCGTTGACATTGACGCGGTATTTCAGGTCGGTGACGGTGGCGCTGGTCTGGTCGGTCTCGGTGCGCAGGATGTAGGAGCGGCCAGGCAGCAGCGCATGTTCGTCGAACCAGACGATGTTGGCGGCGAACTGGTCGGCGACCTGCGGCCGCGCCGCCGGCGACACCAGCATATTGCCGCGCGAGACTTCCACCTCGTCGTCGAGGACAAGAGTGATGGCCTGGCCGGCGATAGCCTGCTGAAGGTCGCCGCCATGCGAAACGATGCGCCTGACACGGGAGGACTTGCCGGATTTCGCGACGACCACCTCGTCGCCCGGCGCAACCGATCCGGACGCTATGGTGCCGGCGAAGCCGCGGAAATCGAGATTGGGACGGTTCACATATTGGACCGGAAAGCGGAACGGCAATTCGACCGCGGCCTCGTCAACCGACACCGTTTCGAGATGTTCGATCAGCGTCGGGCCGGAATACCAGTCCGTCCTGTCGGATCGGCAGGAAACGTTGTCGCCGTAGCGGGCCGACATCGGAATTGGCATGATCGACTGGAAACCAAGATCGCGTGAGAATTGCCCGTAATCCGTGACGATCCGGTCAAAAACCGCCTCGTCGAAACCGACAAGATCGATCTTGTTGACAGCGAGCACGATGTGGCGGATGCCAAGCAGCGAGGCAATGATCGAATGCCGCCTGGTCTGGCGCAACACGCCCTGGCGGGCATCGATCAGTACGATGGCGAGATCCGCGGTCGATGCACCCGTCGCCATGTTACGCGTGTATTGTTCGTGGCCGGGCGTGTCGGCGACGATGAACTTGCGCTTTGGCGTGGCGAAGAAGCGATAGGCGACGTCGATGGTAATGCCTTGCTCGCGCTCGGCTTCGAGCCCGTCGACCAGCAGCGCGAAGTCGACGTCATCGCCGGTGGTGCCGTGCTTGCGCGAATCGCGCTCGAGCGTGGCCAGCTGGTCCTCGAAAATCTGCTTGGTGTCGGAAAGCAGGCGCCCGATCAGCGTCGACTTACCGTCGTCGACCGAGCCGCAGGTCAGGAAGCGCAGCAGCGACTTTCGTTCCTGCGCCGCCAGATAGTCGCGGACGCCGTCGGTCGGGGCGAGGCTCTTGGCCATGATATGGCGCATACTCAGAAATACCCCTCGCGCTTCTTCTTTTCCATCGAGCCGGCTTCATCACGGTCGATCAGGCGACCTTGCCGCTCGGAAGTGCGCGCCGTGAGCATTTCGCCGACTATCGCCTCCAGAGTGTCGGCCTCCGAGTCGATCGCGCCGGTCAGCGGATAGCAGCCGAGCGTGCGGAACCGCACCATCCGGTTCTCCACTGCTTCGCCGGGCCGCAGCTGCATGCGCTCATCATCCCTCAGGATAAGCATGCCATCGCGCTCGACGACCGGCCGCTCCTTGGCCAGATACAGGGGCACGATCGGGATGTCTTCCTGAAGAATGTACTGCCAGATGTCGAGCTCGGTCCAGTTCGACAACGGGAACACCCTGATCGATTCACCGGCAGCGACGCGGGTGTTGAAAATCTTCCACATCTCGGGCCGCTGGTTCTTCGGATCCCAGACGTGCTGGGCGTTGCGGAACGAGAAGATCCGCTCCTTGGCGCGCGACTTCTCCTCGTCGCGCCGCGCGCCGCCGAAGGCAGCGTCAAACCCGTATTTATCGAGCGCCTGCCGCAGCGCCACCGTCTTCATCACATGCGTATGGGTGTTGGACCCGTGGTCGAAAGGGTTGATGTTGTCGCGCACGCCGTCTTCATTGACATGGACCAGGAGGTCGAAGCCGAGCTTTTGCTGCATCTGGTCACGAAAGGCGATCATCTCGCGGAATTTCCAGGTCGTGTCGACATGGAGAAAGGGAAAGGGCGGCTTGGCCGGATAGAACGCCTTCATCGCCAGGTGCATGAGCACGGACGAATCCTTGCCGACCGAATAGAGCATCACCGGCCTGGCGAAAGCCGCGGCCACCTCGCGAAAAATATGGATGGATTCAGCCTCAAGCCGCTGAAGGTGTGTAAGTGCGATGTTCATGGACTGTTAGCGTTCTTTCGTGCCATCCACGAAGGGTCTGTATCATCAACGGGCGCGAGTCGCCCGGTTCAGCTGCACTTCTGGATAATCTATTTTCGTGCGGGCGTTCTAGCAGATCGTTCCTGCCCAGAACAATGCAAGACAAGCCTGCGGCCGAGTGGTTCGGGAATGAATTTTCCACCCAGCATGCTAATTCGAGAAATTCCTGCCCAAGGAGCCCTTGTGTCTATGAGGGCCCGGAAAATATTGCCTGGGCCGCGGAAAGGGCCGCTGCATTTTGTCATGATGTATTCCATCGGCCAACCGCCTTGCCTTATCGAAACCTTGGCTGCCAGCGCGCCATGTGACCTCGGAGGCAAGGTCCGGTTCATCTTTGGCCTGATCGAGGCGGTGCAGCCGCGGCGGACGAGCAGATCGAGTAGCCGCGAGCGTGGGAGCGATGATTCCGGCCTCGCCGGATCGAGCTGAGGCCGGCCGACTACAGTGATCTCTCGAAGCTGGGGCAAATAGACACGCTCGACCGAGCTATTAACTACTTGGCCTCGCGTGGTGACACAAGCCTCACACAACACCCATGCGCGCCTCGCCAAGCCGCTCGCCTGTATAGTGGTCGCGGCGGATCGGGCCCCACCACCATTCGTTCTGGAGGTACCAGTCGACTGTTTTGGCGAGGCCGCCGGCGAATGTCTCGCGAGGCGCCCAGCCCAGATCGAGCCGTATCTTGGAAGCGTCAATCGCATAACGGCGGTCGTGGCCGGGGCGATCCGCGACAAATGCGATGAGATCGCGATACCGCCGAGACCCGGAACGGGGCCGTCTGTCGTCCAGAAGGCTGCAGATTGCCTCGACCACCTCCATGTTGCTGCGTTCCGAGCCGCCACCGACATTGTAGCTCTCGCCGACTACACCTCGGGTAGCGATTATGGCCAAAGCGCGGGCGTGGTCTTCGACGAAGAGCCAATCGCGCACGTTACTGCCGGCGCCGTACACAGGCAGCGGCTTCTCGTCGAGAGCGTTCAAAATGACGAGCGGGATCAGCTTTTCGGGAAACTGGCAAGGACCGTAATTGTTCGAGCAGTTCGACAGCACGACCGGCAGGCCGTAAGTGTTGTGCCATGCGCGCACCAGGTGATCGGACGCGGCTTTCGAAGCCGAATAGGGTGAGGACGGCGCATAGGATGTCTGTTCGGTGAACACACTGCCGTCGAATGGCAGATCACCGAACACTTCATCGGTCGAGATGTGGTGGAAACGGAACCGGCTTTTTCTTTCGCCGGAGAGCCTGCGCCAATATTCCAGTGCCGAATTGAGCAAGCGGTAGGTTCCAACGATGTTCGTCTCGATGAACGCACCAGGCCCGTCGATTGACCGATCCACGTGACTTTCGGCAGCCAGATGAATGACGACGTCAACCCTATCACGATGCATCACGTTCAGAACCGTCCGGTCGTCACAGATGTCGGCCCGCTCGAACCTGTAACTGTGGGCGGTCTCGATCCCCCGCAGCGAGGCGAGATTCCCGGCATAGGTAAGCTTATCGAGATTGGTCACACGGTGATCCGGATTGCCACACAAATGCCGGCATACCGCCGAGCCGATGAAGCCGGCCCCTCCGGTCACCAGAAAGTTCATGACGCCCCTCCTAATGCACTCACCCTTGGGCACCCCCATGACAACACCCCTGCGGCGACCATCGGCACCCAGGGTCCCGTATGAAAGCTGAAGCCTTAGCCGCACTGCCGCACTCAGGCAATTTTGGGGCAGCATGCAGGAGCTCTGACCCGCCGCCAGGCCGCCAAGCGCTCCCTTGGCGGGCAAACGTGAGGAAAAGCAATGGATGCCTGCCTCCTAGGCAGTGACACTCATCGCATCCGACGAATGCCCCTCCCCGCCTTTAACACTTAAGACGACGCTCCGATCGGAACAAACAGCTTGTCGCCATTGTGGTCGATCTCGATCACGTCGTTCTTCCGGCTCAAACGTTCCGCAAATCCTTTGTGGAAGATGATCGCGTTCATATAGGCAAAGGTCATCGCCAGCGCCTCGGTTCGCAGCGGATAATCGACCAATGAATGAATGAGAAGAAAAGACACAGAAAGAAAAGCCGCCTTCTGAAGAGGATCTCGCCGGCTCCTCGCGAGGGTGGCAACAAGCGATATAAAGTAAAACACCATTAACAGAATAGCGGATGTTCCGCCTTCGAAAGCTATTTCTAGATAGTCATTGTGGGCATGGTTTACGAAGCGGCTAAAAATCATGCTTTCCCTTTCGTAAATTTGGTATGCTTTTTGGAAATTCCCGAACCCAACGCCAGTTGCCCAATTATCCTTGATGCCCTCGATTGTGGTGCGGGCAAATTCACCTCGCCCGAAAGCTGGATCGATTACATCTGCATCGATCTTCGTCCAGGCCCCGATAGAATAGATCAAAAGCCCTATGAAAATTGCGAGGATGCTCAATCCGCTTATCTTGGAGCGGGTTGACAGAAAGACCACAGACAAAACAGTGACTGTCAATCCGAGCAGAACGCCGGCACGGGAGCCAGCAGCCAAAAGCAGCAGAAGCAGCATGATGAGCCCCAGCGATCCAGACAAGAGATGCCCACGGTAGAGACCGTAGTAGACGACAACGGGTATAGAAATAAACAGCAACGCCGAAAAGTGATTTTGATTTGCGAACAATCCTGCGTTGATCGTAAACGGCAATAACCCGACAATAGCAATCTCGTTCGAAAGGGAATATTGAATTGCGGCTGCCAAGGCGTTGCAGATCACGCCCATGAAGAAGAATGGAAGTAGGCCTTGGACCTGCTCGGCGCGCAACCGTAATACACTCAAAAAAAACGCGGCCGACGCCACCAAGTACAACAGACATTCGATCGTCCGGCCGACTCCGATACTCACAAAGCGATAGGGGGTTCCTCCAAGCCAGGGATCCCCACGCAACAATTCCGGCCGCAAGCCACCAAATATTGCCCGCGGTAGCGGAACGATCTGAAAGGCGACCGACGCCACTGCGAAAATCACGAGCCATAGAAGAGAAGCGGGTATTCTCTTGCCAAACGGTTGCGAAAAGACTGCGGCCGCCGACACAATCGCCGTGACCTCTATCAGTGCATCCGTATAGAGGCCGCTCGCAGTACCACCGCCGATCAGCAGCGATAAAAACAGCACCGACCCCACGAGATATTTATCCCATTCTGACGGTCGATCGTTCAAGATGGAAGTCTCTCAATGCTCAGTTTGTGCATTATCAACGTACCGACATATCGAAATCTCCAGCTTTCGGCAATGGCGGCAGTCTCCAACCTCAGCAACTGCATGGGACAGGCAGCCGGGCCTACGGAGAAATCCTGGCTCAATTTTTGTCGATTATATGTACCCTCCGGGACCTTAAATCGCGCTATTTCGCCGACTGGATCCACGCACCTTATCGACCAAAATAGTTCTTTCGGAAGCTTCAGATCCCTTGCCGTAGCAATTAACGAAATTTTGTATGAACCAGGAGGCAACTCGATATATTGCTGAAGAGCGGTGTTCTTGACTGGTGTATTCAAGAACCTGACTGTCGCCCCTGCTTCACTCTCTGCCGCTTCACGAGATGTTGTGAACGTAACTTCCAAGCCCGATTGATCGCGGATCTGCCAATCGAAGGGTGTGCCGCCGACAATAGGTTCGAAAGTGCTGTTGAAAATGTACCCGCCCAACATGCGCTCTTGATCCGACAGGCTGAAAAGAAACAGCCGATAGGCGGATTCATATTCCTTCTGCCCAATATAGCCGCCAATCACAGCAGACAACTCGCTCGACTTCGGCGGTGCGCTTGATCCCGTTAACTCAAGCAACAGCCGATTGGCGAAATCTAGCCCCTGGGAACTCTTGGCAAGAGCACCGAACAGGCTGGCTCTCCAGGGCGCCTCCGCCCTGATGGCCGCCAGCACCGCATTGTACCCGTTGGGATTTGAAAGAATGGTGGGAAGGCCGTCGGCCACAGCCGCAAATCGGTCTGGCCATCGACGTAGCAATATGTCGATCTCGCCAACGGCCTTTGAGAAATCGCCCAGTTCAATCGAGTGGCCGATCGACCTCTGGAGTGCGTGGATTTCGGTCTTCGAAAGTTTTCGGGCTTGATCGAAGAGTTTATATGCCTCCTCTTTCTCGCCCTGCCGGTATTTGATCTCGCCGATCAAGCTATAAAGACGCGCGTCGCCCAGATTAAAGCGAAGCGCGCCTCTAGCCTGCGCAAGCAAGGCAGGAAGATCAGGCACGTTATTCAGGTCGTTCAGATCGCTGCTGATCTCGCGTATCGATGCATCCACGTTCAGCGGGTCTAACGCAAGAGAAAAGGCCGGTGCTTCGGTCTCAAGAAATCGACTTAGCCCGATCGATGAAGCCAACAACACTAGAACGGATGCGACGAACCAAACGCCTGAAAGCCGGAGATTTTGCGTAAGCGGGCTGGCCCGGTCCATCATCGACTTTGCCCTCAACCTTCGGAGTACTCGCGCCATAGTTATAGTACTGATAGTTCATATATTTGTACGCATAATTGTAGTCAAACTTGTTCACCGCGAATTTTGACATTGCAGCTCCGACAACATTTGCGCCAGCAGCTCGCAGGCGCTTTAAGGCCATCTTCGCCGACTTGCGCGTGACCTGATTAGTCGAGATGACCATCAACGTACCCTCAGCAAGCCGGCTGAGGATAGGCGCATCTGAGAGGCCGACAATCGGCGGAGCGTCGATTACGACAAGGTCGAATCGCTTTCCGAGATTCGTGACGATCAAAGCCATCTTCGGCGACGAGAGTAGATCCGCGGGGTTTGGTGGTATCGTTCCAGAAGTGAGAACGGTGACGTTAGGGTATTTCGTCGCCCTGAAGATGCTCGCCAGATCCTCCTTGCGCACAGTATTTGTCAGGAGGTTGCTAAGCCCAATCGTGTTATCAAGACCGAACAAGCGATGAAGGTTCGGCTTTCGAAGATCGCCATCGACAATGAGAACTCTTGCACCGAGTGCAGCGAAATCCTGGCCGAGCTTGAACGAAGTGGTCGACTTTCCTTCCGAGGGCTCTGAGCTAGTGACTAAGAGCGACCGCGGCGCGCCTTCCGCACCTGAGAATTGTAGCGACGTTCGCAGAGAACGGTACGCCTCCGATAATCCGGATTTTTGGTCGGCGATGCTGGCTGCGAATTCGCGGTCATCCACCGCGGGCAAGATGCCGAGGATCGCAAGTCCCAATTCCTTTTCAACCTGCTCAGGATAGGTAAACGTATTGTTCAAAAGCTCTATAATGTAAATAGCAAACGCTGCCAAAGCCATGAAAAGCACTAAAGCCATAGCAAGGTTGCTGCTTAGGCGTGGAGAATAAGGGCGATCTGGCTGCGCAGCAAAATCCACGATTGCAGCACTTTGCGTTTTAAGTTCAGAGCTAACGCCAACCTCATTCAGCTTAGCAATCAAGCCATCGTATTGCGACCTATTCGAATCCACTTCGCGCTTAAGGATAGTGTATTTAATATTCTTGTCATTGAATATGGTTTGCTGCCTTTCCATTTCAGCAAGCTTTGACTTAAGATCCGCTTCCTTGTTCTGCGCCTCCTGATACTTTAATCTCAGCGAATCAGTGATGGCAAAAACGCCGTTGTTGTAAAGACGTTGCAACTCCCTGATCTGCGCTTGAAGTTGCTGCATTTCCGGAAAACCCGGCTTTAAAATACCTAATTTCTGTTGATACTGGCTGGTCAAGTCGGATAATTTTTCGCTGAGCTTTTGCAGGCCTTCGCTCTCCAACACGGCGCCGAGGCTAGCTCCGCGACCTTTGTCTATCTGCTCTACAGCCCGGCCGGCATCGAGACGCTCCTGGATAGCCGTCGCTAGCGCGTTATTAAGCGCCTCAATGTTTGATCCTATAAGGGATTTGTCGTCGCCAGTTATAGTGATTCCCGCTTCTTTTGCATAGGCGACCAATTCCTCTTCGGATTTTTGCAGTTTCTGCTTTACCTGCAATACCTGTTCCTGGATAAATTGGCGTGCGAGATCCGACGTCTCACTAGTCTGGTCAAGGCGTTGATCGATAAAGCTTTGAGCAACCTGATTAGCTACATCGCTTGCATATTTTGGCTTCTGATCGACAAAAGTGATAGACAGCAGACTCGTGTTGGTCACCAAATTGACTGACAAATCATTGAGAACACGTCCAATCGCAATCGCCTCTCGTTGCTCTGGCGTTTTCTCTTGAATTGAGGTGGAGTTCGCAATTCCAAAAGCTCGATAGACAATGTTACTGATGGAGAAGTCCGGTGTGGGAAACAGAAAGTCGGGCCTTTCGCTAAGTCCCAGTTGGAACACCACCCGCTGCGCTAAAGCGCGACTTTTGAGCTTCTCACGGGCTGTCAGGAATGCTCTGATGTCGCTGTTTTCCGACACCACCTCAATGTCTTGAAACACCTTTGCCGAAGGAACCAGCACTTCTAATTGCGTTGTTGCCCGGTATTTCGGCGTCTGCATCATGGTAACGATCACACCGGCTACAAGCCCGGCTGCAGCCATCATGACGATTAGCCATCGGTACTGGACGACGTAAAAGAGCAGTTTGAGTGGATTGAAGCCCTCGTCCTGTTCGGAAAAATCTCGACCGTACGGGCTGCTGAAATTTTGGGCACCGTCATAAAACTGATCGGTGGACAGGGCTTGGCCGTGTCCTGGACCTGCAAGTTGATGTTGCCTATTGCGATCGAGCATGGAGGGAAGGAATCCTAAGTTTTCTTACTCTGGCCGGCAAATCGCCGCTTTAAGGGATCACCGCAATTCGGGCCGCGCTCGATGCGATGCCGAGGGCATCCTTGAGGTTGTTCATCGCGATTTTCGACTTTGAGGCGAAGACGACAATCTTGTCGCCTCCGTAGATGCGTGGATTGCGGCTCTTGCCAGCACGAATTTCCTCCACATTGTAATTAGCGACCAAAGTATTATGCCCGATATTGCGATAGACAAAGACCTTCTTTGCGTCCCCAACATTGTTGAACCCACCAGCAAGGGCAATCGCATCGATGAGAGAAGAATTGCTCGATACTGGGAAGATGCCGGCCCTGGCGACTTCGCCATCGACGGTAATGCGCTGCCCTATCGACTCCTTAACCAAAATGGTCACGTCGGGCGACTGCAGGTATTTACCACCATAGGCGGTTTCGATTTCCTGCTCCAACTGACGGACGGTCTTTCCTGCCGCGGCAATGGTTCCAATGAGTGGAAGCGAAATTTGCCCACCAGAATCCACTTGAACGGTTCTATTCAAGTTATCGACCTGGAACACATTCACCTCGAGCACATCGTTCGGCGACAAAGGCTGCTCGCTGCCGTTTTGAGTGTTTTGCGGCGCAGGCAGATCCTTTACTACCTGCAGGGCACCGCCGCCTGAAATTGGTGCCGACGATGATGTCAGTTGCAGCGCATCTACCGAACTCGACGAAGATGATGTCGTCGACGAGGCGCTCGTGCATGCCGAGATTGTCAGTGAAGCAAGAACGACGAACACCATGCCGATGGGATTTTCTGTGAAATGAAAAAAAGTGACCATCACTCTACCCCGCCCTTGAACAACCGTCCCAATCCTACAAAGCGGCTAATGTTACGGGCGTTTGGCTTGCTCGGGCGTGCTCTTCCGACTGGATCGAGATGCCGGTTCGCCAATATTTCGCCTGGACGTCTCAATACCATATTACGGGCCTCGTGTTCGCCGCACCGCTTCGCGGCAGCGGCAACCGCTTGCGAAAGCCCGGGGCGCCGACGGGTGGCGCTATGAGTATCCGACGCGATAATATCCACTCTGCCCTCGTCGATCAGCTTTTCCGAATAGTAAAGCGCCGTGCGCCCAAAAGCACCAACAATCGAATCTGCTGTAAGCTGGATAAGGCAACCCGCCGCATTCAACCTCTCGACAACGTCATAATTTGTCTTGATCCAGGTCAGACGCTCGGGATGAGTAAGGATCGGGATGAAACCGGCGTTTATGAGGCGTAGAGCGAGATCTTCCATTCTTGGCGGTAAAACATGATGCGGCGGCTCGAACAAGAAATAGCGGGACCTGTTCAAAGTGGGCACACTGCCGAGCGCCAACTGGTCTGGAAGATCCAGCGCAATATGGATATCGGCACCAACGTAAAGAGCCAGTGGTATGGCGGCGTGATGCAGGGCCTGATCCAATGCCTGGACCGCCCGAACTATGTTCGTCGTTCTGTTTTCGTACACACCCGGCGTTACATGCGGCGTGCACGCCATATGAGTCGTTCCATCAGCCACAGCCAGTCGCGCCATCTCCAGCGATTCAGCAAGATTAGGCGAGCCGTCGTCGAGACCGGGCAGGATATGGGAATGCAGATCGATCATTGGCTTTTCTGGCCAGACCGAGGCCAAGTAGCAACCGCGCCGCAGTAATGGACAAATGCGCCGCCCGCGCGATGGCGAATGACGCATTTATCAAATCCATGAAAGACGCAGGCCATAATCGGCGCCGCCTGCTACATTCAAGGCACCAACAGAGCCGATACAGCAGAGACAGACGCCTCAGCTGCCGTCACCCTGCCTGACGCCTACTATCGACTCACGCCGTTGTTGTCGTCCTGCGTCGCAGCAAGAATGCCAGCCGCCCCAGCCATACCGCCAAAGATGAGCAGCGGCGTAAGATCCTTATTAGTGCCTGACGAGTCAGTGGCCGCCGTCTGCTCAGAACCCACGATGTTGAGGCATATCTTATTCTCGACACGAGAAATATCGAGGCTTGAATTGGCCGGGACATCCAAACTACAACCGCCGACATTGACGGAGGCCATTCCCTTAGCACCTACAACAACGCGGCTGCCAAAATCCAGACCACTGCCTGGCTTGGCAGGGCCATACCCGGCACTTTGAGAAACCATCACGTCCCCCTTGGCGCCACTGATCGAACCGATGGGATTTGCCCCCCCGCGATACGCCGTCGCACATGTGCAGGCGCCGTCTTGCGCGTAAGATGAGACAGGGCCCAAACCGATCAACGCCACGCACCCGGCCAAGGCACTTTTGAAAATAAGGTTCATCCGTCAATCCCTTTATCTGTCCGCGTTTTACTCAGCCCTAATTCAAGGTACACCTGAGCGCGTAACAGTTTTTCGTTTTGATGCCAACCCATTTCGCACATGCGAGATATTTATTTGGTTAAAGCGTGCTCTGCAGAACACAGTTCGCTTGAGAGATTCGCTGCCGACTGAAAGGAGCCCCTTGTCGGTAGTGAATTCCGGTGGCGATCCCTCGGCCGGCCAAATGGCGTTTGATGCCTCGATGCGGAACCCTGGGGCCTGCCCGCAACAATGGGCGGCGTCAGGCATTTCGTATAATCGGTGCCAACAACCGCGGTTCGACACACCGTCGAAGCCTACCCAACTCCGTTAAGCTGCATACGAAATCAGCAAAAGGGGCGTGCGGGCCAGGTTGCACTCAGCTTTGGCTAAGCTGATTTGATTTAACCAAGAGTTCGACGGCATGCAGATCGCTTAATGTCATTTCTTCGACCAACGCCTCGAACGAGGTTTTGGCCTTCCACCCAAGTTTGGCATGTGCCTTCGTCGCGTCGCCAAGCAACGACTCAACTTCGGTCGGGCGAAAATAGCGTGGATCAACCCTGATAATGGCGCGGCCGTTATCGGCCACCCCCTTCTCGTCGATACCCTCGCCTTCCCATCGGATGCGCATGCCAAGCACCCGGGCCGCAGCATTGACAAAGTCGCGCACACTATACTGCAAGCCCGTAGCGATGACAAAATCTTCTGCGGTTGGCTGCTGTAGCATCAACCATTGCATTTCCACATAGTCGCGCGCGTGACCCCAGTCGCGTCGCGCATCAAGATTGCCGAGGTGCAAGTCCGACTGGACGCCCAGTTTGATGCGCGCCAGCGCACGCGTGATTTTACGCGTTACGAACGTCTCACCGCGTAAAGGCGACTCATGATTGAATAGGATCCCGTTGCAGGCATACAGTCCATACGCTTCCCGATAATTTACAGTGATCCAATAGGCATACAGCTTCGCGACACCATAGGGGCTGCGAGGATAGAAAGGTGTCGTCTCACGCTGCGGCACTTCCTGAACTAAGCCATAAAGTTCCGAGGTGGACGCCTGGTAGAATCGCGTCTTGTCAGAAAGCCCGAGGATGCGGATCGCTTCCAGCAGTCGCAAGGTGCCCAATGCATCCGAGTTCGCGGTGTATTCGGGCTCCTCAAACGAAACCGCCACGTGGCTCTGAGCGGCGAGGTTGTAGAGCTCATCAGGCTTAACCTGCTGGATGATATGTGTCAGACTGGATGAATCAGTCATATCGCCATGGTGTAGGATGAAGCGGCCGGATTGGCCTGCGAAGCCGTCAAATAGATTGTCTATCCGGGCGGTATTAAAAAGCGAGGTACGCCGCTTAATCCCATGCACTACATAGCCCTTGCTCAGCAAGAGCTCTGCCAAGTAGCTACCGTCCTGGCCGGTAACTCCGGTCAACAGCGCGACCTTGCCGTTGGATTCTGGACAGAACATACGGCGCTCTCCTATTTCGACAGCGATGAAGCAGCGCCCAGTTCCACGACCAGTGCGAACCCCAGTAACTCGTGACGCCTCCTTAACGTGCTTCTGCACCGGACTTCAAGCGTCAGTCGCGAGTTACAGCTCGAAACCCAAGATTATAGCCGAAGCGCTTGGCCGGTGCGCACTATCAGGACTAAAAGAGCCGCCTCAAAGACGCGACATGGTCCGAAATCTAAGATTTCTCGCCCCCTTGCCGCTTGATTCGTGCAACGGTAAGCCGCGCCTACGCTTCCGCCACCAGCGCCGCCGTGGACGCTGCGGGCTTGCAGCCGGCCGGTTCGGAACCGCCTCAAGGATCTCGACCCGTTCGAAATGGACCGCAAAGCCTTTGCGAGGATGTGGGGCGCGCTTCGCTTTCGAGCCGACCGCAGACTTGTCCATAGGCCCTTCGATGGCCGCCACGCCCGTTTCGATCTCGTCGAAGGCCAGAGCGTGCTGTTCCTCGGTCAGCGCGCCGGTCCGCAACCTTCGTAGCGGGCGCCGAAGCGCGCCGGCTCCAGCATCTTCACCACCGCCGTCAATCGTGCGACCCGCTCCTCGACGCCCATCCATTGCGCCATCTGATGCTGATGCCATCGCAAGGGTGAAGGCAAGGAGACGAAGCCGTGCGTCATCTCTACACCGACAATGTCGACGACTCAGGCTTCGTCTGCGAGCGCGCCAGACTTCTTCAACAGATGGGGTGATTGGGTTCTCGCCCGAGCCAAATGTCCTGTCGAGATGTGAGAACGTGGTCGATGTAGATCGCCACAAACATCAGGAGGAGCAGCCATGAAGTATTTTGCCGGACTTGACGTGTCTTTGGAAGAGACCGCGATCTGTGTCGTCGACGAGAGCGGCCGGATCGTGAAGGAAGGGCGGGCGGCGAGTGAGCCGAGGGCGCTTTATGAAGCCAGCGGAAAATCGATCTGCCGCTGGAGCGCATCGGGCTCGAAGCCTGTTCGCTGACAGCCTGGCTTTATGACGGTATTAGCGCCGAAGGATTGCCGGCGATCTGCATCGAGACCCGGCAGGCCAACGCGGCGATGAAAACGATGCCGAACAAAACCGATCGCAACGACGCCCGCGCCTTGGCGCAGATCATGCGCACCGGCTGGTATCGGCAGGTGCATGTGAAGCGCCCGCAGTGTCGGCTCTGGCGATCTCTCCTTGTTGCGCGACGCACGGTCCTCAATGAAATGCGGACGATCGAAAGTGTCGTCAGGGCGATTCTGCGGGAGGCCGGCATCAAGCTCGGCACTCCAGGCCGCGCAGCTTTCGCCCATCGCGTGCGCGAACTGATTGGCGCAGATACGGTCATCATGGCGCTTGTCGAGCCGCTTCTGGCGATCGTGGCAACGATGTTGCGCGAGTTAGGGCGACTGACAAAGCAGGTCTTCAATATCGCCCTCAAGGACCAAGTCTGCCGGCGCCTCATGTCCGTGCCCGGTGTGGGACCCATCACCGCGCTCGCCTTTCGTGCCACGGTCGATCAGCCGGACCGCTTTCGCCGATCGAGGGATGTCGGAGCGCATTTGGGTCTGACCCCGGCACGCTATCAATCTGGCGAGACGGACATTCGGGCAAGGTAGCCGATGCGGTGACGAGCTCGCCCGCACGGCCCTCTATGAGGCGGCTCATTCTCTGCTTGTGCTCAGCAAGAAATGGTCGAGCCAGCCCGAGTTGCTGTTGCTCGCAAGCTCGCTGTCATCCTGCATCGCATGTGGAGCCATGCGACAGAATTCCGCTTCGGCAAGGCACCCGGCCCCATATCGGCATGAAATACGGGATAACGGACCAACGAAGGAGGAGTTGATTCCGCCCGAAGGGGCGTGATCCGGATCGTTCCCGTGGGGACGATGGGCAAGGCGATCTCGTTAGCAGGCACGATCCTGGGACGAACTCTCCCAAGGTCGTTCAACAGATTGAGAGGCCTCGCTCTACTGACCCCATCATGCGGCGGCTTAACGTCGACGGCGAAGAGAAGCGAGTGACCCGCGGGGCGACATGGTCCGGAAAAAAATCAGGAGGAGCTTGATTAACGACCCCAATCAGAGAAGCCTGCTAGTGGTTCCTGCCTGACATAAGAGTCCGGACCGGGATTCCCTTTTGCACAGGAATCTCCTTCACCGTCTCGCCTTCTGACCATCGGCGTTTGCTTGCCTTGGTCAAAGACTGTAACAGCCCGCAGAAGCACGTTTGGCGCGCCGAGATCGTGTTGTTGAGCGCCGACGGCGCCGGCACGATCGAAGTCATGCGGCGGACCGGCAAGTCCAAGACCTGCGTGTGGCGCTGGCAGGAGCGCTTCGCCACTGAAGGCTTCGAGGGGCT